>NZ_OY725713.1 GCF_963360655.1 Collinsella aerofaciens
CCCCCGCGGGCGGGAATCGCGCACTCCATATTTTGTTCACAAATGAACTAGGTGGCCCTGGAAATAACAAGGGTCGTATGGACGATCATAAATCACAGACAGACCGTATGACCTCGGCGATCTTGCTGTCTGATGTAGAAGCACTGACCTTATACCCTAATAAGCAAGAACCACATGCTATTGAACACAAGAAGCGATTTTACGTATTCGTACTACCTTAAATAGCAACGGGGCCCTATCAGATGACGATAGAGCCCCGTTGCAACATAAGCCTGAATCCGATACCGCGAAGACACGATAAGCCTCACTGGAGTTTAAATATTGTAGATCCAATTCACTCGTTATCGAAATAGATGTGGTGCTCCAGCAACACCAGACAACAAATAGAAGCAATTGAAAGCAGTCTACAACTTCCAGAGACACGGCTGATCATCTCGACCATAAACCACATTCCGTACAACAGAAGGAAAGCGATCAAGTGCCCGAATTTGTCCTTTAACGCAAAAAAAGGGGGAGGCCGCGAGGCCTCCCCCTTCTTCAAGTCGATTG
>NZ_OY725714.1 GCF_963360655.1 Collinsella aerofaciens
CGTCTACCTGCGGTTTTGATTTTACCGATGACGGCATGCTCGGGGGTTCCCAGCCTGGCCCCGTAAACCGGCATGGTTTTGAAATCGCCGGGTCGGCGGGAGCGCGATTGGCCCCGATAATGGTCCCGGCGCCGGCGGGATGGTCGTTGGGCGGATGGCGGCCCGTGGGGTGGAGGCGAAAACCGGCGAGCGGCGGAACCCGAGATGCCCTGGGCGCGCCCCGCGGGCCGGATCCGGCATCGCGGGTCCCTTGCCCTCGAGTCCGTGCCGCGCTCTCGTCCCAGCGGCGCCCGCGCCTCCGGAAAGTTTTTCCAAAATTGTCCTTGCATCGGCGGGGGAGTTCCCGTATAGTACTTTTTCGCACGGGGGCGTAGCTCAGCTGGGAGAGCGCTTGACTGGCAGTCAAGAGGTCAGGGGTTCGATCCCCCTCGTCTCCACCCGAGCATTGAATGAGGCTCCAACGCAAGTTGGGGCCTTTTTTCATAT
>NZ_OY725715.1 GCF_963360655.1 Collinsella aerofaciens
CCGGTTCACCCTGCACTCGCGGCGGACGTACCAGTAGGGCACGCCGTAGCGGTGCCCCTCGAAGCTCACGAAGCCGTCGAAGGAGATCTTCCGGCGCGGGCACAGGTACCGCTCGACCTCGGCCGTGACCTCGAGCGGCCTGGTGTTCGCCGAGCACGCCGCCTCGTGCTCGCGCATCGGGACGCATGCCGCCGCGCGCCGCCAGCGGCCTCCCTGCTCGGCGCACCAGAGGGCGGCCTCCCGGTTGAGGGCGTCAAGGTCGGTAAAGGACCTTCCCGCGAGGAAGTTCCCCTTCACGAAGCGGACGAGCCTCTCCACCTTGCCCTTCGTATAGGGGTGGCGCGGCCTGCACAACCTGGTGCGGAAGCCGACGACGCCCATGAACTCGGCGTAGTCGGCCTGCCAGACGGGCCGGCCGTCGGCATCGCGGCGG
>NZ_OY725716.1 GCF_963360655.1 Collinsella aerofaciens
CAGTCAAATACTACTTCGCTCGAAGACCACGAGAAAGATCGTGCGTTGAATGAGCATCGATCGCATGGTAGTATTTCACGACGTGGTTCAAGATGGGTGGCCTGTTCTATTGGCCTCTATTGCACGCGCCATTTTATAAGGGCTCTTGGCGCAACGGTTAGCGCAGGGGACTCATAATCCCTGGGTTCTGGGTTCGAATCCCGGAGGGCCCACCAGAGAATCAAGAAGCCGGGCAAATAGCCCGGCTTCTTTTAGCTAAAGTTCCCACTCCACATGCCTGCGAAATTGTCTTGATAAACGTTTTCGGTCAAATCCACGCAATAGTTAATGCTGATTGACAAGAACCATTTCAAAACTATGCCGGATTACGGGGCTGGACCTGGACCGGCCGTCCATACCCTGCATTTCGCTGAATGCGCAAGT
>NZ_OY725717.1:600000-899693 GCF_963360655.1 Collinsella aerofaciens
TGGTGCGGTCGGTGCCGGTGCCGTCGTCGAGCGTAAAGTTCAGCAGCTTCTTGGACTTCTTGACGGCCTCGCATGCCTTGACCTTCACAGCGCGGAAGTCGCTCTTGGAGAAGGTATCAAAGTCGACGAACTCCTCAAACAGCGGCTCAACGGCGATCTTGGAGTAATCGAGCGTGGGCTTAAGCGGCTTAACGAACGGGCTCGCGGCGTTGCCGGCCTCGGCAGCCTTGGCGGCAGCGGCACCGGACTGGAAACCCTTCTCGGGCTTCATGTGCGGGAACAGCAGCACGTCGCGGATAGAAGCCTGGTTGGTGAGCAGCATGACCACGCGGTCGATACCGATGCCGATGCCGCCCGCGGGAGGCATACCGTACTCGAGGGCGCGCACGTAATCCTCGTCATACTCCATGGCCTCGTCGTCACCGCCGGCCTTCTCGGCCATCTGGGCGGCAAAGCGCTCGGCCTGGTCGACCGGGTCGTTGAGCTCGGAGAACGCGTTGGCGTACTCGTGACCGGCAATAACCAGCTCAAAGCGGTGCGTCAGGCGCGGGTCGTCCTCAAAACGCTTGGCAAGCGGGCTGACCTCGATGGGGTAATCGCACACGAACGTCGGGTTGACGATGGTGTCCTCGCCCAGCTCATCGTAAATCTCGGCGATGATCTTGCCAGCAGTCCACTCGGGCTTGATCTCCAGGCCCTTCTCGCGCGCGGCGGCAGCAAGCTCCTCGACCGGCGTGTCGATGGTGACCTGCTTGCCGAGCACGTCGGAGACGATGTCGGTCATGGGACGGCTGGCCCACTCACCAGAAAGGTCGATGGTCTGGCCCTGGTACTCGATGACCTCGGGGTTGCCGATGGCCTTGTTAGCCGCCTTAATGACACCCTGGGCGAGCGCCTTCATGCCCTCGAGGTCTGAGAAGGCACGGTAGGCCTCCATCGTGGTGAACTCGGGGTTGTGGGTAAGGTCCATGCCCTCGTTACGGAAGATGCGGCCGATCTCGAACACGCGCTCAAAACCACCGACGATGCAGCGCTTGAGGTGCAGCTCGGTGGCAATACGCAGGTAGCACTCCTGATCGAGCGCGTTGAAGTGGGTAATGAACGGCTTGGCAGTAGCGCCGCCTTGGATGGTCTGCAGAATGGGGGTCTCGACCTCCATGTAGCCGTCGGACTCCATAAAGCGACGGAAGGTGGAGAGAATCTGCGAACGCTTACGGAAGGTCTCGCGAACGTCGTCGTTGGCGATCAGGTCGACATAGCGCTGGCGATAGCGGGTCTCCTTATCGGAAAGACCGTGGAACTTCTCGGGCAGCGGACGAACGGCCTTGGCAAGCAGGGTCGCGCTCTTAGGGGCAACGGAAAGCTGGCCACGCTGGGTGCGCACGACCACGCCGGTCACGCCCAGGATGTCGCCCAGGTCGAGGGCCTTGAGCGTACTCCAGGCAGCCTCGTCCATGTCGTTGATGCGGCAGAACAGCTGAATCTCGGCAGTCGCATCGCGCACGACGATGAACATGATCTTGCCCTGACCGCGCTTGGCGACCACACGGCCGGCGATCTTCACGACGTCCTCGGTGTCCTCGCCATCGGCAAGATCGGCGTACTTAGTCTCGATATCGGCGACGTAGTCCTCAAGCTCAGAGTGCTCGGGATAGGGGTTCTGGCCCGCCTCGAACAGGGCGGCGCGCTTGGCCAGGCGGGTGGCGCGCTCGTCGTTGAGCGTCGATGCCTGATCGGCGGCGTTCTGGTTCTCTGCCATAAGTTAGCTCCTCAAACTAAAACGCTCCCCAGGATTCGGTCCCAGGGAGCGAAAACATACCTTTACGCGGGACCGTGGTCTAGCGTGCGATCTTGGCGATGGTGTAGACGCGAGTCTTGCCGGAAGGCGTAACGACCTCGACGGAGTCGCCCTCGCCGTGACCGATGATGGCGTGGCCGACCGGAGACTCGTTGGAGATCTTGTGCTCGAGCGAGTTGGTCTCGGTGGTACCGACGAGCGTGACTTCCATGACCTCGCCGTTGGGATCAATCAGCGAAACGGTGGAACCGATGGAGACGGTCAGGTCGCCCGTGGTGGCAGCAACCTGAGCGTTGGCGAGGATGGCCTGGATCTCGGCAATACGAGCGGCGTTCTGGGCCTGCTTGTCCTTAGCGGCGTCGTACTCGGAGTTCTCCGAAAGGTCGCCGAACGCGCGGGCTTCCTTGATGTCCTCGACGATCTCCTTGGCGTAATCGCCCTCACGCCAAGCGAGCTCCTCGACGAGCTTCTGGCGGCCCTCAGCGGTCAGTACGATCTGGCTTGCGTCCATACGGATATCTCCCCAACTCTGATCAAACAATCAACTGTCAACAAAACGAAAAAGACCGGCTAGCCTGCGGGCAAGCCGGTCAGGTGCTCACCCCAAAGGGATGGGACTACTCTGCGTCCGCGTCGCTGTCCTCTGCCTGCTTCTTCTTGGCAGCAGCGAGCTTGGCCTCGAGCTCAGCGATCTCCTTGTCCTCCTCGGACTGCTCGACCACGACCTCCTCGGCCTGCTTGGTCTCGGCCTTATCGTCGCCCTCCATACCCTCGCGGATATTCTTGACGGTAGAGCCGAGGGACTTGCCGAGCTTCGGCAGGTTCTTGGGCCCGAAGATAATCAGGACAACGACGAGAATAATGATGAGCTCAGGAGCCCTCAGTCCAAACATGTAGACCTCCACAATACAGCGAGACAAGCTCGAATGAGTATACCGCGGGTATCGCGGTATCACAACAATAGCTAAAAAAAGGGACCGCAAGAAGCGGTCCCTCCTCATGCTCTGGTCGGGTTGACTGGATTTGAACCAGCGACCCCTGCGTCCCGAACGCAGTGCTCTACCAAACTGAGCCACAACCCGTTAGCTCGACTATAGTAACAAAGATTTCCGTCGTGTGCTAGAGAAATTTTTACTTCTTTGGCACTTCGACGCGAACCGTGTTGGGAATGAACTGCGTCGCGCAGGACCACCAGCCGTTTTGCTGGGCAGCGTCGGCAAGCCTTTCGGCCATGGCGGCGGTGCCGCAAATGGCAAACGAGCAGGCACCCGATCCGCACACATCTACAGCAACGGTGCCGTCCTGTTTACGCAGCCAATCGAGAACCGTTTGAATCTGCGGCTCCATCTGTGCGGAAATGACACCCAAGTTGTTATGGATGAGTGCATATGCCGTCTCGGCATCACCAGCACGCAAGGCAGAAGCTATCGCGCCGGGCTCGTCCGCAGGCACCGGGGCCTCGTCAAAACGTCGATAGGCTTCAATTGTCGAAACACTTGCCTCGCGCGGCTTGACCAACACGACGGGCGTTGCGGGCAGCGCGGGGTACTCAGTTGCCAGCACGTCTCCCCCACCTACGTAGAACGCAGGGCTCGCGTGCAAAAAGAACGGGACGTCAGCACCAATGCCGCGCGCGATGTCGTCGAGCACGGGGTCGGTGCGATCAATTCCCCAGAGCTCCGCCAAGGCGACAATGACCGCGGCCGCATCCGTCGAGGGGCCGCCCAAGCCGGCGCACAATGGAATGCGCTTCTCAATCGTCACGCAGATGTTTGCCTCGCGACCATAATGCTCGGCCATAGCAATCGCAGCCCGATACGCCGTATTCTTTTGCATGGGAAAATCTGATGCTGGAACCGTCTGGACAGTCAGCGCCTGCGCCGGCGTGACCGTCACGGTATCGGAAAGACTGACGGCTGCCATCAGGGAATCGACCCTGTGGTAGCCGCGGTCATCGCGCTCGGTATGAACCCCCAGGTAGAGGTTAATCTTTGCCGGCGCGGAAAGGGTCAGGGACCAATCGGTCACCGCTAGTGCTCCTCGAGCTGATTGCCGAGCGGGGTAAAAATGTGCTCGCCGCTCTCGGGGTCGAACAGCTCGACCTGACCGGTGAGGACATCGATGTACTGGTAGGACTGACGCGACTTGCGGCCACGACGCTCGTCAACCTCGACGATAAAGACGGCGGGGTGCACGCTCTTGATGGTGCCCATGCGCTCGACGACGCGGGTGCGGCCCATGTTGGCCTTCACCTTAACGCGATCGCCCACCATATCGGTCAGCTTCTCGTGGATGTCGTCGACGTGATTGACTTCCATCTCTTCCATGAACAGGGCCTCCAGAAGGTGCAATTCAAAAAGGGGATAATACCCCTAAGATAGACAAAACTCTAATACTATAGCACCCTGCTGCCGTCATACGCAAGTAGCTTAAAAAGCCCGGTCCCAAATTGACTACTTACAGACTATCGGTGTCCAAGACGATGGTGAACGGACCGTCGTTGACAAGATCGACTTTCATATCGGCGCCGAAGATGCCATGTGCTACTTGCTCGACGTCCTCGCGCACAAGCGTCAAGAAGTACTCGTAGAGCTCGTTGGCGACATCGGGGGCGCCGGCATCCGTAAACGACGGACGGCGGCCGTGGCGGCAGTCGGCAAACAGCGTGAACTGCGACACCACGAGCACCTCGCCGTCGACATCGGCAAGTGCCAGGTTGGTCTTGCCGTTCTCGTCCTCGTTGATACGCAGCCCGCGGAGCTTGCCCCACAGCTTGTCGGCCTCGGCACGCGTATCGCCATGGCCCACACCCAGCAGCACCAGGTAGCCGCGTCCAATGCGGCCCACGCACTCGCCGTCGACCGTCACGCCGGCGTTGAGCACGCGCTGCACCACCGCACGCACGGTCTACTCCTCGCCCGTCAGCTTGGCGGACAGATGCTCGAGCGCGTGGAAACGATGGCTGATGGCGTTCTTCTCGTCCGCCGTCAGCTCGGCCATGGTCTTGCCCGGCGTGTCGACCGGCAGGAACAGCGGGTCGTAGCCAAAACCATGGTCGCCGCGGCCCTCGTGCGCGATAACGCCCTCGCAGGCGCCCTCGCCATAGGTAACCAGACCATCCGTGTCGATGAGCGCAACGACGCTCATAAAGCGCGCGGTGCGATCCTCGTCCGCCACGCCTTCCAGGTTAACGAGCAGCTTTGCATTGTTGGCGGCATCGTCGCCGTGCACGCCCGCATAGCGCGCACTATACACACCGGGCTCGCCGTCCAGCGCGTCGACGACCAGGCCGGAATCGTCGGCGATGGCCATAAGCCCCGTCTCCTCAACCGCAGCCTGCGCCTTGATGATGGCGTTCTCCAAAAACGTCGTGCCGTTTTCCTCGGGGTCCTCAAAATCGCCCAGCTGGCCGAGCGCCACAAAGCGCACCTCGGGCATGACCTTGCCCAAAATGGCCTCGATCTCGGTGAGCTTATGGGCGTTGCCCGTTGCCACGACGATGGTCGCCGCCGGGTCGAGAGTGTCAATGTCGATCTTCTCAAGTGCCATGAGTGGCCTCCTTGTCTCTATAGCAATGCCGCGCCGAGGGCGACGAGGGCCTCTGCCTCTCCCCTCTCAATCAACGGCAGTCTTGTGTCTAGACGTCTCCGCAGATAAAACCTACCAAAATAAACCCGTCCCTTTTGGCAGGTTAGGCGATGGCTTGGCGCTGAAGCTCGATGAGCTCGGCGATACCCTTGTCGCCCAGGTCGAGCAGGGCGTTGAGGCGTTTGCGGTCAAAGGGCGCCTGCTCGCCGGTGCCCTGGAGCTCGATCATCTCGCCGGTGTCGGTGGCGACGAGGTTCATGTCGACCTCGGCATGGCTGTCCTCCGAATAATCGAGGTCAAGCAGAGTATTGCCGTCGACAACGCCCATGGAGATGGCAGCCACCTGGCCGATAAGCGGGATGCGTTCGATCTTGCCCGCCTCGACCCACATGGCGAGGGCGTCGTGCAGCGCCACCCAGGCGCCGGTGATGCTCGCTGTACGCGTGCCGCCATCGGCCTGAATCACATCGCAGTCGACGGTGACGGTGTACTCGCCGAGCGCCTTCATGTTGACGACGGTACGCAGGCTGCGGCCAATGAGGCGCTCGATCTCCATGGAGCGACCCTTGCGGTTGGCGTGTTCGCGCTTGCAGCGCTTGCCGGTCGACGCCGGCAGCATGGCGTATTCCGCGGTCACCCAGCCGGCCTTAGCTCCCTTTCGCCAGCCCGGCACGCCCTCCTCGATAGTGGCGGCGCACAGCACGCGCGTGTCACCGAACTCGGCCAAACACGAGCCGTGGGCGTGCTTCATGACGCCGCGAGTCAGTTTGATGGGGCGCAGCTCATCGGCGGCGCGGCCGTTGGCGCGGTTGACCTGCATATACTCCATGGAAAAATCCTTTCGGCAAAAGGTGAACGTGAGCCTTTGGTCGGCGACCCTATATCTATTTCAGTTCGTCGATATCGATATGCTCAATGCTCTTGAGCGGCTGACCAAAGATAAAGCTGCCCGCCACCGCAAACTCGGCAATGTTATCAGCCGTCGTGGCAAAACGATGCTGCGGCTCGGCGGCGTCGCCCGCCAGCTGCTCGCGGCGCGTGAGGATATCGGTCAGCTCGCGCGTGGTCTCCTCGGCGGAACTCACGACGCGCACCCCAGGCCCCAGCGCATGGCGGATAGGTCCCACCAACAGCGGGAAATGCGTACAGCCGAGCACCACGGTATCGATACCGTGGTCGCGCAGCGGCTCAACCGTGGCACCCACCAGCGCACGCACGGCAGGCGTATCGAAGATGTCCTCGTTCTCAAGCCACTGTTCCTGCAGATGTGCACCCGAGGCGAGCTCGTGTTCGACAACCTCGACAAAGCTCGAGGCAGGACAGCCGTATACATCGACGCCGGCATCTAGATCCTGAATGGCGCGCGTGTAGGCGCCCGAGCGAATGGTGAGGTTGGTAGCGAGCACGCCCACGCGACGCGTACGCGTGCTGTTGATTGCTGCACGGGCACCCGGCGCGATCACGCCGATCACGGGAACGTCGAGCACCTGCTGAGCCAAACGCAAGGCCGCAGCGGTCGCCGTGTTGCAGGCGATGACCATAATCTTGACGTCGTGCTTCGAAAGCCAACGGCCCGCCTGCAGCGCAAACGAGCGCACTTCATCCTCGGTGCGCGTGCCGTAGGGGCAGCGCTTGGTGTCGCCAAAGTAGTAGACGGACTCGTGCGGCAGCGCCGTCGCAATCGCGCGCGCAACCGTCAGACCGCCCAAACCAGAATCGAACACGCCAATCGGGCGCGTGTCGCCTGCCGGATTCTCGATATCGGACATTACCTCACCAGTCTCTCTCGAAAAGACATGTCCAAGTGCGGCGACGCCGCGCTACGAACGCGCCGCGACCAGCAGCTCTGCCGTCGCCGCCCAACCGTCGACAATTTTGCCGCGCGTAACGAAAGCGTTCTCGCAGGCAGCCAGGAACTCGGGCGCGCCGGCGCTCGTCAGGCCATTCTCGACCAGGCAGAACGTGCCCACGTGATCGGCCATGTAGAAATCGGACTCGGAATCGCCGAGCGCGAGCGTCTCCTCGCGCTCGATACCCAGGTGCTCGCAGAAGCGCGCAATGGCAACGCCCTTGTTGAGGCCGGCGGGATTGATGTTGAATGCGCGACCGTCCTCGACGCGATCGAGCTCGAGCGTCGTCGGCTTGGACAGATGCGTCAGGTGACCGTTGCAAGCCCAGATCAGACCGCAGCCGGCCTCGTCCAGGATGGCCTGGACCTCATCGTCGGGCACATCGCCGCGCATGCCGACGGTGACCTCACGGTACTTGTAGCCGGTCGACATGTCGTTGTGGTACTCGATCTTGTGCGGCCAGCGGGCAAGGATCTTCTCGCACACGCCGGTCTGCTCGATCACCTGGTGCGGCGTGAGGCCGCAAGAGGGGTCGTAGGGCATGTCGCCGGTCAGATACTCCCAATCGTTGGCTTTGAGGTCGTACATGACCAGGCCGCCCATCTCGCCGATGTAGGAGTTGAGGCCGAGCACGCGCGCGTCCTCGTGGATCATGGTACGGTTGCGGCCCGAGGTGGGAACCACCTGAATACCAGCGCGAGCGAGCGCCACGACGGCCTCGACGAGTTTGGTCGAGGGGTTGCCGTCGTTGTCGCGCAGCACGCACGAGCCGGGTGCGAGCATCGTGGCATCCAGGTCGGTAAAGACGTACTTGACCTTGGCCAAGCGCTCGCGCATCTCGCCCGAAAGCTCAGCGACGGTCGGCAGGGTATTGTGGGACATGGTTACTCCGTTTACGTAGAAGGGTTTGGACTTGGACGGCATGTTTTGATTGAGGGAACACGCTTATGGCGACAGCGCACTCAGGGCGCCGCCGCCATCATGGTTCATTAGTCAAACTGGGTAACATCGATCAGGCGATTGGCCAGCGAAAGGTCGCTCTCGATGGGCACGAACTCGTCGCCCACGTGCATGAGCTCCTCGTCACCCTTTGCCAGCAGCAAGACAATGGTGGGAGCATCGGGGTTGACGTACTCCTCGCGCGCCGCCTTGAACGCCGCATGCACAGCGGCTTCGCGGTCGAGGATGATCTTGTTCGGCGTATCGTCGGGAACATGCTCGGCAAGCTCGCGACAGACCTTCATCGGGTCCTCGTGAGCTGGATCCTCGTTGGCAAAGATCATCAGGTCGGAATACGGTGCGGCCTCGCGCGGAAGCTGCTCGCGGCGCTCCTGCGCCTTGCCGCCGGCAGCGCCAAACAGCGCAATGACGGGGCTAGCGGGAAACGCGCGCTTGACCGACGAGAAAAGCGAACGGAACGAAAGCTGGTTGTGCGCGTAGTCGACGACACAAATCACGCGGCCGTCCTTCGACTCCACGACCTCCATACGGCCCGGCACACGCAGTTTGGAGAGGCCCTTCTTGATAGCCTCGATACCGATGCCGATCTCGCGCGCAGCGGCGATAGCGACCAGCGCGTTTTCCACGTTAAAGTCTCCCGCGATACCCAGCAGGACCTTCTCCCCCGCCTCGGACTCGTCGGCACACAGGCCATGCAAGTTGAACTCGATGCTAAAGCCGACCATGCGTACGTCGCTCGCCCACAGGCTTGCCTCGGGATGCTCGACGCCAACGGTCACCAAGCGCTCGGCCGTCGACGCTGCCTCCAGCACACGGTCGACCTCTTCGGTGCCCAGATTCACCACGGCGGTCTTTGCCTGGTCAAAAATCCTGAGCTTGCTCTCAAAATAATCCTCAAACGTGGGGTGTTCGATCGGCGAGATGTGGTCGCGGCCGATGTTGAGGAAGCACGCCACGTCAAACGGCAGATTCTCGACGCGTTGGTACTTGAGCGCCTGGCTCGAGACCTCCATGACCATGGACTGGCGACCGGACGTGCGGCAGTTGGCGATATGGCGCCAGACCTCGGGGGCCTCGGGCGTAGTATTGGTGCTCTCATAGCACTCGATGCCATCGTCGGTACTCACCGAGCCGATCATGCCGCAGGACTCGCCCGCTGCTTTGATGATGGACTGGAGCATAAAAGCGGCCGTGGTCTTTCCCTTGGTACCGGTGATCCCCACGATCTTAACGTCGTGGTCGGGGCGGTTGTAGACCTCCGGCGGCAGCAGGGCCATGGCCGTGCGCACGCTATCAACAACCAGCATCGCAGCACCGCTCTCCTGCGCCAGCGGCTCCAGAGACTCGACCAGCGGCTCCTCGCACACAAATGCGACGGCGCCCGCATCGAGCGCCATGCTCAAAAACGCGGGCTTAAAGGCAGCACCTTTGCAGAAGAACACGTCACCTGCCGAGACCGCGCGCGAATCAAACGAGCAGCCGGTCACGGCACGCCCGTCAACCTGCTCTGATGCGCGCAGCTCGCCGCACACATCGAGCAGCTTGGCAAGCGTATCGACCGTGGTCACGGTCGCGGAATCCGAATGGTGCATCTTTCACCTTTCTCAGCCATTTGGCAGGGACGGTTTTATAGTAACTGAAACGCACCCACGCAAAAACGGCTCCCGGAGGAGCCGTTACGCGCAGGCGTTCGTAAGCCGAGGCTAGGCAGCCTGAACAGCGGGCTGGTCCTCGTCGATAAAGAAGCGCTTGTACCACACTAGGAACACGAGCGGCGTATAGATCTTGCGCTGGAAATCGCCCTTGCCCGCAAAGTGCAGATCGAGCAGGTGCATGAGCTCGTCGGTATTGAAGAACTCGCTTGCCCACGGCGCGGTGAAGTACTCCTTGACATAGTCGTACCACTTTTGCTCGCGCAGCCAGTAGACAATCGGCACCGGGAAGCCCACCTTGGGACGGGTGGCCCACTCATCGGGCAGCGACTTGTTGGCAGCGTGGCGGAGTACCTGCTTGTTGCCGTTCTCGTTGATGCGGTAGCGATCGGGAATGTGCTCGGCGAACTCCATGACTTTGCGGTCCAGGAAGGGCACGCGCAGCTCCAGCGAGTGCGCCATGCACATCTTGTCGGCCTTGAGCAGAATGTCGCCCGGGAGCCACATGTTCATGTCCAGGTACTGCTTCTTGACCAGTTCGGGCTGACCCTTCACGCGTGCGTAGATGGGTGCAGCGAGCTCAAAGGCGCCATCGCCGGTGTTGTACTCGGGCTTGAGCACGCCGTCGACCTCGCGCTCCGGCCATACCAGAGCCTGTCCCAGGAACGACTTCTCGGGGATCTCGGCACCCTTGACCAGGAAGTTATGTCCCTTGAAGTACGGCATATGCAGCGCCAGGTTACCGAGCGCGCGACGGATGGGCAGCGGCACCATCTTTTTGTACTTGCGCACCGGGACCGTGTCCTCGTAGTAGGCGTAGCCGCCAAAGAGCTCGTCGGCGCCTTCGCCCGAAAGCACGACGGTAACGTCCTTGCGGGCCATCTCGGCCAAGAACCACAGCGGCACGGAAGACAGGTTGGACTGCGGCTCGTCCATGTGATACTGGATGTCCTCGAGCGCACCGAAGAACTCGTCGGCGGTAATCATCTTGCGAACGTTCTCGACGCCGAGCTTATCGGAAAGTTCCTTGGCGTAGTTGGTCTCGTTGAAGTTCTTGTAGTCAAAGCCCACCGAGAAGGTCCTGTCGGGCATGAGGCAAGCGGCGATGTAGCTGGAGTCGACGCCACCGGAGAGGAACGACGCGACCTTGACGTCGGCGATGCGATGGGCCTCGACACTCTCGTGCACGACCTCGTCCAGCTCATCGACATACTCTTCGAACGGCTTCTCGACGGCAGAGTAATCGCAATCCCAGTAGCGCTCGATGTTCATCTTGCCGGTCGGGATATCGACGGTAAAGTAGTGCGCCGGCGGCAGCTTGTAGACACCCTCGAAGAAGGTCTCCTCAGTCGCCGAATACTGCAGCGTCATGTACGGACGCAGAGCCTTTTTGTTGACCGCCTTGTGGAAGTGCGGGTAGTCCAGGAAGCTCTTGATCTCGGAACCAAAGAGCACGCCCGGAGCGCCGTCGCCCGCATCGGCCATGGGATAGTAGTAGAGCGGCTTGATGCCAAAGATGTCGCGGGCGCCAAAAAGCTTGTTCTTCTTTTTGTCCCAGATGACGAAGGCGTACATACCGCGCAGACGATCGAGTACGGCCTCGCCCCACTCCTCGTAGCCGTGCAGGAGGCTCTCGGTGTCGGCGCCGCAGTGGAACTTGTAGCCCTTGGCCTCGAGCTCGGAACGGAGTTCTTGGAAGTTGTAGATCTCGCCGTTGAAGACAATGACGACGCTGCCGTCCTCATTGGCCATGGGCTGAGCGCCGGCCTCGGTCAGGTCGAGGATCGACAGGCGGCGGAAGCCGAGGGCAACGCGGCCGTCGATAAACTGACCGCCCATGTCGGGACCGCGATGGACGATGCGGTCCATCATCTTGGTGAGCACCTCGGATTGGTTATCCGTCCCACCGACAAAACCGACAAAACCGCACATATACTATCCCCTCTGCTGTTGCTGGGCATCAAATCGAATCAGTAGCTTTTGAGTATACCCGAGGGCGTAAAGAGGGGCGGAATGTTCAGGCAATCTCAACTGAATCAGCTCCGCTGTGACACGCGCGAGTTACCTTTAATGGATATGAGGTGAATGAGGCGATTGTTTTGCTATACTCTCTCCGCACGGGCGATTGGCGCAACGGTTAGCGCAGGTGCTTTACACGCACAAGGCTGGGGGTTCGAATCCCTCATCGCCCACCATTGAATTGGAAACGGTCCTCGAAAGGGGACCGTTTTTGTTTGGGCCCATTTCATGGGATTCGAACCCGCAAGGGTGCGGAGCTGAGGAAACGCGAAGCGTTTTCCAGCGCAGCACGCGAGGAGCGAAGCGACGAAGCGGATGCGGGCGGCGGAGCCGCACGCGGACATCCCTCATCGCCCACCACTGATTTGATAGGCTCCCAGCAATGGGAGCCTTTCTTTTTGGCTCTGTTAGACCAGAATTGACATATAGGTGATGCCACAGTGGTATAATGAAATTGTTAACCACGGCATTGGAGCATGTATGAACGCCGAGGATCTGGTCATCATCCTCAAGAAGAACATGGCAAAGCTCAGCAAGTCCGAGCGCCGCCGCGCAATCGAGTCGGTGCGCGACATCATCCGCGCCGCCATGTTCGACGATGCGGCGGGAGACGGCTACGATGTAGAGCGCTGCCCCCGTTGCGGCTCGGTCGCTATCGTCAAGAAGGGCAAGTCCAGGAACGGCGAGCAACGCTATCTCTGCCGCGACTGCGGCAGGACGTTCTCCGCCTCCACCAATCGGATCCTCGGCACGAGCAAGCTGCCACGCGAGACCTGGATGGCCTATGCCGAGTGCTTCGTCCTCATGCTTCCGCTCCGCGAGTGCGCCGACCGATGCGGTGTCTGCCTCAAGACCGCATACACCATGCGCCACAGACTCATCGAGTGCCTGAAGGAATATTCTCCCGAGTTCCACGTCGGGCAGGGGCAGGCCTGCGAGCTCGACGAGACGTACTTCCCCGAGTCCTTCAAGGGCAACCATTCCAAGGGTTCCTTCACCCTGCCGAGGAAGGCTCGCCACCGCGGCAAGCAGGTCCGCAGGCGCGGCCTCTCCCGCGAGCAGATCTGCGTCATGACGGGCATCAGCGACACGAACGCCACCTTCTTCGAGGTCTCGGGGCGCGGCGTAGTCTCGCGCAAGCGCGCGGCGGTGGCCCTTCGCGACCGTATCGGCGCGGGCGCGGTCGTCGCCACGGACAAGGCGACCGCATATGTCGACGTGCTGCACGACCTGAAGGTCGCCTCTCATGAGTCCTACGACTCCAAGGACCGCTCGGAGGGCACCATCAACCGAATCAACACCGTCCACTCGCTCCTCGATTCGTTCATGGTGCGCTTCAAGGGCGTGTCCACCAAGCACCTCGGCGCCTACCTCGATTGGTTCCGCTGGTGCCGCACCTTCATGGCGGCCGACTCCCGTACCGCGGAGTCCACGGTCGCCCGCCAGCTAGCCAACGGCACCTGCGCGACCCGTATCCGCGACATGTTCAACGTCCTGCCGCCCTATATGGACTACTGGGTCGCATCCGCCGCATAGAGACGATAAAATGGTTGCACCGTGATATACGAGGAAAGGTACAACCATGCCGTCGAACATACCGGCCACGACGATTCGCATCGAACCAGAGGTCAAAAAAGAGGCCACCGTCATCCTTGACGAGCTTGGCTTGTCCATGTCCACCGCCGTCAATGCATTCCTCAAGGCGCTCGTCCGCGAGGGCGGGATGCCGTTCGAGATGAAGGTCAAGACACCGGCATCTGACGGAAAAACGGTGAGATAGTTGGCAAATCAACTTGAAACGCAGCTGACATTGGCCTCTGCGCTCGGATTGTCGGAGCTGTCGAAAAGCGCAATCATGCGAGGGCTCTTCTCGCTGGACGGCACTCAGATAAAGTATTCCTTTCGCAGGACGAAAAGCTATCAGATCAGCGATCCCGAGGAAAAAGTCAGGGCCGACACCATAGCGTTTCTGGTCCTGTCGAAAGGATATGATTCGCGAAAGATCGATACCGAGGTTGAGGGCTCGCACAACGATTTCGCGGATATCGTGCTCTACGAAGACGACAGATGCACGAAGCCCTGGCTAGTTGTCGAGAACAAGAAAGAGGCCGCGACTCCGGCTGAAAAGGCGGAAGGGGAAGCGCAGGCCTTCGCCAACGGTATCGCGCTGGGCGCAAAATACACCATGAAGGACTACGGCGACGAGTCGTGCGTCTGGCAGCTCGAAGGCTTCGGCGCTAGGGAGCGCAGGAGAAATAAGCTGGGCGATAGAGAACTTCTTCCGAGGAACTACTCTCAGGATATGGTGTATCCGCTTCACGCAGGCACGGAAATGGATATTAAGCCGGCGAGCGCCTTCGATATCAGCATCGCCATTAGGCGCGCGCACTCCATCATTTGGGCCGGAGGAAAACGCGATCCGCTATCGGCTTTCGATGAGTGGAGCAAGCTGATGTTCGCCAAAGTTCGCGACGAGCGCTACACGCGAAACGGCCATCCCCGCTCGTTCCAAGCGGGCATCAACGAGTCCGACTCGGCTATCGCCACGAGGGTCCACAAGCTATTCAGCGATGCCAAAGAGCAAGATCAGGCCATTTTCCCGCGTGATGAAAAAATCGAGCTTCCAGACAGCAAGGTCGCCCAGGTCGTTCGCGTCATTCAGGAGATTTCGTTCATCGATACAGATTCCGACGTCATCGGAACGGCCTTCGAGGACTTCTTCGGATCGGTCTTCCGCGGAAGCCTCGGGCAGTATTTCACTATGAGACAGATAGCGAGGTTCACAGTCGGGATGCTCAATCCCACAAGCGAAGATTACGTTCTAGATCCGACTTGCGGCTCGGGAGGCTTTTTGCTCGAAACCCTCCTTCAAGTATGGAACGATACCGATGCGGGCTTTGCCGGGCAGGGAAACCTCGCGAGAATCAAATCCGATTTTGCCGCGCAGAACGTTTACGGAATCGAGATTCACCCGACTCTGGCTAGAATCTGCAAAATCAGCTTGCTCCTGCACCACGATGGGCACACGAATATCGAGGCCGACAAGAGCTGCCTCAGCCCGAACCTGAGCAAGCCGAGACTCCAGAAGGATCGCCAGTTTGACCTGATTGTGGGCAATCCGCCCTTCGGAACCAAGGTAGCAAATGGAGATGAAGATCAGCTTGACGGCGCAAGCCTAGATGACTACGTCCTGGGCCGCGGAAAGCACTCAATACAGTCAGAGCAAATCATCCTGGAGAAAAGCGTTTCTTGGCTCAAGCCAGGAGGCAGACTCGGCATGGTCCTGCCCGATGGTGTTCTCAACAACAGCGGGCCTCAATCAAATTGTCCAGCCCTTCGTGAATGGCTCTTTAAATCGGGGAGGATACTGTCCGTAATCTCCCTTCCAGACTTTGCTTTTCGCAGGTCAGGCGCCACGAACAAGACTTCGATATTGATTTTTGAAAAGTTTTCCGACCTGGAATCGGCTAGATTGAACAATCAGCTGGAAGCCTGTGAAGGAGATATTGCGGCCGCGCTCGCGGACAGCGGGCTGGACTATAACATCTTTTTTGGAGAGGCATCCCATATCGGATACACGCCATCTGGTCGGCCTGACCCTCGAAACGACCTCTATGTCGCCGACGAGAACGGCTATCTCTCAAACGACCAGACTGGCTCGATATTGGGAGAGTGGAATGTCTGGGAAGAAAACGGGGCAGTTTCCGACCCGAGATGTGTAGTCGAGAGGGCTTCGTCAGTATGGAAAAGCCATTCGAGTCATAGGGTGGACCCTAAATACCATGTCTACATGGCCCATAAGGGCGACTACGTGCCGCAGGGCTGGTCATCTGCTCCCATGATGAACCTTGTGAAGCGGATGAGAAGGAACGTGGACTTCGGGGAAGATCCGATGAAGGAATACAAGGTCTTAACTCTTTCCCAAACTGGCGTTGCAAGGCTTAGGGAACCAGGCGTCGGAAACAACCCTCCCGAATGGCGAGGGATGTATTTCTACGACTCAAGCAGCGACTGGTTCGAGGTGAGAACCTCCGACATCGTCTATTCCGGAATCGATCTTTGGAAGGGGGTCGTATGCTTCGTCACCGAGGAATTCGACCATGCCCTTGTAACGCAAGAGTATCCGATCTTGCGGGTCAAAGACCCAAACGTCATCGATCCGGAGTTCCTGTCGATACTCCTGAGAAGCCGCCGATTCCAAAAGGCATTCCGCGCCATCAACACCGGCCACAGCAATCGAAGGAGAACGCAGTCTTCTGACTTTGGGAAGGTGCTCGTCTATTACCCTCCCATAGAGAAGCAGAAGGAGATTGCCTTAAAGGTGCGAAATGCACGAGAGAATATCGCGAAGGCCTATATTGGCGTTTCCGACGTCGAAAACGAACTTGATGCCATCTTGCATGCGGATGACGAGTGGGATGAAACGACAGAGTCCTAACGATTAACTTTTTCAAGCCTGAGCGTATTGCCCCTTTGCCGGTTTTAATTCAGCAAAGGGGCGAATATTTTGCAATTACAAAAAGATGATTGGGCAAGATGTCTATTCTGGTCTAACAGAGCCTTCTTTTTTGGGCCCAGCGCATGGGATTCGAACCCGCCAGCACGTCTGTCACAAAGGCCGTGGCCAAATAATGGCAAAAATGAGTACTGCTACTTTGCTTGCAACATATAAACAGATAGTGTTTGCTTAGGTTACGCAACATATGTCCATTATAAGGACTAACAGTCAGATCAAAATCGTGTATTCATCGCCATTTCGACGGTAGCGCGCAGAGATGTGGTGTAAGAGGCGGGGCATGCCCCGCCTCTTCCCTTTCTTGAAAGGGAGGGGACACCGCCTAGAATTCGTCGTTGGAGTAATGAAGGTGACGAATGGAAGGAAAGGCGATGCCCCAAGAAGAGAGTGTACTGCGCCTCGGCCGCGACGAGGCCCTCGAGGCGGCGAGGCTTTGGCAGGAGTGCGGCGACGCGCGCGAGTTCGCGTGCAGGGTGCTGGGCGGCGTGATGAACGCGCTGATGGACTCCGAGGCCCAGCAGATGTGCGGCGCGGGCCGCAACGAGCGCAGCGACGGCAGGGAGAACAGCCGCAACGGCTACCGCCCCAGGTCGCTCAAGACCGCCGTGGGCGACGTGGAGCTCGAGATACCCAAGCTCAGGCACGGCACCTACTACCCCGAGGGCATGCTCGCGCGATGGTCGCGCGTCGACACCTCGGTGGCCGCCATCGTGCAGGAGATGTACGTGTGCGGCGTGTCCACCCGCAAGGTCGAGCGCGTGGCGTCCAAGCTGGGCATATCCTCGCTGTCGAGCTCGGAGGTCTCGAGCCTCTGCTCCGACCTCGACGCCGAGGTGGCGGAGTTCCGCCGCCGCGACCTGTCGGGCACGCCGTGCTGCTACCTGTGGCTCGACGCCACCTACATGAGCTGCAGGGTCGGCTCGTCGGTCGTCTCGCAGGGCGTCGTGACCGCGATCGGGCTGGGCGCCGACGGGCGCAAGCACTTCCTGGGCTGCGACGTGGTCGACACCGAGAGCGAGGACTCCTGGGCGGCGTTCCTCGGCGGGCTGCGCGAGCGCGGGCTGGCCGGCGTTCGCCTCGTGGTCTCCGACAGCCACGCCGGGCTCGTGGCCGCCGTCTCGCGCCTGTTCCAGGGCTGCGCCTGGCAGCGCTGCGTGACGCACCTGCAGCGCAACCTCCAGAGCGCTGTTAGCGCTACTGTAAAAACAACCAATTTCGCCATCGCACTTTAGCCGATTCCGCCAACGCAATTTCCCCAATCGCGCCAACGCATTTTCACCATTTCCACCAACGCCGGGGCTTACGCTTCGACCGACAAGCGGACGATGCTTTCGGGAGGAGCGACCGTGGCGGAGAAGAACCTGATCGGAGAGTTGGACATGTACAGGGAAGCGGGCATAAAGCCCAACTTCAGCGACATAGCGAAGCGCTACGGCAAGGACAGGCACACCGTGGCGGCGTACTGGAGGGCCGAGGGCGGCCGGCCCCGCGACGGGCGCGCCGACAGGGCGGGCTCCTTCGACGCGCACATCGAGGAGGTGGCCGCCAAGGCGCAGCTGCCGGGGGTCACCAAGAAGGGCATCCACGAGTGGCTGCTGCACAGGTATCCCGGCGAGAACCTGGCCGGCTACAACGCCTTCACCCAGTTCATGCGCAAGAACGGTATCGCCGTCGGGGCCTCCGTCGGCCCGGAACCGCACCCGCGCTTCGAGACGCCGCCCGGGCTGCAGCTGCAGTTCGACTGGAAGGAGTCGGTCAGGATGGCGAACCGCGACGGCGAGCTGTTCGAGTTCAACGTGTTCGCGGCGACGCTGGGCCATTCCCGCAGGCACATATTCATCCGGTCGGGGACCAGGACGACCGACGACCTGGTCAGGTGCATGTACGCCACGATCGCGAGGCTCGGCGGCGTGCCCCGCGAGTGGGTCACGGACAACATGTCCGCCCTGGTGACGGTCAAGGGCGGCAGGCGCCTCAAGGTCCAGCGCGCATACGAGTTCGCCAAGGCCGCCGGCTTCGAGCTGAAGCTGTGCCGCCCGCGCAGCCCCCAGACCAAGGGCAAGGTCGAGTCGTCGAACCGCTTCCTGTCGCGGCTCGCGGCCTACCAGGGCGACTTCGACGGCTGGGACGACATCGACGAGATCATCGCGCGGATCGAGGACGCCAGCAACTCCGAGCCCAACGAGACCACGGGGCTGCCGCCCTCCGCGCTGTTCATGGAGGAGAAGGACGCGCTGCTGCCCGTCGGCAACCTCCGCGCCCTCGAGGAGGCGATGGGCGACGTGGTGCGCGTGGCCAGGGTGCCGGCCACGATGCTGGTCAGCGCGCACGGCGAGCCCATGTCGGTGCCCAGGCGCTGCATCGGCAGGCCCGCCCGCATCGTCTGCATGCCCGGCGGCGCGATGGACTGCTACGTCGGCGGCGAGCTGGTGGCGACGCACGTGGCGGGCGGGCCGGCCTACGACCCGGCGCACTACGCCGAGGCCATGGCCGGGAAGCGCTGGTTCGGCGACGCCGCCGGCGACATCGAGGCGGCCGCCGCCGCCAACCTCGGGCTGCTCGACTCGATAGGGGGCTCGCTGTGAGCGCCGCGGTGCAGGCCAGCCCGCTCAACCGCCTGGCGGCCAATCTCGAGGAGCTGGGGCTCGAGGGCATGGCGTCGTCGGTGCCCGAGTACGTCAGGCTCGTCGCCGACGGGAGGAAGAGCCTGGTCGACGCCATGCTCGAGCTCACCGACGCCCAGATAGCCCTCAAGCGGCGCGCCGACGACGAGCGCCGCACGAGGATGGCCAACTTCCCCTACATAAAGACGCTGGCCGACTTCGACTGGGGTTTCCAGCCGAGCGTGCCCCGCGGGCTGGTCGAGCAGCTGGCCACGCTCGAGTTCGTCGACCGCGGCGACAACGTCGTGCTCGTCGGCAGCCCGGGCGTCGGCAAGACCCACCTGTCGATAGCCATAGGCCACGAGGCGGTGATGGCCCGCAAGCAGGTGTACTTCGCCGACTGCTCGAGGCTGGTCGAGGACCTCAAGCACGCCTCGGCGAAGGAGGCGCTGGCGCGCAGGATGCGGTTCTACGAGCACTGCAGCCTGCTGATAATAGACGAGCTGGGCTACCTCGATATCGGGAAGGAGGGCGCCGACCTTCTGTTCCAGCTGGTGAACAGGCGCTACGCGCTCAAGCGGTCGACGATCGTCACGACCAACGTGCCGGTCGGCAGGTGGGGCGACGTGTTCGGCAGCAACGTCACGGCCTCGGCGGTCGCCGACAGGCTGTGCCACCACTGCGCGATGATCAAGATAACGGGCCGGTCGTACCGCCTGAAGGACGTGTCCATCGGCGGTGAGGACGGGAAGGAGGAGGGCGCCTAGGCGCCGAAAGCGGCACATCCGCGTTGGCGAATCCGGCGTATCCGCGTTGGCGCGATTGGCGAAAATGCGTTGGTGGAAATGGTGAAAATTATATTGACGCTAACAAGCGCCTGCTCGGGCAGGCCCGAGGACTCCAAGGCGGCCGTCAGGGACCTCGTGCACGCCGCGGTCTACCAGGACGACCCCGACCTCGCGCGCTGCGTGTGGGCCGAGGCGGCGCCCTGGGTGGCGTCGGTGTCCGCCAGGGCCGGCGAGGTCTTCGAGCAGGCCGAGGACTCCGCGCTGGCGTTCACGGCCTTCCCCAGGGCGCACTGGGCCAAGCTCCGCACCAACAACGTCCAGGAGCGCGCCAACCGCGAGATCAAGCGCCGCTACAGGGTCGTGCAGTCCTTCCCCTCGAGGGAGTCGATGCTGCGCCTGACGTGCGCGAGCCTCATGGAGACCGAGGGGCAGTGGTCCCAGCAGCGCATGTTCTCCGAGGCCTCGGCCGCCGAGGGCTTCGCCGAGCCCGCGGACAGGCCGGCCCCGACAGAGGGGAGGCGCCGCGCGCTCGGGCGGCGCGCCAGGGAGATAGTGGACGAGATAGTCGAGAAGCACGGCCTCAAGAAGGAGTAACATCGGGACTTGCAGCGACGGACCTCAGGACACTCTTACACCACGTCTGCGCGCGCGACCATTTCGACTTGCCATCTGGCCTTATTAGTCCAAAATTGCTGCTACCAAATCGGTAACAGTACTCATATTTGATGTTTTTTGACCAGCAGGTCTCCCTGCCTTAGCAAATCTAAGGCAAAACGGGCTCCAGACCGCTGAATCATGCCGCATAGGGCACGTCCGCAGTCCGGAACTCGGTCCAAATTGAGTTATTGCGCCGCGTTAGCCCAAAACACCCGACAGGATCTCGATCAGACTGTCCACGTCGGCTTCCTCGCAGACGAGTGGCGGCAGGAAACGCAGCGTATGCGCACCCGTAGCGTTGATCACGGCACCGGCGGCCAGCGCGCGGGCAACAACACCATGCGCGTCGCCCGCGGCATCATCCAAATCACAGCCGAGCATCAAGCCGCGACCACGTACCTCGGTCACGTGCGGCAGCTTGGCGAGCTTTGCCTCCATATAGGCACCCACCTTGGCAGCATGCTCGGCATAATCGCCACGCACAAGCGCGGAGAGCGTCGCGGCACACGCCGCGATGGCCAAGCAGCTACCGCCAAAGGTCGAGCCGTGGTCGCCCGGCTTAAACACGTCGGCAATCTCCTTCTTCGCCACGACGGCACCCATGGGCACGCCATCAGCAATGCCCTTGGCAAGGCTCATGATGTCGGGCTCCACGCCATAGGTCTGGAACGCAAACGGCTTGCCGGAGCGGAAGATGCCGCACTGGACCTCGTCGGCGATAAGCACGGCGCCCACTTCGTGTGCCAGGTCGCGCGCCGTAGCCATAAACTCCTCGGTCATGGGATGCACACCGCTCTCACCCTGGATCGGCTCGAGCATCACGGCACAAATTTCGCTCCCCAGCTGCTTAAAGATCGCACGCAGCTCATCCACATCGTTGGGCGTGCAGGCCACAAAGCCACCCGGCAGCGGGCGGAAGCTGTCCTGCAGCCAATCCTGCATGGTGGCGGCAATGGTCTCGAGCGTACGGCCGTGGAAGCCGCCGCGCATGCACACGATGGTGTTGCCGCCATTACCGGCACGCTTGGCGTACAGGCGCGCGAGCTTCATCGAGCCCTCGTTGGCCTCGGCGCCAGAGTTGGCAAAGAAGGTCTCCCAAACCTGCTCATCCGCAGCCGGGGCACCAAGAGCAGCTGCCGTGGTCTCATCGCCGGCGGCAATGGCATCGGCAAGCACGCGCGCACCATCTACGTCGTCGTTAGCAAGCTTGGACAGCAGCGCCGCGACCTGTCCGCGCTGCTCAATGTAGAAGTAATTGGAGACATGCATGAGCTTTTTGGTCTGTGCCTCGAGCGCCGAGAGCACAGCCGGGTCGCCATGACCTAGGCTGCACACGCCGATGCCGGCAAGAAAGTCGAGGTACTCACGGCCATCGTCGCCGGTGAGCTTCATGCCGTGACCCTCGACAAACTCGACCGGAGAGCGGCCAAAGGTATGCATAACGTAATGGGATTCAAGCGATTGCTGAGCTGCAAGTGACATGGGATGCCTTTCGTTGGGCGCCAGACGGCGCGGGGCTATGGGTGCAGGAATGGGGCGGCTGCGGGTCAGCTAGACCGTCTGAAGCTTCTCGACCTCGTCAAGGTTCTCGGTCAGACGCGCAGCAAACGTCGAAAGCGGATGCGGATGCGTATCGAACTCGTAAGCCGTCTCGGTGGAATGGATCACGGTGCCGACGCCGGCATCGGTCAGCAGCTCCAGGAGCAGCGAATGCGGCGTAGTACCGTTAATGATGTGGGCACGAAATACGCCGCCGGTAAGCGCATCGACGGCCGCGCGCAGCTTGGGAATCATGCCCTTATCGACCTCGCCGCCGTAGAGCATTTCGTTGACCTCGTCGAGCGTTAGGTTGGAGATAAGCGAGTCCTTGTCGCTAAAGTCCTTGTACAGGCCATCGACGTCGGTCAAAAAGATTGCCTTATGCGCGTGGAGCGCCGCGGCAACGGCACCGGCGGCGGTGTCGGCGTTGATGTTGAAGAAACCGCCGTCCTCCCCCGCCGCGACGGTAGCGATGACGGGGATGTACTCGCTATCGAGCAGGCGCTCGATATAGTCGGTGTTGACGTGCGTGACCTTGCCTACGCGGCCGAGCTCTGGGTCGAGTGGCTCGGCGATAAGGGTGCCGGCATCGCTGCCCGACACGCCCACGGCCAGGTTGCCGTGGTGGTTGATGGCAGCAACCAGCTCTTGGTTGACCTTGCCGCCCAGCACCTCGCGCACGATATCCATAGTCGCCGGCGTGGTCACGCGCTGGCCGTTCTTAAACTCGACGGGAATATCGTAATGGCTCAGCGCCTCGTTGATAGCCTTGCCGCCGCCATGCACGATGACGGGACGCATACCGATGATCTTGAGCAAAACGATGTCGCTCATCACGTCGCGGCGCAGCTGCTCATCAACCATGGCGGCTCCGCCATATTTGATAACAACCGTCTTGCCGGTCAGGTTCTTAATCCACGGCAGCGCTTCGAACAGCAGCTGCGCGGTTGCTTCGTTGGATTCGCTCGAACGACAATCGCGTGCGAATTTCATAATCTGCCTCGTCTTTCGTATCGTTATCGCGCCGTACTCCGCCGTCCGCAATCGCGGCAAGATGCGCAGCATGCCTGGAATCTAGGAACGGTAGTCGCCGTTGATGGAGATGTATTCATGCGTGAGGTCGCAGGTCCACACGGTCGTTGCCGCGTCGCCTGCGCCCAGGTCGGCCGAGATCACGATCTCGGGCGCCTCGAAACGTCGTAGAGCCTCGTCCTCGTCAAAGGGAACAGTCAGACCGTCGCGACAGACAGGCATGCCCATCATGTCGATGGAAACGTCTTCCTGATTAAACTTAACGCCGCACTTGCCAAGCGCCATAGCAACACGGCCCCAGTTGCAGTCGTGGCCGGCGATGCAGGTCTTGACGAGCGGCGAGTTGGCAACGGCACGGGCGGCGATATCGGCCTCCTCGTCGTTCACGGCGCCGGTAACGTTGACCGTAACAAGCTTGGATGCGCCCTCACCATCGGCGGCGATATTGCGCGCCAGGCTCTCGCACACCTCGTGCACGGCAAATGCCAACTCGTCGAAGGCATCGGAGCCCTCGACGATAGGCTCGGCATCTGCGGCAGCGGCGCCGGAGGCAAGCATGATGCAGGTGTCGTTGGTCGAGGTGTCGGAATCGACCGTTACCTTGTTAAAGGTCTGCTTGACGGTCGAGAGCAGTAGGGCATGAAGTGCCGCAGGCTCGACGTGGGCATCGGTGGTGATAACTGCGATCATGGTGGCCATGTTGGGCATGATCATGCCCGAGCCCTTGCACATTCCGCCTACCGTATAGACATTGCCCGCATGACCCGCGGCCTCACTGACGTAGGACACGGCGTACTCCTTGGAGTGCGTGTCGGTCGTCATGATGGCGCGAGCGGCATCGGCGCCACCGTGGGCGGAGAGTGCCTCGTAGGCAGCAGGAATGGCGGTCTCAAACGTGTCGATCGGCAGAATCTGCCCGATCACACCCGTGGAGGCAACCAGGATCTGTTGGGGCTCGCAGCCGATGACCTGCGATGCGATGCTGCACGTCTCGCGCGCGCATGCAAGGCCTGTCTCACCCGTGGCGGCGTTGGCATTGCCAGAGTTGACCGAAACACCGGCGATAATGCCATAGCCCTTGTCCGCACCGCCCAGGTTGGCACGGCTCACCTGCACGGGCGCCGCACAAAAGCGGTTGGTCGTAAACACGCCGGCGCCGGGACAGGGTTTATCAGGCACGACGAGCGCATAGTCCAAGCGCTCGGGATTCTTCCGGAATCCCGCATGGATGCCTGCGGCCTTAAAGCCGGCAGCCGCCGTAACGCCGCCCTCGACGGCGCGAATCTTGATATCAATCAGGTCGGTGTTCATCGTCCCTACGACTCCTTATATCAAACAAAAAAGCGGGCATCGGCTGGCACGCCATACCGGTCGCAACTACTAGACCAGCTTAAAAGTGGCGCCCAACTCGATACCCGACTACCAAATCGCTAACAATCGAATGTGCTACACCGGGCACGCCACTGTGAGCAAGCCTCGTCGCTCGTCAAAGCCAAAAACGATGTTGGCGCACTGGACCGCCTGGCCCGCAGCACCCTTGCACAAATTGTCGATGGCGCCCGTCGCCACCAGCACGCCTGCACGCTTGTTGAGCGCAAGGCCAATCTGGGCGGCATTGGTACCGACGACCGAAGCCGTCTTGGGCTGCTGGCCGGCATCGAGCACGCGCACAAAGGTGCGACCGGCGTAAAACTTCTTGTAATGGTCGACGACATCCTCAAGAACCAGCGCGTCGAGAGCCTGCGGCGCGAGCGGCATCGTCACCGTGGAAAGCAGGCCGCGCTTGAGCGGTGCCAAGTGCGGGGTGAAGACGATGCGGTCGGCTAGGCCGAGTATCTGCTCGATCTCGGGCGTATGACGATGCTTGCCCACGCCATAGGCTTCCAGGTTCTCGTCCGCGCTGCAAAAATGGGTGCGGGCGTTACAGGACTTGCCGGCACCCGTCACGCCGCTGATAGCGTCAACGATCACGGGACCGCTCTCGGCCACCCAGCCCGCACGCACGGCAGGAGCGGCTGCAAGGCTCGTTGCGGTGGGATAGCAGCCGGCGCAGGCGACCAACACGGGCTTTCCGGCGGCATGGCTGGAAGCAGCAGTCTCTAAGTCCTGACAGAACAGCTCGGGCAGGCCAAAAGCGCGGGTCTTGAGCAACTCGGGGCTCGTGTGCTCAGCGGCATACCATGCCTCAAAGACGGACGCGTCGCTCAGACGGTAATCGGCCGAAAGATCAAAGCAGGAAACGCCCGCGGCAAGCAGCGCGGGCACCTGTGCCATGGCAGCCGTGTGCGGCACGGCAAGAAAAACCGCATCGCAGCTCTTGAGCTCGGGGGCGTCATGCGTGGTGAAAACCAGATCGCTCACGCCAGCAAAGCTCGGATACACCGCGGACAGCGGCTGGCCGGCATCGGCGTTGGACGTAATGGCAACAAGTTCAAACTCGGGATGGCCAAGCATGAGGCGAATGAGTTCGGCGCCGGCATATCCAGCCGCGCCGACGATTCCAACCTTCAAAGACATATCAGACTCCTTGTCTGCGATTTATGCACCGATGCGCATTTCGCAGCGGTCGTTATGAAGTGGGTTGAAACTTTAGCACCAAAAGATGCATGAACACGTAAATGGCTTGCATATTCATGCATTGAAACATTCCCGACACATTCGCTTGAAGGAATTGACAAATGGAGCGGGCCCCGTATTGACCGGCGCTCCTAACGGCGCCGGGCAATACGGGGCCCGCCCATGCGAAAACCAAGTTGTTAGGATGAGCCAGCTGGCTAGAGCTCGACCGGCACCCATTCGTCGTGATTGCAGATAAAAGCCTCGGGATCCTCGACGCTAAAGAAGACGAGCGTGGGGTCGTTAGGCCCCTCATAGTGCTCGCCCAGGTGCTCTAGATGCTTCCACCCGGCTTCGCGCATTTCGTCTAAAGCCCGGTCATCCAAGCCGGCACGCCCGCGCAAGATGAGCCAGCCATGGCCCGGCCACCAACTCGTGGCCTCAAAGCGCTGGTTTTGCAGCAGCTCTTGCCACACATCTTTGGTGCGCGCTGTTACAAACCACAGCTTGCCATCCTGGATCTGCGCAAACGAAAACGGACGCACATGAGGCTGTCCGTCAACGCTCGTCGCCAAATACCATGCCGGCACCGACGTCAGATACTCCAACACCGTATTCAATCCGTCCACGTTTCCTCCTGTACTAGCTAGTTTGGGAGCCCGGTTTGTGCGAGCTAGAGCTCCAGGCGCTCCTCGCTGCCGTCGATATCACAGAAGCGCGCGGCAATGTTGCGGACCGAAAAGAAAGCAAGGCGGCCGTCGTTGGCACTCTCGTGTTCCTCGCCAATGCCCACCATGTGCTTAAAACCCGCTTGACGCACCTTGTCGCTCGCAACTGCGTCGTCCTCAAGTGCGGCTTCGCCGGTCAATACGATCCAACATTCCCCCGGCTTCCAGCCCGAGAGCTCAAACTTGGGATTCGCGCTCAGCTCCGCCCACATATCTTTGTCGCGCGACGTACAAAACCACAGTTTACCGTCATCGACCATGGCAAACGAAAACGGCCTCACGCGAGGCTGATGCCCGTCGGCTACATCGGTCGTGGCCAGATACCACGCCGGAATGCGCCTGAGATACGAACAGGCGAGCTCAAGCTGAGCCGTGCGGTCGTTGTCGGTCATAGGGACCCCTTTCTTGCGCTCGAATCGCGCCTAAACAAGTTGAAGGTTGATGACGATGACGCAGATGAGCAGCAACGCCGTCACCACCGCCGCCAACGCATCGCCGCGGCCAAACGTAAGTGCATGCAGACGCGTGCGTCCCTGTTCGCCGTGATAGCAACGCGCATCCATGGCGGCCGAAAGCGTCTCGGCATGACGGAACACGCCCGTGAACAGCGGAATGGCCACACTGCCGAGCATACGCACGCCGCCGAGCGGGCCTCCCGTCACGCGCGCACCGCGGCTCGCCTGCGCATCGGCCGTCTGCTTCATCTCGGTAGCGAACTGCGGCATAAAGCGCAACGCGATACCCATGATCATGCCGAGCTCATGCGCCGGAAGCCCCACGCGCGCAAACGGTGCGAGCAGACGCTCAAAGCCCGCGGTGAGGTCGAGCGTGGGGGTGGTGAGCGTAATGGCGCTCATGCCGGCCATCATCAGGGTCAGGCGGCACGCCATAAACGCCGCAGAACGCAGCGAGCCCTCGCTTATCTGCAGAAAGCCGAGCTGCCACAAGATGCGCCCACTCTGATCGGTAAACAAGTTGAGCACCGCGACCACGACGACGATTGCCAGCAGCGGCGCCATCGATGATAGGACCCGGCGCAACGGCACCCGGGACACGGTATAGATCAGGACAACGAAGATTGCGACCGGGACCAGTCCGCGGAAGCTGCTGACTGTGAGCGTCGTGATCAGAAACACAAAGCCCAAGAGCAACTTAGTTCGCGGGTCCAGGCGGTGGATCGCACTATCGCCGGGATAGTAGCTGCCAAACGAAAACGCCTCCATTAGCAGCCCTCCTCTCGCGCGACCGTCTTGGATTTAGCAATGTCCGCGACGTTAGAAGGACCGCCCGAGCGACCGATTAGCAGGTCCACCAACTCGTCTGCCAGCGACTCAACCGTATAAAGGCCGTCAAAGCGCAGCGGCACGCCTGCCTTCGCAAGCGCCAGCGCCATGCGCTGGGCAGCGGGAACACCCAAGCCGATTGATTTAAGCTCATCCGCATGCGCAAACACCTGAGCGGGGGTTCCCTCGGCAAACACCGCACCTTCGTTCATTACGACGATACGGTCGCAGCAATTGGCCAGGTCATCCATGCTGTGCGAAACCATGACAACGGTCAGGCCCTCGCGATGGAGTCGATCGATGAGCTCCAGGAAATCACTGCGCGCAGCCGGATCGAGCCCCGCCATGGGTTCATCGAGCACCAGGACTTCGGGCTCCATGGCGAGCACGCCGGCGAATGCCACACGCCGTTGCTGACCGCCCGAAAGCTCAAAGGGACTCTTGTCGCTGACCGTGGAAAGGTCGAGGCCCACGCGCGAGAGCGATGACTCGACACGACGGTCGACTTCATCTTGCGGCAAGCCAAGGTTATGCGGACCAAACGCCACGTCCTGCGCCACGGTTTCGGCAAACAGCTGACGCTCAGGATATTGAAACACCACGCCGACCTTGGCCTTAACCGCGGCGGCGTCTTTCTTGTTTGACAGATCGAGCCCCAGCGCGCGAACGGATCCCTCCTGAGGGCGAATCAAACCGTTGAGATGCTGGACCAGCGTCGACTTACCCGAACCGGTATGACCTGCCAAACCCAGGAACTCGCCGCGACGCACCGTCAGCGATACACCGCGCAGCGCCCACGGGCTGCTGGGGACGTTTCCCCAGAGAGCCTGTTTGCTCGATTTGTCCGCAGTGGCCGAGCGCTTATGCCAGCGGCGGCGCTCGCGGGCGCTCAGCGAATAGCTAAACGAAAGGTGCGAAATCTCGATAACGGGCTCCAGCGCGTCTGCGCCATCGAGCGCAGAGGAAACGTTGTCGGGAATACGAGGATCGAATGCGAAAGGCCACCCGGCGATGCCTGTCCTACTCCGCTCGGCATAAGCCTGCGCTATACCGGCGACCACATCCGCCTCGCGCACCTGCGCATAAACGGGCACGCCCTTCGCACGAAGCGCCACGCCCAAACGGCACGACTCCGGCATATCAAGGTTGAGCTGCGCGAGTTCGTCCGCCTGCGTCAAGATCTCCTCGGGCGTGCCCAACATGGCAACGCGGCCCGCTTGGAAGACAGCAACGCGATCGGCCTCAGCGGCCTCTTCCATAAAGTGCGTAATCATCACGATGGTCATGCCGCGTTCGTGCAGCGCATGACAGGCCTTCATAAGACCCTTGCGTCCGCGCGGATCGAGCATCGAGGAGGCCTCATCCAAAATGAGAACGCGCGGCTCCATGGCGAGCACGCCGGCAAGCGCCACGCGTTGCTTTTGGCCACCCGAGAGCGCATGGGTCTCGTGGCGCTCAAAGCCCACCAGACCCACGGCCTTCAGCGCCTCGCGCACGCGCTGCGCGATCTGGGCCGATTCGACCCCTAAGTTCTCGGGACCAAACGCAACGTCGTCCTCGACAAGCGTCGCCACAAGCTGGTCGTCGGGATTCTGGAACACCATGCCAGCAGTCAAGCGAATGTCGTAGACCAGCTCGGGATCGGACGCATCCATGCCGTTAATGCGCACCGTGCCCGCATCGGGCTGCAGCAGCGCATTCAGATGCTTGGCAAACGTCGACTTGCCCGACCCATTGCCACCGAGGATGCAGAAAAACTCCCCGTCCTCGATGTTCAGATCGACACCGTCGAGTGCCGACACGGCACCGTCATAGCTAAAGGAAACGCCCCGACACTCAATCATGCGCGGCCTTTGACCTGGTCCTTTTTAGGCGTGATGAGGTTGGAGACTGCTTTATACACCACCAGCGTCAACACCGAGTTAAGCACGGTCTTGATAAGGTTGAACGGCAGTACGGCAGGAATCATGAGCGGGGCGATCGCATCGACCGAGCCATACCAGAACCAAACGCCAATGGTAAGGTTTGCGACCATAGACAGCGCCGTAGCGGCAATGACGCCGAGCACCAGGCCAATCACGGCACCCTTATAGGTGTGCATCTTCTGGTAAACGGTAGCCGCGGGCAGAATGTAGCCCAGCGTGGCAACCAGGTTCATAAGCGCGCCGACCCAGTCACCCGTGGTGAGCGCATGGATAACGATCGCCATGGCGGCAACAGCAGTGCCGGCGCCAGGACCATACGCAAAACCGCACACCATCGCCGGCACCAGCGACGGGTCATACGTCAAAAACGGCGCCGAAGGAAGGATAGGCAGCTGCACGTACATAAACAGGGCGCCCAAGGCGCACATCAACGCCATGGTAACGAGCTGTTTGGTGCTCCACCTATTCGTATTCTCAAAATGGATATGCTGCGACTGTTCAGACATAAGATCACCTGCCTCTTTCATCCGGACTCTAACCGTTGGTACTGGGATCTCACCAGTTCAGCCGGCATGCGAACCAACGCACACACGGGTCGCGGACTCATCGGCTCGGTCGCAGACGCCTCGCCTGCGCCACGGCACCCCTTTGGCACCGCCCGATTTACCGCCAGTGGGGAATTTCACCCCGCCCTGAAACAGCACTTGCAAGTGTAGCACCAGTAGGCTTTCGCGCAAGTATGCCAAGGGTAATTTGTGGCGGGGATCAGTTGCCGCAACAACCACGTTCCCCACCCATCCCAAAGTAACGCGCTTTTCGCGGCAAAGCCGCGAAACAGCGAAAGGGACACGTATCCCCATCAACCACATTCTCCGCCCACGCCGACCTCAAGGCCGTAAACGCAGGGAATCCGGGGGCGGGACGGGGACTTCTCTCCGGAACATTCCGCACTGATATTTTCTGTATTGAAGACGTCGATGATGCACCCGTATACCATTGACGTCGACACCATCAGATGCGGACCGCGCGGTGACCCCACATTCCGCTGGCGCCCACAGGGCTGCCCTCGTTTCCTGACATGTCCCGCGCGGGCCGCGACGAGCCGAGACCGCCGCATGACCTAATAGGAGCATGGAGCGATACCGCGGACCCGAACAACCGCATTCTATCGCGCCCCGTCAGTGTGCCGTCTGCCCGGTCCAGGCGAGCACGGAAAGAACGGAGCGAGACATGCAAAACGAATCGGCACCCGGCGCCCGCGGGCCGGTCTTCTGCGGGGTCGACACCCACGCCGACTCGCACTGGCTGTACGTCCTGGACTGGAGGGGCCGCAAGGTCCTGTCCCGCCAGTTCCCCGCCGACGCGGCGGGCTACGAGGCGCTCGCCGGGGCGATCGCGGCGGCCGGGGAGCCGGCCTGCGTCGCGATGGAGGGGACGTCGTCCTGGGAGGCGTACCGGGCGCTGATGCGCCCGCACGAGATCAGGAGGCCCGAGGACGCCTCGGGGCTCGTGGCGGCCAGGCGCGCGGCGAAGGTCAGCCAGGTGAGGGCGGCGTCCATACTGGGCACCAGCGAGAAGTACATCTCGATGCTGGAGAGGGGCCAAAGGGAGCTCAAGCCCATAAGGAGGGCCTACGAGGCATGGGTCGAGGCCGGACTTCCGCTCGATTGGGACAGGCAAGCCTTCGAGGCCGAGCGCAAAATGGATTCTAAAAAACACCTTGCCAAATAGGAGCGTCAGGACGCAAAGAGGCTCCGCAGCGCGAAGCGCGATGCGGAGCCTCTTTGCATGTCCGAGGACGTTCCGGAGAGAAGTCCCCGTCCCGCCCCCGGATTCCCGGTGGGAGTTCTAGACCTTGTCGGCCTTAGTACATACCGCCGCCCTGCTGACCAGCGGTAGCAGCAGCGATAGCGTCCTCAAGCTGAGTGTTTTTGGGCACATCGGAGACGGTGGCCTCGGTGATGAGGATCAGGCTGGCGACAGAAGCAGCGTTCTGCAGGGTGACGCGGCTGACCTTGACGGGGTCGAGGACGCCCATCTCGATCATGTCGCCCCACTCGCCGTTGGCAGAGTTGAGACCCTGGCCGGCAGGCAGCTCGGCAACCTTGTCGACCACGACAGCGCCCTCAAAGCCAGCGTTCTTGGCGATGGTAGCGACCGGAGCGGTCAGAGCCTTCTTGACGATATCGACGCCGATCTTCTCCTCGGGGTCGTCAAGCTCAACGGCGTCGAGCGCAGGAGCAGCGTCCATGAAGGCGACGCCGCCACCGGCGACGATGCCCTCCTCGACAGCAGCGCGGGTAGCCTGCAGGGCGTCCTCGACGCGATGCTTGATCTCCTTGAGCTCGGACTCGGTAGCAGCGCCGACCTTGATGACGGCAACGCCACCGGAGAGCTTGGCCAGGCGCTCCTGGAGCTTCTCACGGTCGAAGTCAGAGGTGGTGTTCTCCATCTCACCCTTGATCTGAGCGATACGAGCGTCGATGGCCTCCTTGGAGCCAGCGCCGCCGACGACGACGGTGTTGTCCTTGGAGATGGTGACGGACTTAGCGGTACCGAGCATATCGGCGGTAATGTCAGCGACCTTCACGCCCAGCTCGTCCAGGGCAGCCTGGCCACCGGTGAGGACGGCGATGTCCTCGAGGATGCGCTTGCGGCGATCGCCGTAGCCCGGGGCCTTAACGGCGCAGACGTTGAGGGCGCCACGGATCTTGTTGAGGACCAGGGTAGGCAGAGCCTCGCCGTCGATGTCCTCAGCGATGATGAGCAGGCCACGGCCAGCGCGCTGGACAGCCTCGAGAACGGGCATGATGTCCTGAACGCTGGAGATCTTCTGGTCGGTGATGAGGATGTACGGATCCTTCATCACGGCCTCCATGCGGTCGTTGTCCGTGACGAAGTAAGCGGAGACATAGCCCTTGTCGAACTGCATGCCCTCGACGGTGTCGATGGTGATGTCGAACGTCTGGGAATCCTCGACGGTGATGACGCCGTCCTTGCCCACGACCTCCATGGCCTCGGCGATCTTCTCGCCGACCTCGGGGTCACCGGCGGAGATGGTACCGACGGAAGCGATCTGCTCCTTGGTCTCGACCGGCTTGGCCTGCTTCTTCATCTCGGCGACGGCGGCGTTGACGGCCTTGTCGATGCCGCGACGGATGGCCAGCGGGTTGGCGCCAGCGGCGACGTTGCGCAGACCGTCGTTGACGATGGCCTGAGCGAGCAGGGTTGCGGTGGTGGTGCCGTCACCCACGGTGTCGTTGGTCTTGGTGGCAACCTCCTTCACCAGCTGAGCGCCCATGTTCTCGATGTTGTCCTCGAGCTCGATCTCCTTGGCGACGGAAACGCCGTCGTTGGTGATGGTCGGGGCACCGAACGTGCGCTGCAGCGCAACGTAGCGACCCTTGGGGCCCATGGTGACGGTAACGGCGTCGGCCAGAGTGTTGACGCCCTTGGCAAGCTTAGCGCGGGCATCGGTGTTGAACGTAATGTTCTTTGCCATGGTAGGTAATCCTCCAAAAGAAATGTGACTCGCGTCGCCGCTTCCGAGTCCTGTGCGGCGGGCGCGTTCAAAGACGAATCAGAGATTCTGACGAGACTAGGCCTCGACGACGGCGTAGATGTCGTCGGCGCGCATCAGCAGATACTTCTCGCCGTCGACCTTGACCTCGTTGCCACCGAACTTACCGTAGATGACAACGTCACCGACCTTGACGTCCATGGGGATGCGCTCACCCTTGTCGTTGACCTTGCCGGCGCCAACGGCAACGATGGTGCCACGCTGCGGCTTCTCCTGAGCGTTGCTGGCGATATACAGACCAGAAGCGGTCTTCTGCTCGGCCTCGTCGGGCTTGACCAGAACACGATCTGCAAGCGGCTTCAAAGACGACATGCTTGTCTCCTCCTTTTTGGGCCGCGCGGTTATACCACGCGAATTAACCCTTTTTGTTTGCGTACGCGTTGAATGGTACCCACGAATGGCGGGTTATACAACACAGAGTCAAAAAATCTTATTTTTTGGCACTTAGATTTTCTGAATGCCGGGGGATAACTTAGCAGTGGCTCCCGTGTGGCTCCGGAGGGGCGGGGCATAAGGTTTCCTGCTCGGGCAGTCCTGCTCGCACGAAGGCCACATTAAGTGGCCTTCGGCTCGTGCGGAACTCGCGATAAACCTTATGCCCCGCCCCTCCGGAGCCACACGGGAGGCAGGTTAACTAATTCGAGCCCGGCATTCAGAAAAGTCAGTGCAGCAAAAAGGCGATGCGGATAGCGACATGGGCATGGTTTTCGTTGCGAGCACGGGTCCCCTGGGGAGCACCGTGCATTTTTGGGAGTTTTCAGCAGGCCGGGACAAATGCATACGCACCGGGCGCATCTAATTAGTCCCACGGTAGCCTTCGACCGGCGATTTGGGTCGGCAGACAGGCCTCGTCGAGACAAACAAGCATGCCTCGCGCCACGTCGGACCCCAAAATGACGTCGATCTCCGCAATGCTACCCGACTGCAGCGGCACCGGCAGAGCTCGCGGTGCTGAATACTCCGTTTTTTGCACGGCACGGGCGGGGGTACATCAGGATCAGGAAAAATATCCCAGCCTTTTTATGCAATCTGTAATGGGAAGTATGCAAAACACCAAGAGATAGCATTGCTGGTGTCCAAATTGAGCGCGCAGGGCAGCGGCGCGTCCGCCCTGCGCCCAAATCCAGCAGAGCGGGGACGCTCCTAACAAATCCTCACCGGCAAACAAACGCGGCTCGAGCGTTATCCCAAAATTGGCTGCCCGAGCCGCGCTTAACGGTACGGCATGAATACTTAGCGCTCGTAAATCAAGTTACCTGCCAGGTAGGTGGCCTGAACCTTGGTAGCCTGGAGCTCTTGTGGATCGACAGTGAGCGGGTTTTGGTCCAGGACTACAAGGTCGGCATACTTGCCGGGCTCCAAGCTGCCGAGGTTTTGCTCGTCGCCCGCTGCGTACGCGCTGCCCAGGGTGTAGTTGCGCAGGGCTGTTGCTGCATCGATGCGCTCGCTCGGTAACCAGCCGCCCTCGGGCCAGTGGCTTTTGGGGTCCTGGCGCGTGATAGCCGTGTAGAGCACGTTCATGCTGGTAACGGGCGTGATAGGGCTGTCGGTACCGAAAGCTTGGCGAATGCCGCGCTGCTTATAGGTCGCAAACGGCCACATGATGCGGCTGCGTTCCAGGCCCAGATCGCGCTCGGGGCCGCCCGGGTCGAGTGTAATGTGACAGGGCTGGCTCGAGGCAACGACGTTAAGCTTGCGTAGACGATCGATGTCCTCGGGCAAGAGGTTCTCCAGATGCTCGAGCGTATTATGGCAGTGCTGGGGCAGGCCGTACAGTTCGGCGGCCTCCTCAAAGATATCGAGCGCGGCATGGATGGCACCGTCGCCGATGACGTGGATACGCACGGTGTGGCCGCGCTCCGCAGCCGCCAGAACCAGCTTACGCATGCGCTCGGCAGGAACTGTCAAACGGCCCTGATCGCCCGGGAAGCGCGGATTGGTATAGGGCTCGGTGAGATACGCCGTGTGTTCGCTCGACACGCCGTCGAAGAACTGCTTAAAACCAGGCGCCGAGAGCAGCGCGTTGTTCGCATAGCGAGCCTGCAGCTCTTCCAAGCGCGATTGGTCATCCAGCAGCGTGGGAAACAGATGGGCGCGGATGCCCAGCTTGCCGGCGGCTTGCAGCTTGTCGTAAACATCGTCGCGAATAAAGTCACAGCCCGGCATGGGCATGAGCGACATATCGCATATCGAGGTGATGCCCTGCTCGGCCATACGCCTCATTTGATCGGAGTAAGCGCTTGCAATGCGATCCTCCCCCAGCCACTCAAGGCAGCGCGGTAGCAGCTGCATGCCAGCCGCCTCGTGAGCAATGCCCGTGAGCTCACCGTTTGCATCCTTGTCGTAGCTGCCGCCCGCTGGCGGCTCGCTGTCGCGTGTGACGCCGAGCGCCTCGAGTGCGCGGCTGTTGAGCCAAAGCGTGTGTCCGTCGCCCGAATACATAACGCAGGGACGATCGGGGAATGCCGCATCGAGCGACGCCTTGGTAGGATGCTCGGGCGGGTCCCAACGGTAGTCGCGCCAGCCCTGCGTCACAACCCAAGCGTCGTCGGGCAGGTCCTGGGAAAACTCGAGCGCATGTTGCACCAGCGCCGCCTCGGACGTGCCCATATCCATGAGCATGTACGGCGAGGAGCCGACCGAGGTATGGAAGAAGTGCAGATGAGCGTCATGGAAACCGGGGCAGACAAACTGTTCGCCGTAGTCGATAACCGACGTGGCGGCAGAAGCGGCGGCGATCACGTCGTCGGGCGCACCGACTGCGACGATACGGTCGCCTGCGATGGCAATCGCCAGCTCGCGGGCGGTATCGATGCCGTCTTGCGCGGTAAAGACGTTCTTGGAACGGATAATCCGATCGATATGTTGCATGGGCATCCCCATCTCTGGCAGGAAATTCAACACCCCCGAGTGTACTCCCCCGCCCTTGCAACAAAACCCCAAGCGGCAAACGGCAACTTTACCAGCCCTAGCGGCAGGTGGCATACTGGAGAGAGCCTGTACGATTTTGCGATCAACCCAGCAAGGAGCAAATCGACCATGACGAAGACCAAGGCACAGCAGATTATGGCGGCGACCGAGGCTCGCGCGGCTGACGACGTCACCGCAGCCATCAAAGATATCGCTACCGAGTTTGAACCCTATATCATCAAGCAGCGCCGGCACTTCCATAAGCACCCGGAGCTGAGCCTTGCCGAGGAGCGCACGACCTCCGACATCGCCAACCAGCTCGACGCCATGAATATCCCCTACGAGCGTCCGCTCAAGACGGGCCTTGTGGCGACCCTTCGCGGCACCGCGCCCGACGCCTATCGCGAGGACGGCACGCCACGCCGCCGCATCCTGCTGCGCGCCGACATCGACGCCCTGCCCGTCACCGAACAGACCGGCGAGGAGTTCGCCAGCGTCAACGAGGGTTGCATGCACGCCTGCGGTCACGACTGCCATATCGCCATGATGCTCGGAACGCTGCAAATCCTGCGCCATATGACCGACGACATCCACGGCGAAGTCCGCATCGTATTCCAGCCCAGCGAGGAAAACGGCCAGGGCGCTAAGCTCATGATCGGCACGGGTGTGCTCGACGGCGTCGATGGCGCCTACGCCGCGCACATCTGGAGTGAGGTCGACGCCGGCACCGTGAGCTGCGAGCCCGGACCGCGCATGGCCAATACCGACTGGTTCCGTATCGATGTACGCGGCACCTCGTGCCACGGCGCCATGCCCCAGCGCGGTCACGACGCCGTCATGGTGGCCGCCGAGATCGTCAATGCTCTGCAGACCATCGTCTCGCGCGAAATCAGCCCCTACGAGCCGGCCGTCATCACCGTCGGCGAGCTGCACGGCGGCACCGCGCGCAACGTTATCGCCGGCACGGCCTACCTCGCCGGCACGGTGCGCACCTACGGCGATTCGACCCATGAGGAAATGCCGGAGCTTATGCGCCGCATCGTGGAGCATACCGCGGCCGCCCTGGGCGCCGAGGCAGAGCTCACCGATTACACCATCGCCAACTACAAGGTCGAAAACGAGGTCGCCTCGAGCGAGCGCTGCCGTCAGGCTGTAATCAAATGCCTGGGTCCCACCGGTCAAGGCCATTACCGCGGCACGCTTTCGGGCGAGGATTTTTCGGAGTACCTGCGCCGCGTACCGGGCGTGCTCGCCTTTGTAGGTACGCGCAACCCCAAGATCGGCGCCACGTACGCCCAGCATTCCTGCTTCTACAAGATTGATGAGAGCGTGTTGGCAAAGGGCTCCATGGTGGCCGCCCAGTATGCCATCGACTTTTTGGCCGAGCCCACGCAAGAAGAGCTCGACGGCCCCGCGATTACCGCAGTCGCCGAAACCAATCCCGACTTGGCCGCCAAGCTACGCTCTGCCAAGGCGACGACCGCCGAGGCTCGCGACGCCATCCATGATGCCCGAACGGCTCGCCATGCCGCGATCAAGGGCATCCACGACGCACGCGCTGCTGCACGCCGCGAGGAGAAGCACGACGAGTAATCGATTCGCTGGCATCTCGCAGTCATAGCCACATCGCGATGTCAAAGCGGGGGCGGACGTTTCGACACGTCCGCCCCCGCTCATTTGTCATGCGCTATTTTTAGCCCGTCCCCAAATAGCAGGCGGCGTGGCTACTCGTCCTGAGGCTCCTCGTCGGAGCTTGGCTCGGACGCCGGCTCAGGTGCAGGTGCCGGCTCAGGCGCAGGCTCGGGCTCAGATGCCGTCTCAGGCTCGGGCGCCGGCTCAGGCTCGGGCGCCGGCTCAGGCTCGGTCGCGGGAGCGGGTGCAGGTGCCGACGAAGCATCCGGAGCGCTGTAACCCGAAGCAGCGGACTTCTTCTCGAAGGGCAATGCAAAAGTCAGGACGTCGTCCTTATCCTCATCGGCCCATTCGCTTGCATAGCGTGCGACCCAATAGCCAACGGCACGGTGCTTGAGCATCTTGCCAAAGACCGTAAGAAATACGGTGACGAAAGCAACCAGCACCAGGAACAGCACGAGCGTGACGCCACCGCCGGTAACAATTGCCTCAATACCCGTAGGACGATAGTAGTAGCTATACATACCGACAGAGGCAATGGCGCCAAAGACGACCGTCAAGATCCATGTGACAACATTGGCGACCAGGCCCGTCAAAAACTCGGGAAGGAACGAAGCGCAGAACAGCTTGGTCTTGTTGTGCTTAAAGGCCGCCCAGACCTTATCGAGCGAAAACGCGCTCTCGACGCGACCGGTCACCGCAAAGTGCATCACGGCGATGTCGGCGAACATCTTAAAGAAGACACCCAGAATCGCCGAGGCAATCAGCGCCAGGACAAGCAGGCCGAGCGAACCGAACAGCGCAGCCTCGAGCGCATAGGAGCCATAGTAGGAGTACGAGCCTGCGGCACCAAGCGCCACGCCCTCCACAAGCGAAAGCACTACACCGATAACGGGAATGGCAGCGATAACCTCGAGCACGACCGAAATAACGCTCGAAAAGACTCCGAGACCAAACGACGTGGAACGCATCAGCGGACGATCCATGCCGTCATCGATCTTAAGCGACAGATCGCGACCCCACTCGATGCCAAAGCCGGAACCGCACACGCTCGCAATGCAAGCTGCCAAAAAGCCGATGGCAGCCGCAATGCCGCCAATAACGGGAATAAACAACACGAGCACCGACACAACGCAAATCAGCGCCGGCAAAAACGCGATTTGGCATACACGCTGAAGCACGCCCGGGGTCTTGGTCATATCCTGGAACGCCTGAACCACACAGCCCTTTGGCGCATTCGCCACGGGCGGTTGCGGAACAAACTGCTGGGGCTGAGGCTGTCCCTGGGGAGCGGGGCCAGCGGCACCGGCATTAGGAGCACCACACACGCCGCAGAACTTGTCGTTATCGCCCATAGGGGCGCCACACTGCGAGCAGAACATCGAAATCATCCCTTCGTATCTTGAGCGAATCACCTGGATCGCAAACGATGTCTTTGGCATCATTATCACCCAATGTGAGTTCAAATACTCAAAGATGACCGATTTGCAAGGTACACGGCGCCAGCAGGCGGTTCGTTGAATACGTCCGCGTTAGTTCGTACCGCGAAAACCCTTGCCGACAATCTCGGAGCTGTCGACGATCGTGATAAAGGCACCCGGATCGACTTCGCGCGCATAGCGGCGTAGTTGCACGGCCTCGCGACGGCTCAGCACGCTCATGATCACCGTCACGCACTTGCCCGAGAAGGCACCGTAGCCGCGACTGATGGTCGCTGTGCGGTTGAGATGCTTGACGATAAACTCCTCGACCTTAAGGGGCTCGGAACAAATGACCGTGCAGACTTTGCGCAGATGAATGCTCTCGATGGCTTTGTCGACCACAAGCGTCTTGGCAAACAGGCCGAGCACGCAATACAGACCGACACGCGGGCCATACAAGAAGGCCGCGATGGTCACGATGCCGATATCGACCAGGAGCAGGGCGCGGCCAATCTCGAGCGTGGTGCGGCGCTTGAGGATCATGGCAAGAATGTCCGTGCCGCCCGTCGAGGCGCCAATATCAAAGACAATGGCGCTGCCGAGCGCCGGCAGGATCACGGCAAAGCACAGGTCAAGCCACATATCGCCCGTCATCGAGACATCAGTCGGGATAAAGAGTTCAAAAAGCGAAACATAGGCGGACAGCGCAAACGAGGCGAAGACGCTCCACAGGATTGCCTTGCGCTCCAAAAAGATAAAGCCCAAAACGACGAGAACCGCGTTAATAATCCACATAAAGACGCCGACGGGCAGGGTCGGGAACAGCGTGGACAGAATGACCGACACGCCCGAGGTGCCGCCAAAAGCAAAGTGATTAGGGGTTTTAAACGCAACGATGGCGAAGGCCGTAAGAATCAGGCCCATATTGAGCTCGGCAAAAAAGCGCGGAAAGCCCGGCTCCTGGCTGCGCTTTTGACCGGCACGCTCGCCGCGCTCGATATCGGTGCGATCAACCACGCGCTCCATCGGCACCACGGGAGGACGATGCATCTCCTCGGCAGCACGCGATGCCGCCTCTGCCGCGGCGGCCTCAATCGCCCATGCCTTGCTTTCTGTTTCGTGCTCGTCGGGCATTACGGCAACTCCTCGTTAACAATTTGGAAACAATGCGCCCATTAGGGTAACGCGGAACGCGACGATTGCAACCCCTAGTTAGACGAGCGGTATGCCTACATCGGGGGGCATACAAATAACGGCCGGCCACGCTTTTGCTTGCGCGGTCGGCCATTTAACGTTTTCGCAGATAAAACCTGCCAAAACAAACCTGTCCCTTTTTGGAAGGTTACTCGTGCTGGCTGGTGCGGTGCTCGTACTCCTCGGGGGTGATGACGTCCTCGATGCGCAGGTTGACGCCCGCCACCTCAAGGCCGGTCATCGCGGCAAGGCGCTCGGTGACACGCGCCTTGACATCGTCAAAGATCGCGGGCGCATAGGCGCCGTACTCGATAATGACGGAGATGTTGACGACCACGCGATTGTCATCGGTGACCTCGACCGTCACGCCCTTGGTCAGATTCTCGGCACCAAACTGCTCCTGCACAAAATGCATGAGGTTACCCTTCATGCCCAGAACGTGCGGAACCTCACGGGTGGCCATGGCAACGATCTTCTCGATCACGCCGTTGGAATAGGTCAGCGAGTCCTCGGACTCGTCCGTTTCCTCATCATCCTCGTCCGCATCATCGGCGGGCTCGGCCTCGACGAGCGCCTCGTCCTCGAGCGTTACGTCCTCGGCCTCGGCGGTGACGGTCTCGTCTGCCTCGAGCTCGGTATCGGCCACATCGACCTTCGTATTAAAAGCCATGGTTCCTCCTTATGCCTGCCGCAGATGCGACAGTCGAATACATATTAGCGGCCGCTAAACAGACGGCCGAAGAAGTTGACGATCCCGTTTTCGCCGTCGCGAATTTGGCCGATCACAGCGCCGATCAGCACGAAGAATGCGATGACGAGCGTGTCCCACAGGCCGAGTGTGAGCACCAACACGGCGAGGATAAAGCCAGCGACGGCACCGAGCGTGGTGTTGGGATGACGCACAGCATAGCTCCAGATGGCAGCGCCCGTACCCTTGATGAGACCCATAGCCTCGTCAAAATCCACGGCTGCCGCGTCTTGTAACTCGGTTGCCTCTGCTTTGGAATCAAAAGGTTCGCTCGCCGGTGTGGCGCTCTGGTCAATCGTCAGGCGCGGCGTACGAGCGGTCTTATCTTGATTGGTATCACTCACCGGAAACCTCCACGGTCTGGACGGTAGTCTTGGACGGCAAAAAACGGACGCGCGTGGTCGTACCCGGCGTGCCGAGCATGGTGTCGCAAGCTTCCTCGATGCGCTGCTGCATCGCGGTAGCCAGAGATGCCACGTCCTTATCGTCAAGCGCGATAGCCTCGACCTTAAAACGGACGTGCGAATCGTCGGAACCTTGGACGCGGGCCTCGACATGCTCGATCATCACGCGATCGTCGCGCTCGGCAGCAGCCCTGGCGCACGAAGAAAGCGCCGCGAGCGTAACCTCGATATTGCGCTCCCCCGCCGGATGCACGCAGGACGGCTCGCGACGAGCAAACATCAGGCGGAAGAAGCTTACCAGCACGCCAATCGCCACAACTCCGCCGCATGCCGTCACGACAATGCGCGGCATGGGGTCGCGCATCAGCAGCATAAAGCGATACGTATACGGCCCCCAAAACTGGCAGACAAGCGTACCCAGCGCCACGATGGCGGCGGCAAGATACACGATCGCTAGGGCTCGTTTGAGTACGCGCACGTGGCGCTCCCTTCAAATCTCGGCTCTCGAAATGCAAAACGGTTCGCATCATTATAAAAGAGCCGGGTCCGGTGCTCTACGCACGCGGATCCGGCTCATCTATTCCACGAGGCTTGCATGCTCGCTTCATTATGCCCAGATATGCACGGCTTAACCCGTGCGGGCGCTACTCCTCCTCGAGGGCAGCGATGACCTCGTCGGTCATGTCCATGGTGCTGTAAACATCCTGGACGTCGTCGAGCTCCTCAAGACGGTCGATGAGGCGCTGAACCTTCTTGGCGTCGGCGCCGGAGACCTCGGTCGGGGTGGTCGGGACCATGGTGGTCTCGGAGCCCTTGACCTGGACGCCCTGCTCCTCGAGCGCCTTGGAGACAGCCATGACCTCGTTGGCAGTAGTCCAGACGATCCACTCCTCGCCGGCGTCCTCGTAGTCCTCGCCACCGGCCTCGGCGATCGCCATCATAAACTCATCCTCGTCGCCGGCAGCACCGTTGGCGATCATGGTCTCCTTCTTGGCGTTCTCGTCCAGGATCTCCTTGGCGACGACAATCTGGCCCTTGCGCTCAAACTGGAAGGCGACGGAGCCGGAGGTGCCCAGGTTGCCACCAGCGTGGGAGAAGGCGGAACGGACATCAGCGGCGGTACGGTTGCGGTTGTCGGTCAGGCAGTCGACGTAGACGGCGACACCGGCGGGACCGTAGCCCTCGTACACGATGTTCTCGTAGACGGCGGCGTCAGCGCCCGAGCCAAAAGCCTTATCGATAGCGGACTTGATCTTGTCCTTAGGCATGGACTGAGCCTTGGCCTTGGCAACGGCAGCGGCGAGGCTGGCGTTGTTCTCGGGCAGCGGGTCGCCGCCGAGACGGGCAGCAACGGTGATGTTGCGGCTCAGCTTGGAGAAGAGGGCGGAACGCTTGGCGTCCTGCGCGCCCTTACGATGCTTGGTTGTGGCCCACTTAGAGTGTCCGGACATACGTGTCTCCTATCGGTTTCGACCTAAAGCCCAGCGCAGATGCTCGGGCAATATAAACAAACGTCGTTATGATATACCTACTGGCCTGCGAGATAAACCCCAAAATGAAGGCGTCGTGATGATGACCCCTTTGGTGCAAAGAAACCTGACCCCCAATGCACCAAGTTAGGACCAGAGGAAGTCGCTGCGGGTGACGGTGGCGCCGATGGCGAAGGGCATGCAGGCGATGACCGGATACAGGTAGCGCATGTAGGTCGAGCCGTTGCACGGGCCAATCAGGCACACGGCAAGCACGCCCAGCAGCGGCACCCAAATGGCCAGCCCGCGCCACGAATGACGACGTAGCAGATAGACCACCACGGCGATCATGATCCACACATAGGTGGCCGAGCTCATGGTGAGCGAGATAAACGGGATGCGTTGTACTGCCACGCGATACAGGTTGATCAGGTGGTCGCACCAGCGCACAACCTTGCTATCGACCGGATGGAAGTCGAAGTACTTGAGGTTATCGGGCTTCGCCATGATCTCGGCACTGCGCGCCGTGCTGTAGACCCATGCGTCGCGAGCGCTCGGATAAAAATACCCATAGTAGTTATTGATGAGCGCCGAGATATAGCACCCGGGGTCCTTTTTGAACATCTGGGCCCACACCTCAAAATAGGCCTTGATGTCCTCCTGCGAGGCGTACTCGTTAAAGCAATTCTTGACGGCATCGGACTTGTCGGGGTTGTAGCGGCGGCCCAGGTTCTCGTACTTGAGTACACGATCGATCACGGCACGCTCTTCGTCGGTCACCGAACCGTCGCAAGGAGCTTCCACGATGGTGCCGTCCTCCTTAACCGTAGGGTTGACGCCCGAGTTAAGGCCGTCGTGCTTTTGGACGAAACGAGCCGTCTGTTGGAACGGAATCGAAAGGATTTCGCGCTTGGAACCAGGCGTGATGTCGTGCGCTGGCATAAAGACCTTGGTGAAGTACATATTAGAGGCAAGGCAGAGTGCAAGCACCGCAAGAACTCCCACCCAGCGGAAACGCGGGATGCCGCCCGAAGGCGCAGCACCAGCCTGCTTGGCTGCACGATGAGCCGCATGCGCGTCCCATGCGCAAAACGCCGCCGCGATTACGCATGCCGCCAGGGGAAACACCAGGCCGCCGTTGCGCAGAAACGTGGAACCCATGGCGCCCAGAGTGAGCAGCAGCCAGTCATGTCGCGCAAAGAGCACGGGGGCTTTCTCGCCCGCTCGCTCGACATTGGCATCACGACGGGGCAAGCCACATGCCACGAGCTTGACGGTCTGTACCAGCAGCACCAAGAACGCGTCGGCAAAGAGCACGTCTTTGGTGAGCAACGCCGCGTAGTTAGAGAACATCGGCATAAACGCAAAGAACAGCAGGATCGCACCGCGAACCGGCAGGCTCACGCCCAGTTTGCGCAGCGACGAAATGGAATAGGCCATGCAGGCGGCCGTAATGACGAACTGAGCACAGGTGTAGATGGCAAGACCTGCGTTGGCGCTGTTGAACAGTGAAAGCCCCAGCTGGACGCACGAACCGATGATAGCCGTGTGCACCACGGGGTGATGTCCGTTGAGCAACACATTGGGATTGAGCAGACGCAGGTAGTCACTCGTGCCGTTGGGGTAGTTGAACCACTGGCGAATCTGCGCACCCGTATCTCCCATAAAAAAGCCGGGCAGCGAAGCGATAAGCGTGGGCGCCCAGGCGATCATAAGCACCAGGAAGGGGCCGGCAAAGGGATGGACCGAGAGCACGGCGTGAGTCACACGCCATACGCGGCCAAAGTGCGCTTCGGAAAACGGAATGCGCCGAGAGCTCAGCCAATCCAGGCACTCAAAAGCCAAATAGAAGGCCACGATCGCTAAGAGCATCCAGCCCGCGCCGCCAATCCAGGCGCAGACGATGCGGGCTTTGTCGCCAAGGACAATCTCGGCCGAGTCGGTGAGGTCGTAGCTGCGGCCGAACACCATGCAGATGGCGAAGAACAGCGACGGCAGAATGATCGATGGACGCCAGGTGTCGCCACGGCCAAAGAACACGTAGCGAAACGGCAAGGTGAGCAGGCAGGCAAGTGCAAGCAGCATGACCGCGTCGGTATGGCCGGCAAACGAAAGGAGCACCTCGTAGCACACGTACAGCATGCCCGAGGCTTTGGGGTCAATCGCCAAGACTGCGTTGCTCGACACCGGGGCGGGATCGATGGAAAACGCCGTGGTCGCCAACAGCGCGAGCAAAAATGCGATGAGCGTCTGCTTGGCGGGGTAGCGCTTAAACCAGACGATGCGGGCAGCGTCGCGCGCAGCCGTTGTGGAGAGGTCGGAATCCTTCACAGTCCGAAAGCCTTTCTAGAAACCTATCAAACTCGGCAAGACCACCACAAAGGTGCCTGTCCCCTTTGTGGTAGTTAGGCGTCGAGGTAGATGCGCTGGGGCCGGTTGCGGCGACGAGCAAAGATGATGAGCGCCAGGCCCGCGATTACGAGCGGCAGGCTCAGCAACTGGCCCATGGTGATAACGCCACCCAGCAGATAGCCCAGCTGCGCATCGGGCACGCGCACAAACTCAATGAGGAAGCGGACGATGCCGTAACCCATCACAAACACGCCCATAAACGTGCCTTGGGGCAGTAGCGGCTTTTTGCGGCTGAGCACCTGCAGAATGCAAAAGAGCACGATGCCCTCAAGAAATGCCTCGTAGAGCTGGGAGGGGTGACGCGGCATATCGCCCGCGGTGCCACCGAAGACCACGCCCCAGGGCAGATCGGTCGGCTTGCCCCACAGCTCACCATTGACAAAGTTGGCACAACGGCCCAGGCACAAGGCCAGCGGCGCGCCTATGACGGCAAGGTCTGCCAAAGTCCATGCATCGAGCTTATATATGCGGCACACAATGATGCCGCCGATAATGCCGCCCACCAAACCGCCATGGAAGCTCATGCCGCCCTCGTTGGTGGCAAAGATCTCGAGCGGGTGCGCCCAGTAGTAGCCATCGCCATAAAAGACGACGTAGAACAGGCGCGCACCGATAATGAGGCCAAAGACCACGCCGACCACGACACTCGTCAGGTCGTCAATCGTGATGTTAAAACCCCAGCGACGCTGCGTGCGGTACATGACGACCGCCGCGAGCAGGGCGCCGACCACGTAGGCCAGGCCGTACCAGTAGATGGTGATGGGGCCCGCCGAGATCGCGACAGGATCAAGCATATGGTAGAAGTCGTTGAGCATGTCGACCCTCCTACTCCCTACATACAAATGCGGCCGCGGGCCTTGCGCTCGCAGCCGCATATTTGGGCGTAACGTCTATGCGGAGTATGCCGTCCGCAGCTTTCGCATCTTAGAACGGCGCGTACTCGTCGTACAGGTCCTCGGCCTCGCCGGAAGCATTGACCTGCTCAACGCGGGTAACGCCGGGCACATGCTCCTTGAGGATACGCTCAATGCCCATGGACAGGGTCAGCGAGCTCATGGGGCAGCCGGCGCAAGCGCCCTGCAGCTCCAGTTTGACGACACCCTCGTCGTCGACGCCCACATACTCCATATCGCCGCCGTCGGCCTGCAGGTTGGGGCGAATCTCTTCAAGAACCTTCTTAAGCAGCTCTTCGTTAACAGCCACAGGGGCTCCTTTCTCACAATAACGCGGGCACGCCCGCGGACAGAAGCTATGTTACTACAGCCATGTACCCGCTCACGAGCCGTCCATGCGCGCAGACGCGACTTTCACGAGTAGTCAATTTGGGACGGGGCTCTTTTGGCTGTTTTGCCGCCAGCTGGCGTTGGCACGCACTACTGCTGAGCTTGTCCCCCGGTACCAATCTGAACATCGACGATGACCTGGCGGTAGCTGATGCCGCAGGAGTCGAGAATGCGGCGGCTGATACGGCCATCATCGGTGTCGGCGTACTTGTTGTCCAGGTAGACAACCTCGCCCACGCCCACCTGCGCCAAAATCTTGGCGCAGTCGTGGCACGGAAACAGCGTAACGTAAACCGTGGAACCCTCGAGGTCCTTGAGCGAGCCACGGTAGTTGAGCACGGCGTTGGCCTCGGCATGGACCACGTAGTTGTGCTTGTCCTGCAGCGGGTCGTCGCTCGTACCCCACGGGAAAAAGTCGTCGTTGAGCGCCGAGGGTGTACCGTTGTAGCCTACCGAAAGGATGCGGTGGTTGGTGCTGGCGATGCACGCGCCCACCTGCGTGTTGGGGTCCTTGCTGCGACGCTGCGCGGCAATGGCCACGCTCATAAAGAACTCGTCCCAGCTAATGACGTCGCGGCGCTTGCCCGACGCAGTTTGATGAAGATCGTCCGACATGGCAGACACCTCCGTAATCGCAATAGTTTGACCCATTGTAGCAGGTGAAAGGTGGAGGCGTTTGTCCCACCGGCGCCCTCACTTTTACACGCGGCGGGGCTTTTGGTTGATGTGGTAGAGCTCGGCGAGACCCCGCAGCGTCAGCGCGTCGTCGACCGTCAGGCTATGGCCGACAAGGGCCGCAAGCGCCTCGGCATCGTCGCCGGTAATGACGATGGGCACATCGCCCTCCCCCGCGGCCTTGGTCGCGCGCATCTCGGCAAGCACCATGTCGAGCATGCCGTCGATGCGGGCAACCTCGCCCAAGACCACGCCCGAGCGCATCGCCTCGCGCGTGTTGCGGCCAATCACATGCGTGGGAGCCGAGGGCTCGACCTGCGGCAGGCGCGCCGCAGCGGCCGAAAGCGAGCGGGCGCCAAGTGCCAGACCCGGCGCGATGACACCGCCGACAAAGGTACCGTGCGCGTCGATGACCTCGATATTGGTCGTGGTGCCCAGGTCGATCACAATGCACGGCGAGCCGTAGACGGCGCGTGCCGCCACAGCATCGGCGATGCGGTCGGGGCCGATCTCGGCCGGATCGTCGTAGTGCACGGGCATGCCGGTCTTAAGTCCCGGCCCCACGGTGAGCACGCGCCCCGTGCAGGTGCGGGAAAGCGCCGCTTTCCACGGGCGCTCGAGCGCCGGCACCACGCAGCTCAGCACAGCAGCCGCGGGCACAAGCGCACCCGGCATGCCTGCGTCGGCCGCCAGTGCGGCCATGACCTGCACGAGACGCATGCGCGCCTCGTCTGCTGTGATGCTCGACGGCGTGGTGATCTCGCACGTCGCAAGCGGGCATTCCTGCGCCGCGGCTGAATCCTCGGCAAACAGGCCAAAGCGAATGAACGTGTTGCCCACGTCGACCGTCAATATATATGCGCAGCCATTAAGCATCGTTGGCGCTCCTTTCGTCTGTCCAGCAGTATATCCCGATGATTATTCTGGGACGGGGATTTAAAAATCATTGCGTACCTAATGATTTTTAAATCCCCGTCCCAGAATAATCATCCGGCAAACAGGGGCAGCTAAAAAAGCCCCGTCCCAAATGAGCTGCCGTGCGGCTATACTGGTGCGCGGTCGTTTGCGAGCTCACGCGGCGGCCCTTGGTAACCCGACTTCCCGCGCCGTATCCGTAGCGGCGCTCCCGGGGGAAGCGGATATACGCAAAGGAGTTCTATATGAGCAATCCCTCGAACCGCACCTCGATGCGCGGTCAACTCACACTGCGCGGCGTCGTCATCGGCGTCCTTGGCTGCGTGATCATCACGGCAAGCTCGGCCTACACGGCCCTCAAGATGGGCGCACTCCCCTGGCCGATCATTTTCGCTGCCGTCATTTCGCTGTTCTTCCTGAAGCTCATGGGCAACGCCAGCCTCAACGAGGCCAACGTCACCCACACCATCATGTCCGCGGGCGCCATGGTCGCCGGCGGCCTGGCGTTTACCATCCCGGGCGCCTGGATGCTGGGCTATGCCGACCAGATCAGCTGGCTCGACATGTTTATCGTGGCGCTCGCCGGCACCATCTTGGGCCTTCTGGCGACAGCGCTCATCCACCGTCACTTTATCGTGGACGCCGCGCTGGAGTTCCCCACCGGCAACGCCGCAGCTCAGACCCTGCGCGCCACCGAGGCCGGCGGCAAGACCGGCAAGCAGCTCTTTGGCTCCATGGCCATCGCAGGCATCTACAGCGTGCTTCGCGACGCTCTGGGCGTGGTGCCCAGCATGCTGTGCACGCTCAATATCCCCGGCGTGACCTTTGCCATCTATAACTCGCCCATGTTGCTGTCCATCGGCTTTTTGGTGGGCTTCGCCCCCGTCGCGTTCTGGTTTGCCGGCGCGCTGCTGGGCAACTTTGGCATCATCGTCGGCGGCACCGCTGCCGGTCTGTTCGATGTTGTGACCGCGCAGGGCATCGTCAAGTCCCTCGGCATGGGCCTTATGATGGGCTTTGGCGTCGCCGTCGTCCTTAAGGACATCCTGCCGCAGGTCACCGGCATCGTCCGCGGCCTCGCCGCCGACAGCTCCACCGACACCAACGAGCAGTCGCTCATCTCGGGCTCCCTTAAGCTCGATGCCGGCATCATCGGCCTGGGCACCGCAGCCATCGCCGTGATCGTTGCCATCGCGCTCGACCTTGGTCCCGTCCCGGCCGTCATCGTCACGCTGTTCACCTTTGTCACCACCATCATGAGCGCGCAGAGCTGCGGCCAGACGGGTATCGACCCCATGGAGATCTTTGGCCTCATCGTCATGCTCATCGTGGCTGCCTTCGCACAGATCGCTCAGGTCAAGCTGTTCTTTATCGCCGGCATCGTAGCCGTGGCGTGCGGCCTTGCGGGCGACGTCATGAACGACTTTAAGGCCGGCGCCGTGCTGGGCACCAACCCGCGTGCGCAGTGGATCGGCCAAGCCATTGGCGGCATCGTGGGTGCCCTGGTCGCTGCCGCTGTCATGGTCGCGCTCGTCACCGCCTATGGTCCGGACGCCTTCGGCCCCGACAAGAGCTTTGTGGCCGCGCAGGCAAGCGTGGTCGCCACCATGGTCTCGGGCATCCCGAGCGTGCCGTGGTTCGCAGGTGGCTTTATCGCCGGCATCGTCATGTACTGGCTTGGCATTCCGGCCATGATGATCGGCCTGGGCGTGTACCTGCCGTTCTACATGTCACTCACGGCATTCCTGGGCTCCTGCGTCAAGCTCGCCTACGACAAGTGGTCCGCCCACCGCGACGCCGAGGCCGGTCTTTCGGACGAGGAGAAGGCCGCCAAGGACGCCGCCTTCCAAGAGCAGGGCCTGGTTGTCGCCAGCGGCCTGCTCGGCGGCGAGTCCATCGTCGGCGTTATCCTGGCGTTTGTCTCCGTGGGCTTGAGCCTGCTGGGCTAAGTCGAGCAGCTGCTCGACAGCAACCATATTGCCTACGGCTTGCCCGGTCGGTAGCTTTCGCGGCTGCCGACCGGGCTTTTTGATATCGAAACAAAGAAAGGCCGGCGCGCTGCGTTTGACAGCGCGCCGGCCTTATCGTTTGGCTATCGAGACGGTCCCGCTATGAATTGGAGTTCGCTGCAGAGCCGACGCCCGAATCGCTACATCTGCTTGCGGCGACGATCGCCCAGCGTCACACCAGCGGCCACGAGGGTGATACCGCCGATGACGAAGACCTCGCCCGCAAGCGCGGAGTCATCACCGGTCTGGGCGAGCGCGGCCGACGTTGCCTTCTTCTTGGCGACAGGAGCCTTTGCAGCAGCCTGCGCAACCTGAGCCTTGGCCTGCGGCTCAGCCTTGGGATGATACTTGTCGTACTCGGCCTGCGCGGCAGCCAGGGCATCCTTGGCATCGCCAAGCTCGGCAAGCGCGGCGGCATAGGCGTCGTTGGCATCGGACAGTTTGGCATCGGCATCGCTCAGAGCAGCCTTGAGACCAGCAGCGGCATCGACGGCGGTCTTATAGCGAGCGTAGGCAGCGTTCAGCTTGACCAGCTTCTCGTTACCCGTCGTGCCCGCGGCAAGAGAGGCCTTGTGGTCGACAGCCTCAAGATCGGCCTTGAGTGCCTCATCGCTGGCAAGCTCGGCCTTGGCCTTGACGATCTCGAGGTTCGCATCGACGACGGCTTCGTTGGCGGCCTCGAGCTGCTTCTGGGCATCGGCGACACCGGCGACGGCAGCGTCATAGGCGGCCTTGGCGTCGTCGACCGCCTTCTGAGCGCCGGCGAAGCGCTCGAAGGCCTTGTGTGCGGTGGCAAGCTCGCCCTCGGCGGCCTTGGCCTTGGCCTGTGCGTCGGACAGGGCCTGCGTCTTGGCGGCAACTGCCTGCTTGGCGTCCGAAAGAGCAGTCGCGGCCTGGACATCTGCGGCCTGGGCCTTGTCTACACCAGCCTGGGCGGCATCGTCGGCCTTCTTTGCCTCGTCAAGCGAGCCCTGCTTATTCGCAAGGTCCGCCTGGGCGGCATCGCGCTTGGCGGCAAGGTCCTTGACCGAAGCGGTAGCGTTGTCATACGCCTCGTTGGCCTGTTCGGACTTTGCCTTGGCGGCATCGCGGGCGCTGCGAGCCTTCGCCTTGTGAGCGGCGGCCTCGGCTGCCTTCGTCTTGCTGTCAGCAAGCGTGGCGTTTGCCTTATCGAGAGCTGCCTGGGCAGTAGCGGCCTCGCTCTTGGCGGCGTCGAGCTTGGTCTTGGGCGTCTTGACGTCGATACCCTTGAGTTTGGCTTCGGCGGCGTCGTATGCCGTCTTCGCGGCGGCGGTGCCGGACTTAGCCTTCTCGTACTCGCCCTTGGCGGTGTTCATGTTCACATCGGCTGCGGTGAAAGCGTCCTGGGCGGCATCCTGCCCGTTTACAGCTGCGAAGTAAGCTTCCCTTGTAGTTCCAAAGTTCTTCTGCGCCTCGGCAAGCTTGCCCTGGAGCTCCTTGAGCTGCGCCTTCTGCGCCTGCGTGCCGCCCGCATTGTAGGCGGAATCGATGTAGTCGTTGAGGAGCTTCTTGAACTCGGAGACAGTGAAATCAGCCTGCGTGTCATCATCGCTGTAATCGAAGATGGTTACCTCGGAATCGGTATTCTTGCCGCTACCGGTCGCGATGCCGATGGCTCTCGTAGAGGCATCGATAATGTTGAGATAGTGCCCGCACTCGTGGTAGATGCTGTTGTAGTTCTGATAGATGTAATAGGACTCATATCGATATTTGCCGAGTTTGTCACCATATTGCTCTACATACTTGTCGAAAATCTTCTTTTCCTGAGTATAGAGGCCGGTATAGGGCCAGCCGAGGGTATCCTCGGTCTCGCCGCCGGTATATGCGCCGCCTCCGCCAGCAAGGTTTTCACCGTTGTCGAAGTAGCAGTTCGAGTGTCCCCAGATGTTCGATGAATATGATGTATTAAGGGCGGCTGCCGCAGTCATACGGAGGCTGACGCTGAGCGCCGACTGACCGTTCGCCTTGCGGAGGTTGTTCTGGGTGTCGAGATATGTCAGGGCGTTGCGCATCTGCTCCAAGGAGAGCGGATTGGTGTCGCGAGACATATCCTGATCGACGTACTGGTCATACCAGTCGGCCTTGTCCTCAGCACCGGTCAGCATCGATACGGCATCCTGGGCGTTCTTTTTCTGTGTGGCGGTGAAATCGCTGCTGTTGCTGATGTAGGCCATAAAGCCGAGCATGCCCTTATTGATGACTTCCTGGTCAACGGTCATGTTGGACTTTAGGTCTGCAATCTGCTGTTCAAGAGCCTCAACCTGGGCATTAGCAGCGTCATAAGCCTTTTCCGCGGCGTTCGAAGCGGCGCAGGCCGCCTCCCACTCGCTGCGCTTCTGCTGACGGACCTCGACGAGTCGGTCGTACTCCGCCTTCTTGTCGGCTTCGGTCTGCTGGGCCTGCTCGCATGCGGCCTTGGCGGCGTCGCGCTTGCTGACGGCGGCGTTGTATTCCTTGCTTACCGCATCATATGCAGACTGGGCAGATGCCACGGCGGCGTTGGCGGCGTTGGCCTTCTCCTGCGCGGCGGTGACGGTAGTCTGCGCAGCCTGCAGGTTCGCCTGTGCGGTGGCGTCGGCATCCGTCGCGGCATTGAGCTCCGCCTGCGCGGTCTTGAGCTCACCAGCAGCAGCGTTCTTGGTGGCCTCAAGCGCACTCAGGTCAACACCCGTACCCGAGACGGCAGCATCGAGCGCGGCTTGCGCCTGGTTGAACTTCTGCTGGGCGTTATCGCGCGCGGTGGTTGCGGCTGCGAGAGCAGCGGCAGTCTCCTGCTTCTTGGCCTGGGCGGAAGTCAGAGCGGCCTCAGTGTCCTTCTTTTCCTGCTGTGCACTGGCCTCGGCGGCCTTGGCCTGGTCCAGATTGGCCTGTGCAGCAGCAACGGCCTTATTGGCGTCATCGAGCTTTGCCTGTGCGTCCTCGACGGCCTTCTTGGCGGCCTCGTACTCGTCCATACCCATGGCCTCGAGCTTGGCCTGGGCATCATCGAGGGCCTTCTTGGCCTCATCCTGCTTTGCCTTGGCGTCCTTGAGCGCCTGGGTCTTATCCTCGACACTCTTGTTGGCCTGATCGAGCTGATCGTTCAGGTCGCCCAGCTTCTTCTGCTGCTGCTCGGCCTTGTCGACGGCCGCCTTAAGCTCGTCGATCTTCTCCTGAAGCGCGGCTACCTCGGCCTCGTTCTGCTCGGCGGCGTTATCGGTCACGGCCTGCGAGGCCTGATTCTTTTGCTGCTGCGCCTGCTTTTGAGACTGGCCCGCCGCGTCGGCCTTCTTCTGGGCGGCATCGTAGGCGGCCTGAGCGTCCTTGAGCTGCTTTGCCGACTCCTCGGCCAGCTGGGCAGCCGTCTTTACGACCGCTTGGTTACCGGCGGCAACGGTATTCTCTACAGAACTACCCCCCCCCTGCACAGAATCGCCGTTACCGGTTGACGGTGCGGCGATTGCCGCCAGCGGCGACATAAGCGGCTGAGCGATGAGGCCCGCCGTCAAAACGGTTGCGACGGCGCGGTTGGCAACGCCCTTGACGTTGACGGCCTTGGCCCGAGGCTCAAAGTGTTGTGGACTGTAGTTTGTCATGGCTTTCTCCCTTTGACACGGATGTATCCATACGCTTCAAAATGTAGGAGCTGATTTTTGAATTCTGTTGCGCAACATTGGCGACCAGCGTATTTTTTGAAATTCATGCTCCTGTGCTTCACAATTTCGTCACATTTGAAGGAGCTGGTGCATCATATTTTCGCGTGATGGAATTGAGCCTGTGATTTGCATTTGCTCCCGCGTCATCCGTCCTATCGGATTCCGCATCCAACAGACACCTCGCCCGCCACGGTGTAGAGTTAAGACAACGGGCGCGTTGCGCGGACCGCGCTGGAACGAGGTGGACATGGAGCTCGACAAACAACAGATCAAGCGACTGCGCGAGCGTCATCATCGGCGTCACGGCATCCGCCCCGCTCATAGCGAAGCCATGGAAAACATCACCCGCTTCCTCAAGCGCGCGTTCAACATTCGCGAGGGACGCGCGCCCTATCATGTGATCCGCAAGCGTTTTGTAAACGGGGCGCGTCTGACTGGCTCCCACCTATGCATCCTCATCATCGCCATGTTGATCGCGAGCATCGGCCTCGATATCGATTCGGACATCGCCATCGTGGGCGCCATGCTCATCTGCCCGCTCATGGGCTCGGTCCTTGCCATGGCATACGGTATTGCCACGCTCGACCGCGAGATTACCGTCGAAGCCGTCGCCAGCCTTGCGCTGCAGATGGCCTTTTGCCTGGTCACGTCCACGCTGTACTTTAAGCTCTCGCCCCTTGGCACCACCACGGCCGCCATCATCGACAACTCGACACCCACCGTCTGGGACCTTACCGTCGCACTCGCAGGCGGCTTTGCAGGCGGGCTGGGCAACTCGCGCGACCAGGAACCCGCCACGCTCATCGCCGGCGTGGCCGTGGCGACCGCGCTCATGCCGCCCCTGTGCGCGGCGGGCTACGGCATCGCCATCGCAAGCGGATCACTGTTTCTCTCGGCACTTTATGAGTTTGGCATCAACGTGGTCTTTATCGCACTGGCTGCCGAAGCCGTGCTGCTTCTTTTGCGCGTGCCGCTCAAGCGCGACCTGAACGGCGACGGCATTGTGACCGCTGAGGAAGACGCCGAGGTCGACGAGCTGTCGCGCAAGGTGCGCCGCCGCATCATTGTGGGCACGACGATCTTTGCCATCCCCTGCATCGTCATGACAGCAGGCTCCATTGGCTCGGCGCAGGCCGGCGTGCAGGACGGCTACGGCGTCACCGAAACCACGCGCGAGCTTGCGGCGGTGCTGCCAGGCTTTAAGGATTACACCGTCGCCGTCGAGACCTCGGCCACCGAAGGGGACGAGGAAGGCATTGTAGAGCGCGAAATCGTCGCCCATGTGACGACAAGCGAGGCGCTTGGGGCACACGATCGCCGCGTCGCCCGCAAGCTCATCGACCTCAACGTGCCTGAACTCGACCGCGTGGAATTTGACGTGAAGTGATGCAGAGCGCAGCGCTACAGCTCGTACTTGTACACGCGGTAGATGTACTTCTCGGCTTCCATCTCGTAGGTGGCGATGGGAAGTCCATAGCGATCGTACTCGGTGAAGGTCTTGGCCTGGCCCGAAGCCACGAGCATGCTATTCGAATCGCCGACGCGCTGCGCACTACTAACGTAGCCCGAGAACGGCACCGCGATCTGGTCCACAAGCTTGTAGGTGCGCGCGGTCTCATCCACCGTAAAGATGCGCCCAAACGAATGCGTTCCCTTGCTGTAGTCGGTCACCACCGCGGCGCCCAGCTGGCCCCAGTCGAACTTGGGATAGCTCTCGGCCGCACCAAAGTTGTTGTCGTATAGCAGCACCTGGTAGCGACCAGTCGCTGCCGTGTCAGAACTCGGCAGATACGTCACGCTGTGCTGGCCTGCATTGAGCGAGAAATCGCCCTGGGCCTGCAATAACTTGTCTTCAAAGCCCGAGCCAGCCCATTGCCACTCCTTTCTATTTCTGGGTCCATCTTCTCACTGCTGGCGGCCGAAAATGATCCGTTTTCCTCCGACCCCGAGGGATCGTTCTTAGTACTTGAAGAAGCCCTCGCCCGAGCTTTCGCCCAGCTTGCCTTCGTCGAGCATTTTCTTGAGGACGGAGGCCATGGCCTTAAAGTTGTAGGGCATCATCATCTTCTTGAGCAGCGGGCTCACCAGGCCCGGCACCTTCTGATACTGCATGACGATGTTGTAGGCCGTCTGGATACCCACCGTGTCGAATACGCGGAACGGGCCCTTGGGAGCGCCGGTGCCACGCGTCCACGCGAGGTCGATGCTCTTGGGATCGCTCACGCCCGAGACGTACAGATCAAGGCCCGAAAGCAGCCATGGCACCAGCATGGAATTGAGCAGATAGCCGTTCTTTTCCTTGTTGACGGGCAGGGCAAGCATGCGAATATCGTTGGCAAAGTCGACAAGCTCGTCGAAGTAGCGCTTGTCGGTTTGGTCCTGCGCCATGACCTCGGTCATGTTGTTCTTCCAGATGGAATTGGCAAAGTGCAGCGACAGGTACTTCTCGGGGCGGCCGGTGTACTTGGCAAAGGTGCTCGGTAGCAGCGTGGAGGAGTTGGTCACGACGACAGTCTTTTGCGGGAGGACCGGGGCGAGCTTCTTGTAGAAGTCAATCTTTGCCTGGGTATCCTCAGCCATAGACTCGATAACCAGGTCGGCGTCAGCCACTGCCTTGGCAAGATCGAGCTCCAGCTTGAGTGTGGAGTAGGCACGCTCAACGGCGGCGAGCGCCGCTTCCTTGTCGAAGGGCTGGCCGCTATCGGCGATACCGGCGCACCACTCGCCCGTGCCGTCCGCCATGCCCTCGATAGCCGCGATGTACTCCTCGCGCACATGATCGATCTTGGGCTGGGTGCGGCCGATGCTGCCCTTGCTGCGCAGCCAAATCGTCACATCGAAGCCACAGTAGGCAGCCTGAAAGGCAATCTGGCTTCCCAGCACGCCGCCGCCAGCAACGCAAACGGTCTTGTAGCTCATAGGAACAGTCCTCTCTTACGTAATTCCATAGATGTGTATTTATTCAACCGTAAAGATGACGCGCGTTGGGGACGGGTTCCTTAAACGGATGGTATTTCGCGGCAAACGGCTACATATGTTCATTATCTCAGGGTTCTGGGGGCGATTTTTGGTGCCGCAGAGACGTCGTTTTCGGAAGTATGCGGCAAATTCCGGAACCCTTGAGCACCCCCCGATTTTCCGCCAATAAAACCGCAGGTACAGGGCTTGGACATATTCGGTGTGCTCGGTCTATTCAGATTTTGCCGCATACTTCCGAAATCTGAGTTCGCAAAGGGTGATAGTCGGGGCGTTTACGCAACATATGTCCAAGCAAAAACGGGTGGTAGCCGGTACGGCCACCACCCGTTTGTCTCATATCCAGCCCATAGCAGGCCAGCTACTTCTTAATGCCGCGTCCCAGGCGCTCAGCGACCGACGCCACGGCGCTCTCATCGACCGAACCGCAGCTCACGCAGCCGTCGTGGGCACGCATCTGGCCGGTGACCTCGTCCATCGCGAGCGGCGCCACCTTCTCAAGCTTAAAGCCCTTGCCGGCGCGCATGTTTTCCTTGGCCACGCTGATCATGAGCTTAATACGGTTGAGCTGGTTGACCTCGGACGCACCGGGGTCGTAGTCCACTGCGACGATATTGCTCTCGGGGTGCTGACGGCGCAGCTCCTTGATCACGGCCTTGCCCACCACGTGGTTAGGCAGGCACGCAAAGGGCTGCGTGCAGATGATGTTGGGTGCGCCATGGTCGATCAGGTCGAGCATCTCGGCCGTGAGCAACCAGCCCTCGCCCATGTTGTTGCACACCGAAAGCACCGTACGGGCCTTGTCGGCCATGGTGCCGATGCGCTCGGGCGCCTCGAAGCGGCGGGACTTCTCGAGCATCTCCTCCACCGGCGTGCGCATCCAGTCCACGAGCTTGATGAGCGCCTGCATACCAGCGCGCGTGGTAGCGGAGCTTCCCAACTCGTCCTTCTGCAGCTCGGCGTTGCTCATGGAGTACAGGAAAAAGTCGAGCAGACCCGGCACCACGGCCTCGCAGCCCTCGCGCTCGATGACATCGACCACGTGGTTGTTGGCTGTGGGATGGAACTTGACCAGGATCTCGCCGACCACGCCCACGCGCGGCTTGGTACCCTCGCCCACGAGCGGCATGGTGTCGAACGCGCGGATGGCCTCGCGGCACAGCTTGGTGTAGTTGTGGCGGTTAAACTTGGGCGCCAGCTTGCGAGCGCGCGCCATGTACTCCTCGTAGAGCGCGTTGGCGGCACCGGGCGTAGCCTCGTACGGGCGGCAGCGATAGAGCATCTGCATCATCACGTCGCCAAAGAGCACCGCGTAGACTGCCTGCTTAAGCAGCGCCGGCGTAATCTTAAAGCCAGGGTTGTCCTCGCCCAGCGCCACGGCCGAAAGCGAGATCACCGGGATCTCGGGGTGGCCGCTCTCGCGCAGGGCCTTGCGGATGAGTGCGATGTAGTTGGTGGCACGGCAGCCGCCGCCGGTCTGGCTGATAACCACGGCTGTCTTGGACAGGTCGTATCGACCGCTCTCGATGGCCTCCATGATCTGGCCCGTCACCAGGATCGACGGATAGCAGATGTCGTTGTTCACGTAGCGCAGGCCGGCCTCGACGGCATCGTGATCGGTCGAGGGCAGCAGCTCCAAGTTGTAGCCAGCACCACGGAACACCTCTTTGACCAGGTCAAAGTGGATCGGCGCCATCTGCGGGCACAGGATGGTGTAGCCCTCCTCGCGCATCTGCTCGGTAAAGGGCACCTTGGGCCACGCGGTCGAAGCACTCTCGCGCTGCGCCTCGAACGTGTACTTACGGCTCGCGAACGCGGGGGCATCCGTGGAGGGCGCCACCGGCGCGGCATCGCCCTGCTCGTAAGTCTCGCCCGCGGCCGTAGCCTCGGCCAAGCGCTCGGCCTCCTGGTCCTTGAGCGCCGCCATGAGCGAGCGAATACGGATACGCGCGGCGCCCAAGTTGGACACCTCGTCAATCTTGAGCACGGTGTAGATCTTGCCGCTGGCTTCCAGAATCTCCTGCACCTGATCGGTGGTCAGAGCGTCCAGGCCGCAGCCGAAGGAATTGAGCTGGATCAGGTCCAGGTCGTTGCGCATCGTCACAAAACGGGCGACGGCGTACAGGCGGCTGTGATACATCCACTGATCGACGACGCGAATCGGACGCTCGGGCTTCACCAGATGCGCGAGCGAATCCTCGGTAAAGACCGCAAAGCCAAAGCTCGAGATAAGCTCGGGCAGGGCATGGTTGATCTCGGGGTCGTTATGGTAGGGACGACCGGCGAGTACGATGCCGTGGCCGCCGTGGTCCTCGACCCACTTAAGGGCCTCCTCGCCCATGGTCTGGATGTCCTCGTGAAAACGCGCGTCGGCCTCGTAGGCGGCGTTGACGGCGGCATCGACCTCAGAGCGCGTGATCTTGGGACCGCGCACGCGACCGCGACCGGCCTCAGCATCGGCCACACGGTCGACGGCGAGCACCTGGTATAGACGGCGCTTGAGCTCGGTCTTGTCGTGATAGGGCACAAACGGGTACAGGAACTCGATGTTCTGCTCACGGATCTCGTCGATGTTGAGCGCCAGCGCCGTGGGGTAGCTCATGACGATGGGGCAGTTATAGCAGTTGCCGGCGGTCGGATCCTCCTTGCGCTCCCAGCGCACGCACGGCATCCAGATAAAGTCGACGTCACGGTCAATGAGGTTCATCACGTGGCCGTGGCTCATCTTGGCCGGATAGCACACGCTCTCGGACGGCATGGACTCGATGCCCGCCTGGTAGGTCTTTTTGCTCGACTGGTCGGACAGCTGCACGCTAAAGCCCAGGCGCGTAAAGAACGCATGCCAGAAGGGGTAGTTCTCGTACATGTTGAGTGCGCGCGGGATACCCACGGTGCCGCGCGGGGCCTCGTCGGGGCTCAGGACCTCGCGGTCAAAGAGCAGCTCGTTTTTCTTTTTGAAGAGGTTGGGGGCCTCAGTCTTCTGCTTTTTGTGGCCGGCGCCCTTCTCGCAGCGGTTGCCGGTAATGAAGCGCCTACCGCCGCCAAAGTCGTTGACGGTAAGCTGGCAGTTGTTGGAGCAACGGCCGCAGCGGACATGCTTTTGCGTCACGGTGAGGTGCGCGATGTCCTCAGCCGAAAGAATGGTCGAGGTGCCGTCGGCGCCGGCGCGATCGCGGGCGAGCAGGGCCGCACCGTAGGCGCCCATGCAGCCGGCGATGTCGGGACGCACGGCATGAACGCCGGTGAGCTGCTCAAACGCGCGCAGCGTGGCATCGGACATAAAGGTGCCGCCCTGGACGATTACCTGGCTGCCGATCTCCTTGGGATCGCGCAGCTTAATGACCTTGAACAGGGCATTCTTGATGACGGAATAGGACAGGCCGGCGGCGATGTCGCCCACCGTGGCGCCTTCCTTTTGCGCCTGCTTGACGCGCGAGTTCATAAAGACCGTGCAGCGACTTCCCAGGTCGACCGGGGCTTTGGCATGGATGGCGGCGTTGGCGAACGCGCGCACGTCCATGTTCATAGAGACGGCGAAGCTCTCGATAAAGCTACCGCAACCCGACGAGCAGGCCTCGTTGAGCATGATGTGCTCGATGACGCCGTCCTTGACGCGCAGGCACTTCATGTCCTGGCCGCCAATGTCCAGAATGAACTCGACGCCGGGCAGGAACGCCTTGGCGCCGCGCAGGTGCGCGACGGTCTCGATCTCGCCGGAATCGGCCTTGAGGGCCTCGATGAGCAGCGCCTCACCGTAGCCCGTGGTGGTCACGTGGCCGATGGTGCAGCCCGCGGGGATGTGGTTGTAGAAATCGGCCATGATGACCTTGGCCGTGCCTAGGATGTCGCCGTTGTTGTTGCCGTACCAGGTGTGCAGCAGCTGACCGTCCTCGCCCACGAGCGCGGCCTTCATGGTGGTGGAGCCGGCGTCGATGCCGATGAACACGCGTCCGGTGTAGCCTTCGAGCTTGCCCTTGGGGACGACCTCGGTGTCGTGGCGGGTCTTGAACTCGGCAAAGTCCTCGTCGGTGGCAAAGAGCGGATCCAGACGCTCGACCTCGGCACCCTGCGTGTCACCCAGGGCATCGATGGCCCCGATGAGCTGCGGGAACGTGCTGAGCTTGTTGGACTCGTGCGCCATGGCGGCGCCGCTCGCCACAAACAGGTGAGCGTTTTGGGGCACGATACGGTGCTCCTCGTCCAGATTGAGCGTGAGGTAGAAGCGGTGGCGCAGCTCGGAGAGATACTGCAGCGGGCCGCCCAGGAAGGCGACGTTGCCGCGGATGGGACGGCCGCACGCCAGGCCCGAGATGGTCTGGGTCACGACAGCCTGGAAGATGGAGGCGGCCACGTCCTCGGGGCGGGCGCCCTCGTTGAGCAGCGGCTGCACGTCGGTCTTGGCAAAAACGCCGCAGCGGCTGGCGATGGGATAGATGGTGGTGGCGTTGGCCGCGAGCTCGTTGAGGCCGCTGGCGTCGGTGTGGAGCAGGGTTGCCATCTGGTCGATGAACGCACCCGTGCCGCCGGCGCAGGTGCCGTTCATGCGCTGCTCGATGCCGCTATCGAAGTAGATGATCTTGGCATCCTCGCCGCCCAGCTCGATGGCGACATCGGTGGCCGGGATGAGGGTCTCGACGGCACGCTTGCTGGCGATGACCTCCTGAACAAACTCCAGGTCGAGCCACTGGGACAGCAGAAGGCCGCCCGAGCCGGTGATGGCGCAGGTCATCTGGGCCGTCGGCAGCACGGTCGCAGCGCCCTCGAACAGGTCGCGGGCGCAGGCACGGACGTCGGTGTGGTGGCGCTGGTACTTGGCGTAGACGATCTGGTTGTCGTCGTTGAGCACGGCAAGTTTAACGGTGGTGGAGCCCACGTCGATGCCCAGGTGCAGGTTGCCGCGAGCGTTCTCGGGGTTGAAGATCGCGCCTTCGGGGGCGTGGGCGGCGGCTACGGGCTCGGCAGCGGTAGCGGGCTCGCTGGCGACGGACGTCTCCCCTGCCGCGTTCTTGGCATCGGCAACTGCCTCGGCAACTTTCTCGGCAGCCGCGGTCGCGGCCTTCTGCGCGGCGTCCACCACGGCGGGCGCGGCCTCGCGTGCGGCAGCGACCATGCGATCCTTGATGCCATCGACGAGTTTGCTCATTATCTCTCCTCTTAGTTGTTGGACTCGACGGTTGCGGCGGTGTCGGCCGTATCCTCGAGCTGCAGGTTCAATAGCTTCAAGCCGTATTCCGGCACGTTGATATCGATGGGTTGACCATATAGGTCGCCGGGACGCACAAAGGCGATAACCGTCATAATGCGTGCCATGGCCTCGGGCGATTCGGTGAGGCCGTGCTCAAACCAGCGCTGAATCATGCCGACCTCGGCGCTCACGACGTAGGTAACGTAGTAGTCAAAGAACGTGCCCAGCGCCAGGCCCAAAATGCCCGTCTGTGCACGAGGCACCACGGCCTCACGCGCGGTGTCGATAATCTTCTTAATGAAAGCCTGGTCGCCGCCCGGGCCCAGCAGCGATCCGATTAAATCGCGGTTGGCCGCAAGGTAGCGCAGCAACTCAACCGAACCGGGCGCCGGCTCGAGCTCATCGATGTTGTGATAGAGATCGGGCAACTGAGCTGCGGTGATGAGCTCAATGCGCTCGCGGATCTCGGCCAGCAAGCCGTCCTCGATTTGATTGATAAAGTCGGGAATATCGCGGTAGTGCGAATAGAACGTGCGGCGCGTAAGGCCAGCGCGCTCGGTGAGCGACGCGACATTAATGTGCGAAAGGTCGCCGCTTTCGGCAAGCTCGCTGGCAAGTGCTTGGCGTAGGGCACGCTGCGAGCGAAGGGACCGGCGATCACATTTCTCGAGCTGGGACAAGCGTCCTCCTTGTTACTCAGTCTGCGCGCTATTGCACAGTGCGAGTATTATTGCACACCGTGTGTATCAACACGTAAAGGCAATATTTTGGATGTGACAAAGGGGCTGTCCCTTTGTCACATTCAGCGACCGCCTAGGTTGTGCCAGTTGTGCCTGGCTTTTGAAGCGGCATTGCCGATTGTTCAAAATGTCATTCGTGGGTAGAATAGTGTCGACGGCAGCCCAAGTTCTGGAAAGCTGGGCAGCGCCGTTGTTTGCATTAGGGGGTCAACGCCTTAGCGGCGGCGACCCCTTCTGTTGCGCTTCGAACGCTGCTTGAGTGCCTCGGAAAGGCCGACAAGTGCCGTGAAGAACGAGACCAAAGCGGTCAGAAGTCTCACGAAATCAATCAAATCGGTCATGGGCATCACCTCCCATCAGATGGAGGGCGCTGCCCGGCACATGGAACTGCCGCCAACAGTATCAATTCTATCAAAGCGCAGTTAGATATGCGAATGTTTGTTCGCATATCAGAAGATCGGAAATCGGGCATGGCGAAGGAGCAGTTCCTTTGCCATACCCGAGCTTGTCGCCGAACTGCTACCTACATTTTTCGAGTTATTCGGCCACGCTGCTGGTTCTGCATAAATGCACCACCGGGATTATCTGAGAGTTTTTGTCCTTATTTGAGCGCATACATGCCCATTTGCGCACTTACGTCACCGAATCAAACACCGTTAGAGGTATGAATGTTCCTGCGAGGGCATCTTTAGCCATTTAACGACCTCCGACAGGCCGAATAACTCGAAATTTGTTGGTGGCGAAAGCGTAACAGTCCTATACGCCAAAAGCCGGCATCTCCCATGTGACAAAGGGACTATCCCTTTGCCACATTATTCGATGACGGTGCGGGAGTTTTGCTTGCGCATGGTGGCGAGCATGTGTTTGGGGACGGCGTGGACCATGCAGCTACCGATGGTCGCGCTCGCGGCGGTCTTAGCTGCATCGCTTGCGTTTTTGGTCGCGTAGCTGTGGCGGAAACGTTTGAGCATGGCAATGTCGTTGCCGCCGTCTCCGTAAACCGCAACCTCGTCCTCGGCAATGCCGTAGTAGCCCGCCAGCCAGGCCACGCTCTCGCCCTTGTTGCATGCCACATCCGTGATCTCAAACATCACCGGATCGAACGGCGCGTTGACCACGCGGTCCGAGCGCTCGGCCAGATACGCCTTAAGGTCACGCTCCAGCTCGGGCGAGGTCACGCGGCAGTTGATCTTGCACACATCGTGGCGCAGGATGTCGCCGATCGACTGATCGAAATACTGTTCCTCGTGATAGCCGCCACGCGCGCGCATGCCGCGCATCACGATACGCTTGATGGGTCTGTCCTTTTTAAAGCCCGCCTGGTGCATCTCGAACGATCCGCTCGAAAACATGCCATCGGGCGTGGAGCAATCAAAGCAAATGTCCGGAAACTCCTTGAGCAGCTCCTCGGTGATCTGCGGGTCGATGGTCCAGGTCTTGAGCACCTCGCCATGACTGTCGCGCACAATGGAGCCGTTAGAGCAGCAGGCGTCAAGCGCCAGGCCCGTAAAGCCATGCTCGCCGATCGGCAGCGTCGAGCGTCCGGTCGCGGGAACCACATGCAGGCCAGCCTCGGTCAGCTCGCGAATGACACGGCGAATGGTCCCGTCTGCCTCGTGCAGGGCATTCAACAGCGTTCCGTCTAAGTCACTCGCAAACATCTTGATCATGGGCATGCCTCTCCTTCGTCTGCACGATATTGTAGACGAGAGCGGGCGCGTCCCAAGAGAGACGCGCCCGCTAGGCGAAAGATTGTCCTACACCGCGGCGGGGCCGTGTTCGCCGGTGCGGATGCGGATAACTTCCTCGACCGGCTCGACCCAGATCTTGCCGTCTCCAACGGCACCGGTGCGAGCAGCATTGCAGATAATCTCGACAATTCCGTCGACATGCTCATCGGCGCAAATGAGCGTGAACTGCACCTTAGGGATCGTGTTGACAAGCAACTCGTTGCCGCGCGCGTATTCCTTCCAGCCATGCTGTGCACCGCAGCCCTGCACCTGGTTGATAGTCATGCCGCGAACATCGGCAGCAAACAGCGCATCTTTAAGAACCTCAAGCTTTTCCTGGCGCACGATAGCCGTGATCTTTTTCATAATGAATTCCTCTCAATAATTAACGTATCCCTTTACATGAGACGCGGGTTTCCCAGGTGCCGCAAACCAACCTCAGAAATCAAAAAGTTCAACTGACTGGTCTTAGCAGGTTTCCCAAGTGCCGCAGATTGCCGTGAAAGAGGAGCGAAGCGTACTTAAGTACGTGAGCGACGATTGAACGGCAAGGTGCGGTGCTTGGGGAAGCTGCTAATCGAGTCCGGAGAACGAGGGATAAGCGCTCTCGCCATGCTGACTCGCGTCCAGGCCCAGCGCCTCGTCGGCCTCGTCCACGTGCAGGCTGCCGTGGAACAGCGCCTTGACCACCGCGGCGGTCACCAAGTCGAGCACCAGTACAATAGCGACCGTCACCACAATGCCCAAAATCTGCGAGACGAGCAGCGACACGTCGCCCGTGTAGAACAGGCCACCCTTACCGGTCCACGAGAGCTCCGGCACACAGAACAGGCCCGTGAGCACGCCGCCCAAGATGCCGCCGATGCCGTGGCAACCGAACGCGTCGAGCGCATCGTCGTAGCCAAACTTGGTCTTAAGATGGCTGATGGCCAGGTAGCAGACAGGCGAGACGATCAGGCCCATGACCAGCGCCGCCCACGGCTCGACAAAGCCCGCACCCGGCGTGACCACCACAAGGCCCGCAACCAGACCGGTGCTGACGCCCACCAGCGTGGGGCGACCGGTATGCACGCGCTCGACGGCAAGCCACGAGACCATGCCCGCCGCGCTGGCCGTCACGGTGTTGAGGATGGCAAGCGCCGCCACGGCGTCGGCCTTAAACTCGCTGCCGCCGTTAAAGCCAAACCAGCCAAACCAAAGCAGGCCGGCGCCCAGCGCCACAAACGGCACGTTATGCGGACGGTAGCTCACCATGCCAAAACCACGACGACGGCCGAGCATTAAGCAGAGAATCAGGCCCGTCAGACCGGACGAAATGTGTACCACGTCGCCGCCGGCAAAGTCGAGTGCGCCGATGATGTCGCCGATAAAGGAGCCATCGCCGCCCCAAACCATGTGGGCGAGCGGCGCATAGACCACAAGCAGCCAAATGCCCAGGAAGGCCGTCATGGCACCAAACTTAACGCGGCCGGCCAGGCTGCCCGTGACGATAGCAGCCGTGATCATGGCAAATGCCATCTGGAAGGCAATGTTGATGATCTGAGGGTAGGCGGCACCGTCCGCGGCATTGCCCTCGGCCGCCTGCAGCACCTGGTTGAGTACCGGCAGGCACAGCAGCTGGTCAAGGCCTCCATAGAAAAACGCCAGACCCGGTGTCATTAAAAACACGAGCATGGTGCAGACGAGCATAAACGTTGTCGATCCCGTATCGTACATTCGCTCTCCCTTGGTCGCATGAACGTTGTCGGCGCCCATAATGCGGCCGAGGGGCAACTGGTGTAGACCAGATACGGCGTTGTTAAACGCGGCGTTGTCGAATGGAAACGGTGCCGCAATCTTGGAAACGGCGCGGCAACGGACGCGAAACGGACGGGAAATACGCGAGCAAGGAAGCCGTGAGCGCGCCCGTCCCGGCTAGCGGCGGAACAGCTCGTGGGCGCGGTCGCGGAGATTAGTTGCTCGAATGACACCTTCGTAGCGATTGATGCGCAGGCGCGGGAAGGCGTTAAAGAAGCGTAGGTCGCGGCGGCTGAGTGACACGCTCGGCACCGGACGGCTTATGCCCTTGCCGGCAAGGCGACGACTGAGCGACGGACGCGGCATGCTCGGTGCGGCATCGGCCACGCGGCGGGCGGCAAGCGCCAGGCCGCGAGCACCATCCGAGATAAACGTCGGCATCGAAGCCTTCTCGCGCAGGGCATCGAGCGCCGCGTCGCCCAGCTCGACCAGCCACGCGTTAACGGCACGGCCGCGGATGTGCGTCTGCGCCACCGAGTCGATCGCCGAATCGGGAATACGTTCGAGCATGGAGTCGGACGCATCGGCAAGCGACTCATTGATGCGGTCGGCAAGGTCGGCCCGGACGCGCTCCAGCTGATCGGACAGACGCCGCCAGCTCGCCAACGAGCACAACGCGTCGACCATCATCGCGACCGCGACGATAAAGGCGGACAGCCGCACAATCAGCACCGGCAGATGGCCAAGCAGCCCCAGCAATGCCGGCTCCACTAAACGGCAAATACACAACGCACCCAAGCCAAACGCGCAGGCCCAGTACAGGCAAATGCGTCCGTGCAAGTTAAACGGCAGGTGCGAGTAATCCCAAAAGCGAGCGCCCGTTGTTTTTTCCAACAGTACGCCTACGCTGTACTCAATCACGCTGCATACGAGCGCTGCAGCGACAAACTGGCTTGAGGCATCCGGAATCCCGCGCAACAGCAGCCAGCAGGCAATGCCGCCCACACCATAGATAGGACAACACGGCCCCAGCAAAAAGCCGCTGTTGGCAAATCGTCCGTGATTGAGCATGGCGCAGACCGTCGACTCCCACGCCCAGCCGCAAAACCCGTAAAAGGCAAACGAGAGCACCAGTGCCGAAAGCGGGCAGACGGCAAGCGTCGCGCCGCCAAACGCCATATCAATCGCGGTCCCCACCGTCTACCCTCTCCTCTTTTCGCTCGATTCGCCACTCACGTCATCGTCCGCCTCGTCCTTGCGCCGCAGACGACCGGCGACCGTCTCGCGCAGAGCGCACCATTTATCTGCCAGGCATACAATCCAAGCCTCACGACACGTCGGCGGCACTGGCACCAGCGGAAACATATGCCGCACGATAATATTCCGTTCGCGCGGCGTCAGCTCAAAATCTTCCTCCGCACGTGCCAGGGCAAAAAACGGGTGGCGAAAGCCATGCAGCCGATGGCTTGGGTCGGGATCGTGCCAGTCATAGAGAAAGTAATCGTGCAGCAGGGCCCCGCGCAACAACGAAGCACGGTCGACCGAAATGCCGGCACGGCCCAAGCGCTCGGCAAAGGACAGGCTCGCCCGCGCTACCGAAGTCACATGTGCATAGACCGTCACGTCGCCATGCTGGATAAACTCGTGCGTCAGGTCCAAGCGGCCCGCCTGGGCCAGCTGGCGGGCGGCATAGTCGACCTCGTGCGCGATTTTTTCGGCACGAACGGCATCGGACATGCTGCCTCCTTCCAGCGACTCACGGCGACAAGCCACGGCCTGTGCACAATCGATAAAAACATCATGGAACATATCAGTATGGCATCGGACAAAACGTTTTGCCCCACCAGTTGGCGAATTACCGCGCCGCCGTCACATATCAAACGCCAAAATGTGCGAGACTGTCTTGTGCAATTGTGTCGGCCGAGGGAGCGCCGGCGCTCGATTCGCATGGAGTAACCCACAACGATGCTGCTTACGCAAACGACAACGCCCGAGGACGTCAAGGCTCTTAATCGTGCCGAGCTCCCGCAGCTCTGCGACGAGATTCGCCACGCCATCCTCGAAAGCTCCGCCGCCGTCGGCGGGCACGTTGCCCCCAACCTGGGCGTCGTTGAGCTTACGGTCGCGCTCCATCGCGTGTTTAACTCCCCTATCGACAAGATTCTCTTTGACGTTTCGCACCAGACCTACGCCCACAAGGCGCTGACTGGGCGCGCGTACACTTATATCGATCCGAAGCGCTTTGGCGAGGCCTCTGGCTTTGCCAATCCCGACGAGTCCGAGCACGACCTGTTCGCCATGGGCCATACCTCCACGTCGGTGAGCCTGGGCTGCGGCCTGGCGCACGCTCGTGACCTGGCGGGCGATACGCACAACGTCATCACCGTTATTGGCGACGGCTCGCTTTCGGGCGGCTTGGCGTTTGAGGGCTTTAACAATGCCGCCGAACTCGATAGCAACCTGATCATCATCGTCAACGATAACGACCAGTCCATTGCCGAGAACCATGGCGGCCTGTATCGCAATCTGGCCGAGCTGCGAGCCAGCAACGGTACCTGTGAGCGCAACGTTTTCCGCGCGATGGGGCTCGACTACCGCTATCTGGACGCCGGTAACGACGTGTTGGCCCTCGTCGACGCGTTGCAGGAACTGCGCAATATCGATCATCCCATCGTGCTGCACGTCTCCACCGCCAAGGGCAAGGGCTTTGAGCCAGCCCAGAACGACCCCGAACGCTGGCATCACGTGGGTCCGTTTGACATGGCAACTGGACGCAAGCTCTGCCCGGGCCATCCGAGCGAGCCTGCGCCGCGCACCTATGCCGACATTACGGGCGAGGCGCTCAGCGCCGCCATCGAGCGCGATTCGCAGGTCGTGGGCATCACGGCCGCCACGCCCTACATCATGGGCTTTACACCCGAGCTTCGCGCTGCCGCCGGCAAACAGTTCGTCGATGTGGGCATTGCCGAGGAGCACGCCGTGACCTTTGCCACCGCGCTTGCGCGCTCGGGCGCCAAGCCAGTCTTTGGTGTGTACGGCACGTTTTTGCAGCGCGCTTACGACGAGCTGTGGCACGACCTGTGCCTCAACGACGCCCCGGCAACCATTTTGGTGTTTGGTGCGTCAATCTTTGGCACCACGTCCGAGACGCACCTTTCGTTCTTTGATATTTCCATGTTGGGCGGTCTTCCCAACATGCACTACTTGGCGCCGGCCTGCATGGAGGAATATCTGTCCATGCTGAGCTGGTCGCTCGACCACCGCGAGCATCCCGCGGCGATCCGCGTACCGGGCATTGGCTTGGTAAGCCGTCCCGACCTTGCGCCTGCCGAAGACACCGACTACAGTGCCGTTCGCTACAACGTGGTGCGTCAGGGCCGCGACGTTGCCGTGCTCGCGCTTGGCGATTTCTTTGAGCTGGGCGAGCGCGTGGCAAACCGCTTGGCTGCCGAGTACGGTATCGAGGCCACGCTCGTCAACCCGCGCTTTGCAACCGAGCTTGACCGTGAGTTCCTCGACAGTCTTGCCGCCGAGCATCGCGTTGTCGTCACCCTCGAGGACGGCATCTTGGACGGTGGCTGGGGCGAGCGCGTCGCGTGCTATCTGGCCTGCACGCCTGTGCGCACGCGCACCTTCGGCATCGCCAAGGGCTTCCCCGACCGCTACGACCCCAACGAGCTGCTCGCTCAGAACGGCATGACGGTCGAGAACATGGCCGCCGAAGCCGTAAGACTACTCAACGAGTAAGAAAACCTCCGCAAGGAAAGCACCCCTGCGGAGGTTTTTATTTTCGCGACGCGATTATCTCAATCTGTAACATCTAGGGTCCGAATTTCCGTCTAACTGTTACAGATCTGGATAAGACGTCCTAGTCCCAGACCTTTGTCTCAATCTATAACAGATAGAGACCTTTTGGCCGTCCAGATGTTACAGATTGAGACATTCGAATTCCCCTGAAGAGAAAATCTCGATCTGTAACAGTCGCTCGGCAAAAACGGCTGCAGATGTTACAGATCGAGACAAAGCAACAAGGCATGCCGCCGCATCGGCCAAAACCACCACGAAGGTGCCTGTCCCTTTTTAGTAGGTAGAATAACCCATAAGGTAAGTATGTTTCTGAGTTATTTCGTGTTGACCCATTTGAGCGCGATAGGGTATAACTCTACTCAACCGCTAGGGATTTTATTGAGAAAGGTGTTCTACCATGAGCAAGAACCTCTCCCAGCAGGTCGTTCTCGACCGCCGCGGCTTCGTTGCCGCCACCTTCGCAACCGTCGCCGGCCTTGGTCTTGCCGGCTGCTCCGACACCAGCGCCGAGGCCGACAAGGGTTCCGCCGCCGGCTCTTCCAAGAGCTCCGAGGATACCGAGGCTTCCACCACGCTCGACGCCAAGGCATTCGACAAGCTCGTCGACAACGGCCCCAAAGCCGACGACGATGCCATCGCCGCCAGCACCTGGGCCACAGCCGTCAAGGACGCCGGCGTCTTTAAGATTGGCGGCGTTCAGACCTCTACGCTTTTCTCCCTCCTCAACGAGAAAGACGGTCAGACCCGCGGCTTCGATGCCGGTATCGCACAGCTCCTGTCCAACTACATTCTGGGCGAGAACAAGGTCGAGATCACCCAGGTGACCTCGGACACGCGCGAGTCTGTCCTGCAGAACGGCCAGGTCGACGCCGTCTTTGCCACCTACACCATCACTGACGAGCGCAAGAAGCTCGTCTCCTTCGCCGGTCCCTACTACTACACGCAGCAGGCCATCCTGGTGCTCGCCGATAACGACGACATCAAGAGCGTCGACGACTTGGCCGACAAGAACGTCGCCGTCCAGTCCGGCTCCAACGGCCCCGCCATCCTGGAGGAGTTCGCTCCCAAGGCCAGCCAGCAGGAGTTTAAGACCGACGAGGAGGCCCGCCAGGCACTCCAGCAGGGCCGCGTTGACGCCTACGTCATCGACAACAACATGCAGCAGAGCGCCCTGGTCCGCGAGCCCGGTAAGTACAAGATCGCCGGCAAGTCCTTCGGCAACAAGGAGCCCTATGGCATTGGTCTGCCGCTCGATTCCGACGGCGTCGCCTTCGTTAACGACTTCCTTAAGAAAATCGAGGACGACGGCACCTGGACCGAGCTGTGGCAGATCTGCATCGGCGACCGTACGGGCGACACCAATGTTCCCGAGCTGCCCGAAATCGGCGCCTAGGCAGCGTGCCTGGTAACGGCCGCAACGAAACCATACGGAAACGCATGATGCGCTTTATTGCGGTAAACTGTTTTCTCACTGAGTTGTCGGGGCTTCCGTACACACGGGAGCCCCTTTCCTTATCGGCGGGAGGTCCGCATGAGTCTTTCCGAGCTCTGGTCGCTCTATGGCCAGAACTATATCGACGCGCTGCTCGCAACCTGGGGCATGACGCTTGAGTCGTTTGCCATCGCCATGGTGCTGGCCGTCGCCGTCACCGTGATGCGCGTGTCGCCGCTCAAGCCGCTGCGCGTCTTTGGCGACCTGTATGTCCAGGTCTTCCGTAACATCCCCGGCATCGCGCTGCTTATCATCGTCGTCTACGCGCTGCCGCCGCTCAAAGTCGTCCTGCCCTACCGCACCTGCGTTATCGTCGCCACGGTCCTTTTGGGCTCGGCCTTTGGTTCCGAAAACTTTATGAGCGGCATCAACACCGTCGGCGTCGGTCAGGTGGAAGCCGCCCGCTCGCTGGGCATGAGCTTTAACCGTATCCTCGCCAAAATCGTGATTCCGCAGGCGCTGCGCTCGAGCGTGCTGCCCATGACGAACCTCTTTATCGCCGTCATGCTCACTACCGCCTTGGGCAGCCAGGTGCCGCTTAAGCCGCAAGAGCTCACCGGCGTGGTGAGTTACATCAACACGCGCTCGCTCGGCGGCGTCGCCGCGTTCTTTATCTCGGCGCTCGGCTACCTGGGCACGGCCTTTGTGGTGAGCCACATTGGCAACTACATCGATAAGAAGGTGAGGATCCTCCGATGAGCAAGCACTCCACCTCCGCGCTCACCATGCGCGATGCGCTCTACGAGGCTCCCGGCCCCAAGATGCGCGCCAAGATTCGCATCGGCACCGCCATCTCGCTTGTTGCCGTCGCCGCGCTCGTCGTCCTCGTGTTGCAGCGCTTTTATGTGACCGGTCAGCTTTCGGTCCACTATTGGTATTTCTTTACGCACCTCACCACCTGGAAGTTCCTGCTTGCCGGCTTTGAGGGCACCGTTAAAGTCGCACTCACCGCCGGCGCCATCGCGCTGGTGCTGGGCTTAGCCCTTATGCTCGGCCGTACCAGCGACATTAAGCCGCTGCAGCTGGTCTGCCGTGTGCTCACCGACTTCTTCCGTGGCGTGCCGAGCCTGCTGTTCATCTACTTCTTCTTTTTGGTGCTGCCCCAGTACAAGATCGCGCTGCCGTCGTTTTGGATGCTCACGCTTCCCGTCGCGCTCGCTGCCGCCGGCGTGCTGGCCGAGATTTTCCGCGCCGGCGTCAACGCCGTACCGCGCGGGCAGGTCGAGGCGGCCCAGGCGCTCGGTCTCTCCAAAGCTAAAATCACCTTTAAAATCGTGTTGCCGCAGGCGATTCGGTTTATTATCCCGTCGTTGATTTCGCAGCTTGTGGTCGTAGTCAAAGACACCACCGTCGCCTACGTGGTGAGCTACCCCGACCTCATGCAAAATGCCCGCGTGCTCATCACCAACTACGACGCCCTTGTGTCGGTCTACCTGGTGATCGCGGTCATCTATATCCTCATCAACGTCGCGATTAACAAGGCCGCTGTCTACGTTTCGCACAAGACCGGCGTGACCATCATCCGCTAACGCTTTACCATTTCGAGTCATAAGGAGCCGAGCACCATGGCACAGAGCACCTCTTCCACCGGCAATCAGCCGCTGATCGAGCTCAGACACGTCGATAAGCACTATGGCGATCTGCACGTCCTCAACGACATCAATCTGTCGGTCGACCGCGGCGAGGTCGTCGTTGTGATTGGACCCTCGGGCTCGGGTAAGTCGACCATGTGCCGCACCATCAACCGCCTGGAAACCATCGACTCGGGCGAGATTCTCATCGAGGGCGAGCCCCTGCCGCAGGAAGGCAAGGACCTTGCCCGCATGCGTGCCGAGCTGGGCATGGTATTTCAGCAGTTCAACTTGTTCGCACATATGACCGTACTGCAGAACGTCATGCTGGGGCCGGTCGATGTGCTGGGCGTGTCCAAGGAGGAAGCTCGTGAGCGCGCCATGGACCTGCTGAGCCGCGTGGGCGTGGCCGAACAGGCCGACAAGGTACCCGCACAGCTTTCGGGCGGCCAGCAACAGCGCGTGGCCATCGCCCGTTCACTCGCCATGCAGCCCAAGGCCATGCTTTTTGACGAGCCCACGAGTGCCCTTGACCCCGAAATGATCAACGAGGTGCTCGAGGTCATGGTCCGTCTTGCCCAGCAGGGCATGACGATGATCGTCATCACGCACGAGATGAACTTCGCCCGCCGCGTGGCCGATCGCGTCGTCTTTATGGCTGACGGCCAGATCGTGGAAACCGGCACGCCCGACGAGTTCTTCGACCACCCCCAGACCAAGCGTGCCCAGGACTTCCTCAACTCCATCAAGGGCCACTAACCAGACCGCTCACCCGCCCGCCATGCCCATCCAAACTCGAAAGCTACACCTATGATCGGAACTCGCACTTCATCGTCATACACCCCGCACGTCGACGTCGCCCCCGCCGACCGTCCGCTCATCCTCGTCGCGCCGCGTTGGGAAGAAGCGAAGCCGTTTTTGAGCGAGACGCTCTCCCCCAACGAGGAAATCGCCAGCGTCTTTGTCGATGCCATTCTTGCCGCCGGCGGCCTGCCGCTGCAGATGTCCATCACCGAGGACATTGAGGTCATCCGTCATTACGTCGATATCGCCGACGGCATCGCCATCCCCGGCGGCCCCGATGTCAATCCCAAACGTTGGGGCGATGATCGACCCTACGACCCCACCCTCTGCTGCGAGATCCGCGATTGCTTTGAGTTTAAGCTAGTCGGCGAGGTGCTCCGCGCCAAAAAGCCGCTCTTTACCACCTGCCGCGGCACACAGCTGCTCAATGTCGCCACTGGCGGCACCCTGTGCATGGACGTGCCGAGCCTGGGCGCTCGCGAGGGCCGCACGCAGTGGCGCCATACCCACGTGCTCAACGACCCCGTGCATCCCGTCGAGGTCGTGCCGGGTTCGCTTCTGGAGCGCGCGCTTGGCGGGCACAGGCTGATCCAGACCAACTCGGCACATCACTGCTGCGTCGATCGTCTGGGTAAAAGCACGCGCTTGGTCGCCAAGGCAACCGACGGTGTTCCCGAGTGCATCGAGGTCGAAGGCCAACCCTTCTGCCTGGGCGTGCAATGGCATCCCGAGTACACCTGGCAGACGCTCGAAACCGACTTTAACCTCTGGAAGTCGTTTGTCGAGGCGGCAGCCAAGGTCAAGCAGGCCCGCTAGCACGCGAACCACAAAACAGATAAGGGCGCCCCGCCGGCCACATGGTCCGGCGGGGCGCCCTTTTACCTATATGCTGCCTGCACGCAGCCCAAGGCCCGCAAGCTCTTATTCGGCCGCCTCGCGCAGGGCCGACATCGTAGCCGCATATTGCTGCTGCAGCGCATGCATTCCCTCGCGAGCGCCGTCAACGGCATCGGCGCCGCGCAGCGCCTCGGTCACCACGACCGCCGGCTCGTACAGATTATCGAATCCCAGGTTCTGGCTCACGCCCTTGAGCGTATGCGCTGCCATAAACGCACCTTCGGCGTCTCCCGCCGCCATGGCGGCCTCCAGCTTGTCCATGCTCTCGTCATCCAAAAACTTGAGGGCAAAGCGGCTAAGCATCTCCTCGCCCATCAGCCGAGCGCACGCGTCTTCATAATTAGCGCCGATCTTCTCATACGCCTCACGCATGGAAATCATGGGTTAAACTCCTTTGGTCAAACTAAATCGTGGGAAATGCGACGACGTCGGCGGGGCGTGCCAACGTCTCGGCAATACGGTCTTGCACCTCGAGCAGACAGTCGAGCAACAGCGGGTTAAACTCACCGCACTTACCGTCCAAGATCATCTGGATCGCCTCCTTGTGCGGGATAGCGTCCTTGTACACGCGCACGCTCGTCAGAGCATCGTACACGTCGGCCACCGAAACCACCTGTGCGGCAATGGGAATATCGTCGCCCTTAAGGCCATCGGGATAACCCTTGCCGTCCCAGCGCTCGTGGTGCCAACGCGCAATCTGGTACGCATATTCCATAAGCGCATTGCCGACGTGATGTCGGCCCAGCTCAAGCAACATGTCGGCGCCAATCGTAGTATGCGTCTTCATAATCTCGAACTCCTCGGACGTAAGGCGTCCGGGTTTGTTGAGAATCGCATCGTCAATCGCCATCTTGCCGATATCGTGCAGCGCCGAAGCCAGGGCAATCGTGGAGCGTTCCTCGTTGTCGAGGGAAATGGTGTCGCTACGCTGGACCAGACAGCCAAGCAGCAGCTCGGTCAGCTTTTCGATATTCGTAACGTGCCTGCCGCTCTCGCCATTGCGAAGTTCCATGACACCGGCCATGATGTCGATGAGTATGCGACTGTTCTTGACGCGCTCGTTGTACTGCTGGGACAGCAGGCTCGTCAGGCGGCGCTGTTTGGCGTACAGACGGATAGTGTTGCTTACACGACGGCGCACGACACGGGCGTCAAACGGGCGGCTGATATAGTCCGAGGCGCCCAGCTCGTACGCACGCAGAACCACATCGTCGGATTCTTCGCTCGAAATCATGATGACAGGCAGATTGTCAACAACCGATCGGCGCGACAGATCGGCCAGCACCTCAAAGCCGCTCACGCCCGGCATGACAATGTCCAGCAGCACGAGCGACAACTCATCGCCATAGCGGTCGACCATATCGAGCGCCGTACGACCGTTTTCGGCCTCGAGGATGCAATACTCGTCCTTGAGCATCTCGTTGAGAATGGCTCGGTTCATCTCGGAGTCATCGACGATAAGCACCAAAGGCTTTTCGCTTTGGAAGACCTCGATGAAATCGCCATCGGTCACGACCGTACCGGCTTTTGCCTTAGCACGGCTCAGTAACTGGACAGCGCGGCCAACGCCCTCATCAACCGTCTCGCCATGAATGCGAACGCCACCAACACATGCCGTCAAGCTCACGTGCTCATGGCCCGGAATAATCGCGGAACGAACGGCATCGGATACCTGACGCAGGCGACGGGCGAAGTCATCGGAGGGAATATCGGGCATGACGGCCACAAACTTGTCGCAGCCATAGCGCACAAGTTCGTCAGTCGAACGAATACCGCTGCGTATGGCTGTCGCCACGGCACCGAGCGCAAGGTCGCCGGCATGGCGGCCGCACGTATCGTTGAAGACCCTAAAATCATCAAGGTCGATCACCGCAACGCCGGCATTCATGCGGGCGCTACGGAGCTTTTCCTCGTAATATCGGCGATTGCGCACACTCGTCAGCACGTCGGTGTAGACAAGGTCCTCTTCTGCAGTCTCTTGTTCATCGATCGGACGCACCATCAGCAGGACGTGAGGCTCGCCCTCGACCTTCAGAGGGCGTAGGCGAGCGCGGTACTCAACACCATCGTTGAGCAGTTGCTCCGACAACTCATCGGAGTCTGCCAAAGCCTCAAGACTCGACTGACGCAGACAAGGGCAGCGATCGCCGGCGAGCAGGCAGTTAGGCTCGCTCTTAATCTGATCGTCCGACAGCAAACGCACCACGGGGTAGGTCTTCGCGACGCGGGCGACCTCAGCGGCAGCCTCCTCGTCGGTTAGATTGACCTCGTGATTATTGAGCATATGGGGCCCCTTCGATAGTTTCGCATGGTAGCGGTGGGTTCCAAATGCTACAAGGGTAACACCTTGCCGATGCAGGTAAGCACGTGAATGCTGTTACATTTTTATGACCTGGCAAACGGTGGTAATGGAACCGCGGGCGCGTGGTTATTGGCGCATTCGTTAACAATGACGAAACGCCAACAGTCCCCCTCCCCGCAGGTCATCGAGCGTGCTAACGCTCCAAGACATCGTGAACGGCGTTTGCCGCCGTAACGGGGCGATCGCGCAAACCGTTATGCGCGCCCGGGATCGTCACAAGGGGGCAATCGAGATATTCGGCAGCCGCTCGCGTACCAGCCTCGCGGGGTGTACCGACCGAAAGCTCGCCCAAAAACACAGCCGACACCGCCTTTGATTCGCGGGCGCGCTCCCAGTCGGGAGCATATGTCATATTTGTTCCGTATTCATTGGCCATAAAGCAACGACCATTGCGCAGGGCATGCTTGGCTTCCGCTTCGGTCGTCCCAGGAGCCTCGGGGTCCAAGTCGCCGAGAGCTCCCAAGAAAAGCCGAAGCGCCCTTGAAACCTTTCCAGCCGCAATCATATCGAGCAAAATCGGAGCTGCGCCCATGCCGACGCCTTCGGCCGACACAGCCGGCTCATGCAGAATCGCACGGGCGACGAGATGGGGTTCGGTGCGAAGAAGCTCCAGCGCCACCAACGTACCGGCGCTGTGCGCAAGCACATTTGTCGGAGCGCCAACGTGTTCGATCACGGCCTGCAGGTCGGCGGCCTGAGCGGCAAGATCATAGCTGCCGTCTGCCGCTTCGCTGCTGCCGCCACAGCCGCGGCGGTCATAGGCAATTACGCGGTAGTTGCGACCGAGCTCACATGCGATGCCGTCGAAAAATGTGCCGTCGACACAAGCGCCGTGCACGCACACCAAGGCAGGAGTATCAGGCGACACATCCGGGCCGGCATATTCGCGACAGGCAATCGTGGTGCCCGCATTCTCGACCGTAAAATCCATGTTGTGCCCCCATCATCAACGCCCATCCAGTTGCGCGTCAGTACGGCTGGATAGACCCGCATTGCTTTACGCCTTGTTAACAGATTAACTTTACCCGACCCGAGGCTTTTCATGACACGGCATAATGAGCGACGTGAAAAAACGAAACTTGTAAAGCAAGAGCCCGCACCCTGCTTTGGAGCCGATGCTATGCTTAGGCACAATTGTCTTGAGGAGCATATGCCTATGTCTACGTTTTTGAATGCCAGCCCCATCTTTGGGCCCGTTCGCAGCCGTCGCCTTGGTCTCTCGCTCGGCGTCAACATGATGCCGGCCAGCGGCAAAATCTGCACGTTCGACTGCATTTACTGCGAAAACGGCCTCAACGCCGAGCGCCCCTGCCACGAGCCGTACAACACAACCGCCGTGGTACTCGACGCGCTCGAGGCAAAGCTGCGCGATATGGCAGCCGAGGGCGAGCTCCCCGATGTGATCACCTTCGCAGGCAACGGCGAGCCCACCGCCGCACCGGAGTTTCCGCAGGCCATCGCCGGTGCCGTCGCGCTTCGCGACCAGCTGGCCCCAAACTCCAAGATTGCCGTGCTCTCCAACGGCACGCGCGCCGACCGCCCCGAGGTACACAATGCGCTCATGATGGTCGACGACAACATCCTCAAGCTCGATACGGTCGACCCGGCGTTTATCCAGCTGCTCGACCAGCCTGTTGGCCCCTACGACGTCGAGCACCAGATCGAGACGTTCGCAAGCTTTGACGGTCACGTTATTATCCAGACGATCTTTTTGAACGGCAAGTATCAGGGCAAGCTCATCGACAACACCGGCGAGGAGTACGTCGCCCCCTGGCTCGCGGCGCTTGAGCGCATTCGCCCACAAGAAGCGACCATCTACACGGTGGCGCGCGAGACACCGGTCGCAGGCCTTGCCAAAGCAGCACCCGAGGTGCTTGACGCCATTGCCGCGCGCGTCCAAGCCCTCGGCATTCCCTGCCAGGTGAGCTACTAGCAAAGCCACGCAGCAGCCAGTGTCCGCCATCCCACTCCATCAGTTGCGGTGATATAGTTCCTGTTTATGCTGTTAAACCGCTTAGATCGGAACTATATCACCGCAACTTTTATGGACGCGTGGGTGGGCTATACTAGCTGCGGATGAAAGGAAGTTAGCCATGTATGACAAAGGACCCGTGCCTGGCCGCAACGACGCTTGCTGGTGCGGCAGCGGCAAAAAATACAAGAAATGCCACAGTGCCTTTGATGAGCGCCTCGAGCGCTTGTGGGAAGAGGGCTGGGAGGTTCTGCCCCGCACACTCTACAAGACGCCCGCCGACATCGAGGGCATCAAGCGCTCCGCTGCCATCAACGTGGGCGTGCTCGACTACGTAGGCGAGCATATCGCCGCAGGCATGACCACCAACCAGATCGACCAGATGATCTACGACTACACCGTCGAGCACGGTGGCACGCCGGCCGATCTCAACTACGAGGGCTATCCCAAGAGCGTGTGCACCTCAATCAACGACGTGGTCTGTCACGGTATCCCCTGCGATACGGATGTGCTGCACGAAGGCGACATCATCAACGTGGATTGCTCCACGATCTTGGACGGCTACTTTAGCGACTCGAGCCGCATGTTCTGCATCGGCGAGGTCTCGGCCGAGCGCCAACGCCTGGTCGACGTCACCCGCGCCAGCGTGGAGGCGGGTCTGGCGGCCGTCAAGCCATGGCTACCGCTGTCCGTTATGGCCGAGGCCGTGCAAAAGACCGTCGAGGACGCCGGCTTTAGCGTGGTGCGCGAGTACGGCGGACACGGCATTGGCAAGGAGTTCCACGAGGACCCGTTTGTGGGCTTTACCACCGAGGCACCCGATGTGGACACCATCATGGCCCCGGGCATGGTCTTTACCATCGAGCCCATGGTCAATGCCGGAGCGCCCGACATCAAGATTAGCAAGGGTGACGGTTGGTGTGTGCGCACCAAGGACGGCAGCGATTCGGCCCAGTGCGAGGTACAGCTCGTGGTGACCGAGGACGGTTACGAGCTGCTGAGCTGGTAGCCGTGGATGCGCCGGATGCTGACGGGCACGCTCGTCTTGCATCCGGCGTTTTTTAGCGTTTTGCCTGATATAACCTGCCAAAATAAACCTGTCCCTTTTTGGCAGGTCGAGCGGAGAGGACTGCTTGTGAACATCCTGGTTTTGCTGCCCGTCAACGACCGTCATCGCGTAATTCTTGAGTCGAGCGCTCCGGGCGAGGACTTTATCTACACGAGCGCCGACGCCGCCACGCGCGAGCAGGTCGCCGATGCCGACGTGATCCTGGGCAACATCGACCCTGACATGCTCACGGCATGCGAGCATCTCCAGCTGTTGCAATTGCAGACCGCCGGCTATGACGACTACCTTGCTGCCGGCACCGTGCCGGCTGACGTCAAGCTGTCTTGCTCGATCGGCGCCTACGGTCAGGCCGTAAGCGAGCACATGTTTGCCATGGTCCTTTCCATGATGAAGCACCTGCCCGGCTATCACGACTTGCAGCGCGAGCATCGCTGGGAGGATTTGGGACCGGTCACCTCGCTCAAAAACGCCAATGTGCTGGTGCTGGGCGCGGGCGATATCGGCGGCCACTTCGCCACGCTCTGCCGCGACATGGGCGCGCACGTCCGCGGCATCAAGCGCCATCCGCTCGTCTACCCCATTGTATTTGAGGACATGGACGGCATGGATGCCCTGTCTGAGCGCCTGGCCGAGGCCGATGTCGTCGCATCCTTTATGCCGAGCACACCCGAGACCCGCGGCCTGGCGAACGCCGAGTTCTTCGCCGCGATGAAGCCGGGCGCCTTCTTTGCCAACGGCGGCCGCGGCGATTTTGTGGTCGCCGACGACTTGGTTGCCGCTCTGGAGTCGGGACATCTCGCCGGCGCCGCGGTCGACGTCACCGATCCCGAGCCACTGCCTGCGACAAACCCCCTGTGGGATGCGCCCAACATGCTCATCACGCCGCACGTCTCGGGCTGGTTCCACCTGGCAGCCACGCTCAACAACGTGGTCGACATCGCCGCGGAGAATCTGCGTCACCTGCAAGCTGGCGAGACGCTTCGCTGCTGGATCGAACACTGATTGTTCCGGCGTTTTGCCAAACGCCGGAACCCCTCGACGCTGCGAGCCCGCCAGAGCGGCAATCTGCCTTTCAATCGTCGGGCATGACCAGAAGGTCAATGCCCTCCTCTTTCACGTCACCTTGCTCGCTCTGGCGGGCTCTCGCTGACTTTTGTCCGACCTGCGGCATTCTCCCTTTTTGGTGCAATGGGGTCAGGTTAGTTTGCACCATTACGTTGGTTTTGCCTGCGATACTTTTGTCAAAGTGATATCAGGCATTCATCTGGCGTTTTCGACGTTTCGCCTATTAGAGCCAGTCCATCTCCTTACCATAATGGTCCGAATAGGCGCTACGCTTGAGTTCTTCATCGCTCGCTGGCCACGCGTTGGACACGTCGATTCCCGATTCATGGCAAGCGGTGGCGAACAGCTTCGACCCCTGATCGATTAGTTGAGACCTGCCCTCGGTCTTCTCGTCTTCGGCTTGCATTTAGAGCTCCACGCTTTCGGCGCCGTTGATGGTTAGGTTGCGCTCGTAGAACGCGGTGAGAGCGCGGATGGCGTACATCACGTCGCGTACGCCGCCGGTCTCGTAGCTCGAGTGCATGGCAAGCTGCGGCAGGCCCACGTCCACAGCATGCATGCTCGCCTGCATATTGGACAGATTGCCGAGCGTGGAGCCGCCGGCCATATCGCTCTTGTTGGCGAAGGCCTGCGTGGGCACGTCGGCGTCATCGCAGATGGCCTGGAACACCGCGCGGCTAAAGGCATCGGTGCAGTAGTGCTGGTTGGCGGCTTCCTTGATGACGATACCGCCGTTGAGCACCACCTGATTGCGGGCATCGCACTTCTCGGCGTGGTTGGGGTGCACGGCATGTGCGTTGTCGCAGCTTACAAGCATCGAGGCAGCAAGTGCGCGATGGTACGACTCGTCGTCAAAGCCCAGCGATCCGTTAATGCGGCGCAGCGCGTCGGCCAAGAACGTCGACATGGCGCCCTGCTTGGTCTCGGAGCCAACCTCCTCATTATCAAAGCAGCAAAAGACCGAAACGTCGTGCGCGTTCTCGGCACCCAAAAATGCCTGCAGCGAGGTATAGGCGCAGGCCAGGTCGTCGAGCTTGGGCGTCGAGATAAACTCGTCGGCCCAGCCCCAAATGCACGCATCCTGACGATTGACCAGGAACAGATCGCGGCCCAGAATCTGATCGGGCTCAACGTCCAGCTCGTCGGCGATCAGAGCATCAAAGTCGCCCTGCTTAAGCTCGCCAGCGCTGATGAGCGGGCACAGGTCGACGGCTCGGTTGGGAGCAAAGCCCTCGTTAACGCCGCGGTTCATGTGGATGGCAAGGCTCGGAATGATAGCGACCTCGCGCTCGGTGGCAAGCAGACGGCTCTCAATACGGTCGCCTTCGCATACCAACACGCGGCCCGCGAGCGCCAGCGGGCGGTCGAACCAGGTGTAGTCGATCATGCCGCCGTAGGCCTCGGTGTTCAGGCGCAGCGTCTCGCCTGCGCCGTCGAGCTCGGGCACGGCCTTGACCTTAAACGTCGGCGAATCGCTGTGCGACGCCGTGAGCTGAAAATGATAGTCACCGGCAACGCCGTCCTCGCCCCACGTCGCGGTCAGGTCCTCGCCCACCTTAAAGGCAATAACGCTCGAGGTATTGCGCTGCGTGTAATAACGCCCGCCCGGCTCGATGTCCCACGCCGCGTTCTCGGGCAGGTAGGTAAAGCCCGCCTCGTCGAGCTCGGCCATAATGGTCGCCGCCGTATGGAACATGCTGGGACATGCCTCGATAAAGTCGATGAGGTCGTTGGCGGCCTCGATATCGTCGGCCGTCACATGCGCGCGCTCGGGCGTTTCCTGATCCGTCATGCTCTCCCCTTTCGCTGGGTTGATGGTCCCCTCCAGCATACCCCGCCACGCCAGCGCCGCACTCTTCATTCCATGTTTAATCCCGCGCCGCTCACCAAGTTGAGCCATCATGCCCGCGCTCCTTTTGCGACAATTACGCTAACAGGACGAGAGGAGCCGTCATGAAGCCGCGTAACATTGCCATCGCCTGCGGTGTCGCGGGAGTCGCCGTCGGCCTTGCCGCTGCCACCGGTATCGTTTACCGCAAGCAAATCAAGTCCGCCGCGTCGCTCAAACGCTTGACCGGCTACGCGGATAGCTATGACCTGTACGCAATCGACATCGCCTACGACTACGATCTTGATCGCATCATCGCCGCTGGCGTGCGCGACGACCAGGGCTACATCGATGCCGTGGTGGCGCAGGTGCTGCCCGGTGTGCCGGTACATGTCCAGGCGCCCCAGTTTGCCTGCAGCGCTTTTGTCGCCGTAGATGCCGAAGGCCGCGTGCGCACCGGTCGCAATTACGACTTTAAGGACGACACCTCGGCGCTGCTGGTGCGCAATCACCCACGTGGCGGCTATGCCTCCATCGGGTTTGCCGCCCTTAACAACCTGGGCGATAACACTCCGCTTGACTCCGTCGCCGGACGTGCCGCCGCACTCATGGGCCCGTTTGCCCAGCTCGACGGTGTTAACGAATGCGGCGTGTCCATTGCCGTACTCACTCTGGATTCCAAGCCCTGTGACCAGGACGCGCAACGCCCCGTCATCAATACCTCGCTCGCCATCCGTCTGGTGCTCGACCGTGCCGCCACCACGCAAGAAGCTGTCGACCTGCTTTCCGCCTACGACATGCACGCCATGGCAGGACGCGATTACCACTTCTTTATCAACGACGCCGCCGGTGACGCGCGCGTAGTAGAGTGGGATCCGCGCGATCCGGACCGTGCTTTCAAAGCGACTCCTGTACGCCAGGTTACGAACTTCTACGCCTGCTATGGCGACGAAGTGCTGCCCAACCAAAAGAATGGCGAGCTGGGCCATGGTAAAGAGCGCGCCATCGCAATCGCCGATGTCCTTGACGCCCATGTCGGTGCCCAGGACGAGGCAGTCGCTTGGAAGGCCCTACGCGCTGCAGCGCAAGAACCCAATCCGAAAGACATCACCAGCAATACGCAATGGTCGGTCGTCTTTGACAATACCGAACCCGCCGCCGCCATTACGCTGCGCCGCCACTGGGGCGACGTCGACGCCTTCGCACTGTAAGGACCCAGGCTCGTCGACCTTACGCTCGCCTGACGTTGTTTACATTTCTATACGCTTGAGCTAACACGTTTTACCCCCGTATCAACAGTGTGCGGGGGTAAACTTATGCGCATGTTATAACTTGCCCGGAAGGATTCATCATGCTTAGGATCGGTCTTCTTACCAGTGGCGGCGACTGCCAAGCGCTCAACGCCACCATGCGCGGCATCGTCAAAACGCTTATGACCAATAGCAAAGAACCTATCGAGATCTATGGTTTTGAGGACGGCTACCAGGGCCTTATCTACAGCAGGTTCCGCGTCATGACGCCCGCCGATTTTAGCGGTATCCTCACCCGCGGCGGCACCATCCTGGGCACGAGCCGTACGCCGTTCAAGCGCCTGGATATTCCCGAGGCCGACGGCGTCGAGAAGGTGCCGGCAATGGTCCACACCTATCATAAGCTGCAGCTCGACTGCCTGTTTATGCTGGGCGGCAACGGCTCCACCAAGACCGCCAACCGTCTGCGCGAAGAGGGCCTCAACGTTATCGCCCTGCCTAAGACCATCGATAACGACACCTGGGGCACCGAGCTGACGTTTGGCTTTACGAGCGCCATCGACGTCGCCACCAAGTGCATCGACGACATTCACACCACCGCTTCGAGCCACGGCCGCGTGTTCGTTATCGAGATCATGGGCCACAAGGTTGGCTGGATACCGCTATACGCCGGCGTCGCGGGCGGCGCGGATGTCATCTTGATTCCCGAGATCCCCTACGACATGGATAACGTCATCAAGACCATCGAGCATCGCATGGAGACCGGCAGCCGCTTTACCATCGTGGCCGTCGCCGAGGGCGCTATCTCCAAGGAGGACGCGGCGCTGTCCAAGAAGGAGTACAAGAAGAAACTCGCCGAGCGCACGAGCCCGTCGATCGTCTACGACATCGCCAAGGAGATCGAGGCCAAGACCGGTCGCGAGACCCGCGTCGCCATCCCCGGCCACACGCAGCGCGGCGGCCAGCCCAACGCCCAAGACCGCATCTTTGCGACCCAGTGCGGCGTCGAGGCGGCGCTGGGCTGTCTACGCGGCGAGTTTGGCTACATGATCGCCCTGCGTGACGGCAAGATGTGTCACATGCCGCTCGAGGATGTCGCCGGCAAGCTCAAGTATGTCGATCCCCAGAGCGATCTGGTGCGCGAGGCCAAGGCGTTGGGCATCAGCTTCGGCGACGAATAGCCTCGGCCGAAACTGCTCTCATCGGAGACCCCAGGGCTTACCTCCCAAATCGTCCTCGGACATGTCAGGATCCCGCCGTGCGCTTCGCGCGGCGGGATCCTTCCGTCCTGCGGAAAGATTTGGGAGGTAAGCCCTAGGGCCTCCTGCGGTGACTGGGGAGGCCGAGACTATTCGTCTTCTTGCTGCGGGTGCCTGGGGTAGGATGCGGCGTGCATTTTTGGGAGTATTCAGCAGCCGAGGGTGCCTGCATACTGGATTTTGGGCGAAAGGCAGGCACCATGGGCCGCATCCTGTAAAAAAACGAGCGGCTCTAGAGGCGTTGGGACTCAGAATCGGGGCTTTCAGCGCAGTTTTGCACCCCCGCCCCCGCGCCCGCGGACCCCGGGACGCTGAATACTCCGGAATTTGCACGGCGCCCCCTGGGGTACCTGTGGGCAAAAAGCAACCGCCCCGTCAAAGTATGCATTTGGCGGGGCGGTTTATGCAAAAATGCTGCTGCGGGCGCGTCGGCAGCTCGCTAGAACTTGAATCCCAGGGCAGGTTACTCGGCGCTTTTGAGGGCGCCGACCATGTCGATCTTGTTGAGGGTACGATTGGTGGCGAGGTTGACGATAAACGTAAAGCCAAAGGAAAGCACCACGGCGAGCACGTAGCTTAGCGGCTCGACCTCAACATCAAAGTACAGCGACGGCATCTGCAAAATGTACGTAAAACTCTCGGCCAGCAAGCCGCCCAGTGGCACGCCCAGCGCGGCGCCAATTGCCGTGAGGATCAACGTCTCCTTGTTGACGTAATGGTGCACCTCGCCACGGCGGAAACCAAGCACCTTGATGGTCGCCAGCTCGCGCTCGCGCTCGGAGATATTCGTGTTGGACAGCGTAAACACCACCACAAACGACAGGCACGCCGCCATAAAGGTCACGAGCACCACGACGGAATTGATAATAGTGAAGTTCGCCTCAAAGTTCTCCCAATGCTCGGCCGTGCTCGAAATCGAAAGCCAGCCGTCACTCTTAAGCTTCTTGCTAAACGCAATCTGGTCGGCCGACGAACCCTTGAGCAGCGCAAAGATGCCATTGAGGCGAACGCTGCGCCCAAACGCGCGCTCATAGGTGCTCTGCGTCATGTAAAGCGTGTTGCCCAGATAGTTAAGCGAAATGTCGCTGACCTTGACCTTGGCGACGTTGAGTGACGAATCCTGGACGTGCGCCGTATCGCCCGGTTGAATCCCCAGCACCAGCTGTGAACTCTTACTCAGATACACGTCTCCGTCACGCAAAGACAGTGGCTCTTTGGACTCATCCTCAAGGCGAACATAGTCGTCCAGATCGTTCGTGCGGTCATCGGGCACCACGATCAGCTGCACGGTCTCGCTCTTTCCGCCGAATGTAAAGGTGACGTTGTCGGTCATGATCGGCAGCGTCGAAGTTACGGTCACACCGGAATCCTTGACCGCGCTTCGCTCGTCGAGCGCCGCGCACGTCTGCGAAAAATCGTCGGGATTGGCAACCGCCAGCAGGTCGTAGCGTGTGATGTGGCCGTACTGCTTGGGCGAAAGCGCGACCGACGTATCACGAATGCCCATGCCGCAGATCACGAGCGCCGTGCAGCCGGCGATGCCGAAGATGGTCATAAAGGCGCGCTTTTTGTAGCGGAACAGGTTACGCGCTGCCACCTTGTTCAAAAAGCCCATGCGGCGCCAGATAAATCCGATACGCTCGAGCAGAATGCGTGAGCCGGCACGCGGCGCCTTGGGGCGCATGAGCGAGGCAGGGGTCTCGGCCATCTCGTGGCGGCAGGCGATAATCGTGGCGCCCACCACGCCCACGGCAAACAGCGCCACCGAAACGATCGAGGACACGATGTCGTACGAAAGTAGCATCTGGGGCAGTGAGTACATGTCGTCGAACACCGTAAACAGGAACAGCGGCAGGCCCACAAATCCGATGATGTTGCCGAGCACGCCGCCGATCAGACAAGCCCACAGCGCATAGTCCACGTATTTGGACAGGATGCGCCCGCGCGAATAGCCGAGCGCCTTATACAGGCCGATGAGCGTGCGCTCCTCCTCGACCATACGCGTGGCGGTGGTAAGGCTGATGAGCACGGCGACGATAAAGAAGATGAACGGGAACACCGTGGCGATAGCCTCAATTGACGAGCTATCGCTCTCCACGCTCGAGTAGCTTGCGATATTGCCGCGGTCCTGGATGTACCAGGTGCATTCGCCCAGATCGGAAAGCTCGGCGCGGGCATCGGCAAACTGCTGGTCGGCGGCGGCGCGGCGCTGATCCAGGTCGGTCTGCGCTTGCACGCGCTCCTCGCTGCCCTCTGCCATGCGATTGATGTTGTCCTGCTCAATCCCAAAGAGCATATTCGCCTGACGCTCAGCCGCGTCCAAGCTCGCCGGCGTGTCGACCGTCAGCTCCTGGGCGCGCGCCTTCTCACGCTCCTCGCGGATCTTCTCGATATTGCCCTTGACCTCATTGATCTTTGCCGCGTAGGAATCCGAATAGGAGTTGAGGCTCTTGGCTCCCTCGACGATCACGTGGACCGCGGAGTAGGAAGAAGATGTCGCGGCGTCCTCGCTCACATAGAACTTATAGTCCGCCGCCGAAGCAGCGCGAAAGGCGTTGACTGTCGAGTCAGAACTTACATCAGTGGGGTCGAGGACCTCAGCCGTAATGGTGTAATCGCCCGCGGCAAACTGGTCCTTGGCGCTTTGATTGGACGAGCTCGCGTCATTGGCGGCAAAACTCACCGTATCGCCGATTTTCTTGCCCGATGCCTTCAGGAACTTCGAAGTCACCGCGACTTCATCGGCGCTCTCGGGCAAATCGCCGTTCACGAGCACCGGCTGATCGATGTTCTCCTTGGAGAGACTCTGCACGACCACGCGCTCGCGCGTTGTGCCCACGGCGGTGTAGGCGGTCTCGGTGTAGATGCCCTCGGCCGTTTCGACGCCATCGACCTCTTGTATGGCGTCGAGATCATCGTCAGTCAGGCCATAGGTCGACTGCACGTTAATGTCATAGACATTTTGCTGGTCGAAGTAGGCATCAACCGAATCACACAGGTCCTCGCAACCCGCCTTAAGGCCGCACATCACGCTCACGCCAAGCGCGGTGATGACCACGATTGACAAAAAGCGCTTAAGACTGCCTCGGATTGTGCGGTAGATGCCACGGCGAAAAACCGTCGGCACCATATCGTTTGAGCTTTGGGCAGTGCGGTAGGTCGTAAAATCCTGCTCGCGCTCCGTGTTCTGCGCGTCGCGGCGTAGGCTGTTTTGGCGGTCTTGGTCCATGGGCGCTACCACTCGATCGTCTCGATAGGCACGGGATTTTGCTGGACCGTCTCGCTCTCCACGCGACCGTTCTTAAAGCGGATCAGGCGATCGGCCATGGGCGCCAGCGCGGAGTTGTGGGTGATGATGATGACCGTAATGCCCTGCTTGCGGCAAGTGTCCTGCAGCAGCTGCAAGATCTGCTTGCCGGTTTTATAGTCAAGTGCGCCCGTGGGCTCGTCGCATAAAAGCAGCTTGGGGTTCTTTGCCAGTGCGCGGGCAATGGACACGCGCTGCTGCTCGCCGCCCGAAAGCTGCGCGGGGAAGTTGGCGAGGCGCTCACCCAAGCCAACCTGGCAAAGCGTTTGCTCGGCATCGAGCGAATCAGGGCAGATTTGCGCCGCAAGCTCAACATTTTCGAGCGCCGTCAGGTTGGGGACCAGATTGTAGAACTGGAAGACAAAGCCGACGTCGGCGCGGCGGTATTCCACGAGCTGCGCCTCGTTAGCGGAGCTCACATCGCGCCCGTCCACCGTCACGGTGCCGGAAGTCGCCGTATCCATGCCGCCCAGAATGTTGAGCGCCGTGGTCTTGCCGGCACCCGAAGCACCCAAAATGATGGCGAGCTCGCCGCGCTCGACCGTAAAGCTCGCGCCGTCGAGTGCGTGAATGCGGGCGTCGCCCTCGCCGTATGCCTTGATGACGTCTTTGAATTCGATATAAGCCATCGATCGGTTCCCATCTGGTCGGATAACTCTTTAGTATTACCCATTTCACACCGACTAAAAAGGGACGGGTTTATTTTGGCAGGTTCTATATGGGGAAACGGCAGCTATAGATGAGGCGCCGGGGAGGCAGAGAAATCATCGATGGGGTCAGGCCGACCGCCAAACACAACGCACGCATCTCAATCTGTCAGCCAAATCATTCGAACAGCTGTTCGTTTCTATGATATGATTCAGCTATCTAAGTAGGCCAATACGCAGAAAGGCGGCCAACATGGCGTTCGACTTTAAGAAGGAATGCAAGGAGCTCTACAGACCTGCGAGCAAGCCGAGTATCGTAACTGTCCCGCCTATGAGCTACGTTGCCGTTCGCGGAAAGGGCGACCCAAATACCGAAGGTGGCGAGTATCAAAATGCCCTGCCGCTGCTTTACGGCATCGCCTATACCGTCAAGATGTCAAAGAAAGGCTCAAGGAGTATCGAGGGCTATTTCGACTTTGTGGTACCGCCGCTCGAGGGCTTCTGGTGGCAAGACTCCCCGAGCGGCGACATCGATTATGTACGCAAGGACGATTTCAACTTTATCTCGTGCATCCGCCTGCCCGATTTCGTCACTCAGGATGACTTTGACTGGGCGGTCGCGGAAGCCACGGCCAAAAAGAAACTGGACTTTTCTGCCGTCGAGCTGCTTAAAGTTGACGAGGGTCTCTGCGTTCAATGCATGCATACCGGACCCTACGACAGCGAGCCGGCAACCGTAGACGCCATGCATGAATATGCGACCGAGCAGGGCTATGTCCCCGACTTCTCAGACACCCGTTTACATCACGAAATCTATCTTTCCGATCCACGCAAGTGTGCGCCGGAGAAACTTAAGACTGTGGTTCGTCATCCTATCAAGCGCGCTGAATAGCGTGGAGCGTCATTTCACGCGCTGGGTTTTAAGCCAGCCAACCAGCCGCCTCCTAGGCCGTCCGGTAATTATCTTGACGCGGCCCGTCGCATCTTATAAGTTTGTTTTGCTAAAGCTGGAAAGCCTCTCAACGATGCGCAACTCCAGCTCTTTTTCTATCAAGAGGCTTAATGAAATACCAGAAGTCGCGGATATCCATCAACGAACAAATAGCACTATTGACAGAAAACAAGGGTCTTAAGTGCTCTGATCAAAGCGAACTCGAGCGAGCTTTGGTCGAAGCCAACCACTACAGACTGTCGGCCTACTGGTTTCCCTACAAAACCAAATGCAAGTCCGGGATTACCATCTTTCGCGAAGGCACAACATTCGAAACCATCATCTACACGTATGAATTTGACCGAGCCCTCCGGCAGTTAATGTTTGATGCGGTCGGCAGTGCGGTCGGCAGAATTGAGATCTACCTCAGAAGCAGAATTGCCTATCTTGCCTCTGAGGAACGCGGGCCTTTCTGTTACCCAGATGTCGCCATAACGAGGCTCAACTCGGCATGCCCGTCGAGCTCTGCGCCGCACTGGGCTACGCAGCCGTCTTTGGCAGCGCCACCAATACGCTGCTCGCACCCATCCTTATTGGCTGCGAAGTCTTCGGCTTTGGTAACTTGCCGATGTTCATTATTGTCTGCGTTGTGGCTTACCTGTTCAACATGGATAAGTCCATCTACGCCCTGCAGGAGCGGGCGTAGATCGATGTCCAGGCAGGTGGTCTCAGCCGGAAACGGTGTCCCACTCTGAGGCTGTATTCCGGGACACGGTTTCCGCTTGGAACGCCATTCGGAAAGCGCATCCCGCTTTAAAACGGAATTCCGGGACGTAGTTTCCGTCTGAGCCTCCATTCGGAAAGCATGTCCCGTTCTTTCACGGCATCTTGGCTATGCAAAGCGCTCGAGTGTTACTCCTCGTACGCGCCCTCAAGCCGAAGCAGCCACTCCTTGCGATCAAGCCCGCCGGCATATCCGTTAAGCGAGCCGTCGGCCGCCACCACGCGATGGCATGGCACAATAATCGAAACAGGGTTGCGAGCGACCGCGGCCCCCACGGCACGGGGAGACACAACGGGTGTCTCATTTCCCGGCACACGATGTCGAGCCGCAACACGCTGGGCGATCTCGCCATACGTAGCGACCTCGCCACGCGGAATAGAAAGCAGCTCGTACCAAACTTCACGCTGAAACGCCGTGCCAATCAAATGCAACGGCGGCGTAAACCGAGGTTCCTGCCCTGCATAATAAGCATTCAGCCAAGCCCACGAACGCTCAAGCACCGAAGAAGCCGCACCATTTGCAGGACTCACCGACGACATGCCGCCAGCACCAGAAACTGCATCGGCGCCTTCAACATGTTCAGGATCTTCTTTGAGAAGCGTGGAGCCAAAATGCTCCTGTCCCTCAAACCAAAGCCCCGTCAGACCGCGGCCATCAGCGGCAAGCAAGATTTCGCCCAAAGGCGAAGCAAACGTCGTCGTGACCACCAGCGGCTCCTTTCAAAACTCCGCAACATAATACCGCGAATTGTGCAGACAACCCCAATCGACCCCAAAGTCACCCAAGGCAGCAGGCGCGCAGCGCCGAGGCCGCCGCCGGGACCAGGGCCCGCAACAGCCACGCGCCCCCACATCAGCCCAGCGGCCTCAACCAACAACGACCCCATCGCAGGCCGCTTGCAGCAGCGTCACCGCAGGCGGGGGCCGGGCTCAGTTTTCAGAACACTCCGCAGACCAGTGTGGGGGGGGGGGGGGGGGGGGGGGGGGGGGGGGGGGGGGGGCGCCCCCCGGCGGGGGGGGGGGGGGCGGGGGGGTGGGGGGGGGCCCCCCCCGGGGGGGGGGGGGGGGGACGTTCTGAAAACTGACCCCCCCCCCCCCCCCCCCCCCCCCCCCCGCCGGACAGGTCACACTACTCGCAGAGCAGCTTAGCGATCTGGACGGCGTTGGTTGCCGCGCCCTTACGGATTTGGTCACCGCAGCACCAGAAGGTAATGCCACGCGCGGCCTCCGGGTTCGAGATGTCGCGGCGCACGCGACCGACCCAAATCAGGTCCTGATCGGACGTATCCATCGGCATGGGGAAGCGGTCGTGCGCATCCTCGGCGCTCATGTCGTCAACCAGCTTCACGCCCGGAGCGGCAGCCAGCGCAACACGGGCCTCGTCAACCGTAATGTCACGCTCGAACTCGAGCGTAATGCTCTCGGAGTGCGAGCGCAGCACAGGCACGCGCACGCAGGTGCAGTTCACGCGCAGCTCGGGCAGGTGCATGATCTTACGGCCCTCGTTTTGTAGCTTCATCTCCTCAGAGGTAAAGCCCTCCTCCTTGACGCCGCCAATCTGCGGAATCAGGTTGCTCGCCAGCTGGGCGGCAAATGCGCGCGGCTCGGGAATCTCCTCGCCACGGCCCAGGGCAGCAAGCTGCGCTTCGAGCTCGGCCATACCGGGAGCACCGGCACCAGAAGCCGCCTGATACGTCGAGACGATCATGCGCTTCACGCCGGCAAGCTGATGCAGCGGCCACGTGGGAACCAGGCCGATGATGGTCGCGCAGTTGGGGTTGGCGATAAGGCCGTGATGCCACTTGATGTCGTCGGCATTGATCTCGGGCACGACCAGCGGCACCTCGGGATCCATGCGGAAGGCATGGCTGTTGTCGACCACGACGGCGCCGCGCTTTACGGCCTCGGGCAGCAATTCCTTGGCGATATCGTCGCCGGCAGCGCCAAGCACAATGTCACAGCCCTCAAAGGCCTCGGGGCAAGCCTCTTCGATCACGATTTGCTCGCCGCGGAACTCGACGGTCTTGCCCGCGGAGCGTGCGCTTGCCAACAGCTTGAGCTTGCCGACCGGGAACTCCTGCTCGTTGAGGCACTCGAGCATCTGGGTGCCCACGGCTCCCGTCGCGCCCAAAATAGCAACCGTGTACTGTTTCATGCTTCCCCCTTTAAAGGTTGTGGCTTTTGCCCGCACGCCGAGCAGGCCGATTATTGTTGCCAGTTTATACAAGAACAGGGCGGGCATGAAACCCGCCCCGTCGAAACGAAACCGAAACGAAACGCCCCGCCGTAGATTTTTGAGACATGACCCAAAAATCTACCGAGCAGTCGCTACTTTTTGAGCGCGGCCAGAGCGGGATCGACCGGCGCGGGAGCCTCCAGGTCGGAGACCTTCACAATGCCGTTCTCATCGGAGAAGGCACGGTAAATGGTCCGAATCGCTAGGTCGAAGTCCTTCTCCTCGACACCGATAATGATGTTGATCTCGTCACAGCTCTGCGAAATCATACGCACGCTCACGCCGGCCTGGCCGAGCATGCCAAACAGATGGCCCGAGATACCTGCACGACCGCGCAGGTTGCGGCCGACGGTAGCGATGAGCGCCAAGCCCTCGACAACCTCGATCTCGAGCGGTTCGACCTCCTGCTGGATGTCGCCCACGAGTGAGTACAGTGAATCGTGCACATCCTGCTCCTGCACCACGGCGCCAAAGCGGTCGACACCGGTGGGCATGTGCTCGACGGAAACGTCATAGCGCTCGAACACCGAAAGCGCACGGCGCATAAAGCCGACGCGGGGCTTGGTGCGGTCGCGGGCGACGTTGATGGCGACAAAACCGCGCTTGCCGGTCACGCCGGTAATGATGGGCTCCGCCTCGCCTTCATCAGCCGTCTCGCTAATGATGGTGCCGGGGTCCTGCGGCGCATTGGTGTTCTTGATGACCAGCGGAATGCCTGCCTCGCGCACGGGAAACACGGCTTCCTCGTGCAGGACGCTTGCGCCCATGTACGAAAGCTCGCGCAGCTCCTCGTAGGTAACGCGCGCAATGGGCTGAGCCTCCGGAACAATACGCGGATCCGCAGAATAGAAACCCGAGACGTCGGTCCAGTTCTCGTATAGGTCGGCGCCCAGGCACTTAGTCAAAATCGAGCCCGAGATATCGCCGCCGCCACGATCGAGCAGCTTGATCTGGCCCTCGCGCGTCGCGCCGTAGAAGCCAGGCATAACGAAGCCGCCCTGCTGGCCATACTCCTGCACCAGCTCGGAGGTGCGATTCATGCTGAGCGTACCGTCGTGATGGAACGCCACAACCGTCGCGGCGTCCAGGAACGGTAGGCCCAGGTACTCAGCCATCAGGCGAGCGGTAAAGTACTCGCCACGGCTCACAAGCTCCTCGGTGGAGTAGCCGCCCGAGCGGGCGCGCTCGGCAAAGGCCGCGAACTCCTCACGGATGGGATAGGTGAGCTCCAACTCATCAGCGATATCAAAATAGCGCTGGCCGATGTCCTCGAGCAGCTCCTCACACGACACGTGGTACTTAACGTGCGCATTGACCAGATAGAGCAGGTCGGTCACCTTGGTGTCGCCCTTAAAGCGGCGGCCGCAGGCGGAAACCACCACAAAACGGCGGGCAGGGTCGGCGTCGACGATGGCCTTGATCTTTTTGAAGTGTTCGGCGTCGGCGACCGACGAGCCGCCAAACTTGGCAATCTTAATCATGGGCTGGAGGTTACCTTTCTAAAAAGCCTCTGCGAACCTATTTTGCGCGCTCTGATACCATGGTTTCACCGATTGGGACCAAGGCATCCGAGGAGCAGTGTTATATGGGAACTTATCATAGTACACGAGGACGCACTTTATCGTGCTCAAGTAAGGTGGCAATCCGTACCGGCATCGCTCCCGACGGGGGTTTGTTTGTCTCGGACGAGCTCGGCACCCAGCAGGTCGATATCAGCTCGCTTGCAGATAAATCGTACTTTGAAATCGCTCAAGATGTGTTGGGAATGTTACTGAATGATTACACGGCCGAAGAAATTTCGGCGTGTGTCGACGAGGCATACCGCGGCACGTTCGCGAGTGAAGAGGTTACGCCACTCGTCAAACTCGACGCTGCGCCGGGCGCTGACGCCCCTCAGACCTATGTGATGGAGCTCTTTGGCGGTCCCACGAGCGCCTTCAAGGACGTCGCCCTGCAGATGCTCCCCCGCTTGATGGCCCGCACTTCCGCCAAGGACGGCGGCGCCGAGCGCATCATGATCGTCACCGCCACGTCGGGCGACACAGGCAAGGCAGCACTCGCCGGCTTTGCCGACGCCCCGGGCACGGGCATCACCGTCTTTTATCCCGAGGGCAAGGTCAGCCGCGTGCAGAATCTGCAGATGTCCACGCAGGAGGGCGGCAACGTCGCCGTCTGCGGCATCCGCGGCAACTTCGACGACGCCCAGAGTGCCGTCAAGCGCATCTTTGCCGATAAGGAGCTGGCCGAGCGCCTGGAGGCCGCCGGCACCGTGCTTTCGAGCGCCAACTCCATCAACGTCGGCCGCCTGGTGCCGCAGGTCGTCTACTACTTTGCCGCCTATGCGCAGCTGCTGCGCGCCGGCGCCATCGAGGCCGGCGATGCCGTGGAGTTCTGCGTACCGACCGGCAACTTTGGCGATATCCTGGCCGGCTACTACGCCAAGCGCATGGGTCTGCCCGTCGCCAAACTCGTCGTGGCCAGCGACAAGAACAACGTGCTCGCTGACTTCCTGACCACCGGCGTCTACGACCGCAACCGTCCGTTCTTCACGACCATTTCGCCGTCGATGGACATCCTTATTAGCTCTAATCTGGAGCGCATGCTCTACTTCCTGTCCGACGGCGACTGCGAGCTCGTTGCCGGCCTTATGGAGCAGCTTGCCCAGACCGGTCGCTACGAGGTGCCTGCCGAGCTGCTGGCCAAGATCCAGAGCGTATTTGGCTGCGGCTGGGCCAGCGAGGACGAGGTTCGCGCCGCCATCAAGAGCTGCTGGGATGTCAACGGCTACGTGATCGACCCGCACACCGCTTGCGGCTATCACGTCTTTGAGCAGGTCGCCCCCACCGAGGGCGCCAAGGCCCGCGTGCTGCTTTCGACCGCCAGCCCCTACAAGTTCCCGCGCGCCTGCTGCGATGCCCTGGGCCTCGACGTTCCCGAGGACGACTTTGAGGCCATGCGCGTGCTCGAGCAGGCAACCAACACGGTCGCCCCAGCCCAGCTCGCCGAACTCGAGTCCAAGCCCGTCTGCTTCGAAGACGTCTGCGACGTCGATGAGATGGCCAGCTACGTAGAGCAGGCTGCAAAAAAGATAGCAACCAACTAAACCCCTTATAAGGCGCCGGCGAAAGCCGGCGCACCTTCTTTTATCAGATACCTACCGGGATGATGACGAACGTGCATAGCGTGCCTGGCTGTTTAGTTCGTCGCGAGTTCCGCACGCAAAGGAAAGCACTTAATGTGCTTTCCGTCTTGCGCAGGACTGCCCGAGCAGCGAACTAAACAGCCAGGCACGCCAGGAGGACTCACATGATCAAGATCACCGTCCCAGCAACAAGCGCCAACTTGGGCATTGGCTACGATACCCTCGGCATGGCCGTCAGCCTCTACTCGCACTTCACCTTCGAGCGCGCCGACAAACTCACCATCACGGGCTGCCCCGAGGAATTCCAAAACGAGAACAACCTGGTCTACGTGAGCTTTGTCGATGCACTGGCTGCATGGGACGAGCCGGCTTTTCCCGTTGCCATCGACATCCAGACCGACGTGCCCGTCGCCCGCGGCCTGGGCTCCAGCTCCACCTGCGTCGTCGCCGGCATTATGGCCGCCGCCGCACTGACAGGCCACACCGTCGACCGCGCCGAGCTGGTTCGCATTGCCACCGAAGTCGAGGGCCATCCCGATAACGTCGCCCCCGCTATCCTGGGCGGCGCCGTCTGTTCCTTTACGCCGACCGATTCGCTCCCCCAGTGCCTGCGCTACGAGGTGAGCGATCGCCTGCGTTTTATTACCGTGATTCCGCCCTACGAGGTGCATACGAGCGAGGCGCGCAAGGTTGTGCCGCAGGAGATTCCACTCTCCACCGCCGTGTGGCAGATGGGCCGCATCGCCGGCATGACGCGCGGCTTGGAGACTGGTGACCTCGACCTGATTGCCGCCGCCAATGACGACCGCATCCAGGAACCCTATCGTCGCCGTCTGATTCCCGACTACAACGCCGTGCGCGACACCTGCCTTAACGGCGGCGCCAAGACCATCTGGATCAGCGGCTCGGGCTCGACTCTCATGGCCGTGACTGACGACACCATCGTGGCAAAGTTCCTGCAGGTCAAGCTGCGCGAGCAGTTCCCTAAGTGTGATACGCATATTCTGACGTGCGACACGGAAGGCGCCCAGATCGAATACCTGTAGTCGCCGTCCCGTATACTCGCCGGGGAGGCCAGGGGGCTTTGCCCCCAAATCGTCCTCGGACATGGCAGGACCCCCGCTGCGCACTTCGTGCGGCGGGGGTCCTGCCGTCCTGCGGAAAGATTTGGGGGCAAAGCCCCCTGGCCTCCTCTATGTTAACTTCGCCGGCGGCGGCTACAGGGACCTACGCTCTGGAAAGTCGCCGGGCTGATAGTTTGGCTTTTTATTGGTAGGGGCTCTTGCTAGGCTGGAGCACTTCCTAGAGGCGGGCATCGGCTGCGTGCCTGGTTTAGGCGGCGCTGGTTTCTTTGTATTCGAAGACTGGTTCTAGGAGGTCTTCGATGTTACAGTGGAGGGCTTTTGCTATAGCTCTTACGGTTGTTACCGAGGCTTCGTTGATGTTTCGTTGGCGCTGTTCGTACATTTGGATTGAGCGGAGCGATACGCCTGATTCGTATGCCAGGTCTTGTTGGGTTTTCTTAAGCTTCTTTCTTGCTAACGCAAGTTTTGTTTGCCTGGACGCTTTCTTCGCCATATCGCAGACGAGGCGAACCACACGTTCCTCCGAGGCTTCGTGCCAGGGGTAGTACAGACTGCGTAGCACATCAAATGGAACGACATGCAGCAAATCTTCGAAAGACTCTCCTAGGCGCCACTGAAGGTATGCCAATATCCAGCCTGCCCAATATTCCGGTGTCTTTTCGAATCGGTAGGTTCGATTTGGCATCGGCCTTGATTGATAGCCCGACCTTTCGGCGATAAGCGCGAACAGCTCAACGCCCGATTTTCCCGACACTACCCATGCGTTGCCGCGTTCGAACTCGCGAGCTACGCCGCTCAGGCAAAAGAGTTCCGCAACTTCCGATCCTTCTGCTCCATAATCGTTAACGGCATAGTCAAAGCAGTCGCCGAGGTTGTTCATTGCATCCTCGAGGTAGTAGACGGGATATGTCCTACTCGGCCCACGATCTGTTAACTCTTGGATCATTTAAATCAACCCTCCCTGCCATTAAATCCCTAATGTCGATACCTTCGGAATCGAACCCATTGACCGTATCCAAATATTTGCGTCGAGCATTCTGCTCTCGCTCAAAACGCTTGGGATAATACTCAGGCCCCGAAGCCTGCTTCCAATCGCGGAACCTAATCGCCGAGAACGCACGCTCACTCATAAGCGCATATTGAATGCCCAAATCCCCCAAAAACATAATGCGCTGCAATTGCCTGAGCGAAATCATGCCGTTGACAAACTGTCTTGCAAACGAGAAATAGGAATCGTCTGCACGATAGCCTCGAATAACGTCATAAGGAGATGTATCAATTAAACAGTTATCAAGTAGATAACGAAGCCCCTCGCGTGCTACTGGCGTCGAAACATTGAACTCTCTGTTGTTCGCCAGAATTGCAAGCCAATTGAGGATTGAAAACTCCCCAGACTCCAAATCCAAGACCGAAAGGCCATCTAAATCAAGCTCATATCGATTGGCAACGCCATCAGACTCGGTCCGGCATGCCCATTCCATCGCCATTTCCTCATGTGGCGTGCAATAAAACCCGCGCCCATAGTCATTGAATTGTCTGCATTTATCCAACGACGGACGTTCGACAACAACCTCCGACCCGTGCCAAAGCTCCATATCGACCTCCAAAAAAATATCACCTCAGTGATAGTTTACCAATAACTATCACTGAGGTGATATAGATGAGAGCTTTTGAGGGGTTGCAGCCCGATTAGAGGCAAGCCTCAGCGATGCGCTTTTTGAGTTCGTCGATGCCGGTACCGGTTTGGGAGCTTGTGATGATTACGTTCTCGGCCGGGACGTTGAGCTGCTTTTTGATGGCTGCTGCCTGGCGGGCCTGCTGGGTGCGGCTGAGCTTGTCGGCCTTGGTGAGGCAGACGATAAAGTTGAACTCGTTGCCCTGCAGGTAGTCGATCATGTCATGGTCGAGCTTACTGGGATCGTGGCGAATGTCCACCAGCGATACAACCAGGTTAAAGCTGCGCTCGGAGTCGAAGAAGTCGCCGATAAGTTCTGCCCAGCGGTCACGCTCGGCCTTGGAACGGCGAGCGAAACCGTAGCCCGGCAGGTCCACAAAGTGCACGTCGTCGGCCTCGAAGAAATTGATATTGCTCGTTTTGCCCGGCGTGCTCGAAACCTTGACGAGGTTCTTGCGGCCGAAGAGCTTGTTCATGATGGAGGACTTGCCCACGTTGGAGCGGCCCACAAAGCTCACCTCGGGACAGGTGGACTCGGGGATCTGCGAAACCTTGCCATAGCTGGCGACGAACTTGGCAAGCTGGTAGTTAATGGAATCGGCCATGGACACTCCTTGGTCGTAGGTTTTTACAAAACGGGCGCGCTATTACGCGGCGGCGATACGACGAACGATGTCAAGCGTGATGCCGCTCGCGGTACGGGCGTACTCATCCAGATCGAACTCGCGCTCGCAAATTGCATCGTACGCCTCGTCACAATTATCGCTGATAGCGCGCAACACCAGGCAATCGACACCATTTTTGGTTGCGACATGGGCAATTGCCGCGCCCTCCATGCCGACACAATCGGCATGCGTCGCCTCGATAGCGTCGTTGCGCATGGTGGCGCCCGTCACAAAGCGGTTACCCGTGGCAATCGTGCCGACCAGGAACTGCTTGGTGCCCTCATTCGAAGCGACTGCATTTGTCGAAGCGTCAACAAACCCACGCTCAGCAAGCACTTCGGCGGCAATATCGACCAGCGCGGGCGTCGAGCCAAACTCCTCGAGCCCCGGTGCGGACTCGGCGATAAGCGCGGTATCGGTATCCAGATAGCGCAGGCGTTTGCCAATGACCACGTCGTCGATATGGAGCTTGGGGTTCAAACCGCCCGCAATGCCCGAAAACACAACAGCCTGCGGAGCATACTTGCTAATGAGGTGCTGTGTTGCAGCGGCGGCGTTCACCGTGCCCATGCCCGCCGTTGTGGCGACAACTGTCAGGCCGTCGAGCTCACCGCTCACAACGGTCAAGCCTGCCTCCCGTGCCTCGCAAACGTCGCTCAGCTCTTCCTTAATCTGCATGATCTCTTTTTCGAGCGCACCGATAATCGCAATGGTAGCCATGCCATTCCCCAAACCTATTCGAAATTCTCAACCACGGTATGGTACCAGCATTTTGTTTGACCTCGTCAAACGAACACGCTAAGCCAGTGCAGCTCGCGTATCAAACAGAGCCTTTGCAATCGCGGCCGTAACCTCGCTCGAGCGGTCGCTCCACGGCATCGATGTCATGATACCCATGACATAGGTACAGCCATCGATGTCGATAAGGCCCGCATCGCATGTCGAGTAGTAACCATCCTCGCTAATCCAGCCTGCCTTGTTGCGCACCAAAACCTGCTCGTCCGCAATGCCATCGCGAATAAACGAGCGCGATGTTGATGCCAGAAGGCCCGACAACCACTGTGAAGTCTCGGTATCCATGCTCAGATACTCGCTCATCTCACGCCATAACCTCGCAGAAGTGCGCGGGCAGTAGGTCGGAAAATCACTCATCGGATTCAGTGCCGTTTCGTCATCAACACCCAGATTGGCAATCCAATCCTCATAGCCATCATGGTCAAACGCCGCGCGTAACGCGATAAACGAATCGTTGTCCGAGTTGACGACCGCGGCCTCGATAAGGTCACGCACTGTCTGCCAGCCCATGCTGTAACCACCATACGTGGCTAAAGGCCCATCGAGCGACACCTGCCCCGATTCGACCAACATCTCGCAAATATAGAGTGCATACAGCGCCTTATAACTGCTCGCTCCATACACCTCAACATCGGCGTTATACGTCACGCCCCTACCACTCGATAGGTCGTAGAACACTACACCCACGTCGCCCAGCTCCTGCGCCCGACACAGGGCATCCTGGAGCGAGGCAAGGCTCTCATCCTCCAAGGCAGGAGTCTTGTTATCCACCAACGAGAAGGTCCGAACGGTATCACCCGAAGGGATATCGTTGAAGTCCGCCTTCGAAAGTCTCGTCTTGAGATCTGCCGTCGACAGAGCTTGATCTGCCGACGCTTTGGACTTTGAAACCTTCTCGTTTTGCAGCTGTACCGTTGACGCATCTGGGCGCCCCGTTCGCTCCGAGGCGTAGGTTTTAACGGTAATTCCGAGGATAATAACCGCCGACGTTAGCATCCCAATAGCGGCAATCTTCCTCACGCGGATGCGAGCGCCGGCAAGGCCACGCGAAGACGTGCCCTTCGTCTTATATCTGCTGCCATGCTGCGGCACATACTCGTCCCGCGATGCGATGTTTCGCACGTGGTCTCCTGACTGCCACCGTTTATATACGAGCAGCATGATACCGAGCAGGCATTTCTTTCCAAAGATATTCAGCAGCGTTTAAGGTGTCTTTAAAGAAACCACAAGCGTATTTATCCAAATGGCACGATTCTGTTGCGCATCTCTACCCAAAACGAAGTTGCGGTGAAATGGTTCCTGTTTGGGCGACATGGGCCTAAAAACAAGAACTATTCCACCGCAACTCAGCTGGGAACGAGGGGATATGAGGGCTATGGCATGCTATCCGATAGCGTTTTTGAGCTCCGCACGGCGCTTTTTCATACCGGCCATAACGGCATTGCGCAGCTCGGGCATGCGCGCGGTATCCATCTGGGGCACGCCCTCGAGCTTATAGGGAATGCCCAGTTGCTCGTACTTGACGACACCCATCGTGTGATACGGCAGCATTTCCAGGCCCACCACGTTGTGCCATGGAGCGATGAGGCGACCGAGCTTCTCGCACTCCTCCGCCGTGTCGGTAATGCCCGGCACAACCACGTGGCGGATAACGACCTTGATATTGCGACGTGCAAGCTCATCGCCAAACGCCAGGATGCGTGCGGGATCACAACCGGTCAGCTTTTTATGCTCGACCGGGTCGGCATGCTTAATATCGAGCAGTACCATGTCGGTCTCGTTGAGCACGGCATCGAACTTCTCGGGATGCTGAGGGTCGAAGGCGTAGCCACAGCTATCCAGGCAGGTATGCACACGACCATCGGGGTTGTTGTGCATTGCACGGAACAGGTCGGCCAAAAACTCGGGCTGCAGAAGCGGCTCGCCGCCCGAAACGGTAATGCCACCGCTGCGGTAAAACTCATGGTTGCTCTGGAACTCGTCCATCAGATGCTCGACGGTCACCATGGTGCCGCCGTTAACCGACCAGGTATCGGGATTGTGGCAATACGCGCAGCGCATGGGACAGCCTTGGACAAACACTACGAAGCGGATGCCGGGACCGTCAACCGTACCCATCGTCTCGATCGAATGTACGCGGCCCAGGGCAAACGCGGAGTCCTCGGGACGAGCGTCCACACCCTCGAGCGTCATCTCAGCCATTCCCGCTACCTTGCCTCTCATTGGTTTTAGTTACATAAATGCCAGAGCCATTCTAGCCCATACATATGATGGCGAAACGGTTTAGAGGTCAATTAGGTCGTCCTATTTGACTCCACGCAAAAGCGGCGGGAGGGTTATCGCAACCCGCCCACCGCCGAGGCAATAGAAATCGATAGACTCCAGGCCTTACGCCTTAAGCGTGAGCACCGCGCCGAAGGCGGTCGGGCCGCAATGGCTCGAGATGACGCCGCCGACCTGAGTCCAGGTAATGTCCTTAAAGCCAAGATCGTGTGCATAGACTTCCATGTCGTCGCGCAGCTCCTCGGAAAGACCTACCGAATACGCCAGGCCAATGTGCGAGTAGTCAATCTCGCCCTTGGCAACCATGTGATCAATAAAGGCGCGGGCGCACTTGAGCATAGAGCCGCGGAACTTCTTGGTTGCCACGAACTTGCCGCCCGTTACCTCAATGCAGGGCTTAATCTTGAGCAGATGGGCGCCCAGGAACGCGACGTTGGACAAGCGACCGCCCGCCTTAAGGAAGGCAAGGTCCGTAGGAACAAAGCCCAACAGCACGCGGTCCATGACGGAGTTCGCGAAGGCGAAGATCTCGTCGACGGTGGCATCGGGGTGAGCCTCGATGTATTTGGCGGTCTCGACGACAACAAGCGACTGGCCTACCGAGACAAAGCGCGTGTCCATGGAGAACACGTAGTCGCGCCCCTGGGCCGCAATCTTTGAGGACTGATGCGAACAGGTCGTGGCCTCGGAATATGCAAGATGCAAAATAGTCGCGTCGGGCTGCTCAGCGTGAATGCGGTCGTACACGTGAGCAAAATCCGCAGGCGCACAGCCACTGGTCTTGGGCATCACGCCAAACTCGTTGCAGCGCGAGTAAATCTCGAGCGGATCGATGGAGCCGTCCTCGACGGTCTCGTCACCAATCGTGACATGCATGGGCACGCGCACGATGCCGTAGCGCTCGCAGAGCTCCGGCGTCACATCCGACCCAGACTCAACCACGATTACGTACTTGCCCATTATTATCACGACCCATCTCGACATTGGCTTTTCAATACATGACACGCGCCGCCGCACTGTTGCACAACAGCATCCAAGCACCAAAGAGACGCCGCCCCTTGCACACAACAAAGGACAGCGTCTCCCTGGAAAACTCCGTGCTTAACTGAGATTTTACACGGTTTATAAATGAGTGTTACTTATCCCGCAAACGGTCGCTATACGCGATAAACGGTAGTTCGCTGCGGCAACTGCGACACATTCCGCCCGGCAAGTCCAATCGTGCTCCACGCACGGTTAATGCGCGAGGCGGTAGAAATCCATCGACGCCGCACCCTCGGCATGCAACCCCATCGCCGAAACCGCCGGCGAATAGGTACGGCTCGTAAGTGCCGCCTCGCCGCTGTTGGCAAAAATCTCGACCATCGTAGTGTCCGAAAGCACGCGCAGGTCGCGAAGCTCGCTGAGCTCGATCGACCTTTGGTCGCGCCCATAGCCTTCGTCACCCATGTCGAGGGTAAGCATCCCGTCCGCATAACGTACAAAGACACCCTTGCGGATTTCGAGCTCGACCATCTTGGCGCCCTCACAGGAAACCACAAGATCAAACAGGCGTCCCGGCTCCTCAACGGTTTCACCGCCTGTCGCGCGAACGCAGTCGCCGCGCATCCTCTCAATCTCGTGCGCCGGCTGCTGGCAGAGCTTACCATCGCGCATGCTCAGCTCTCGCGGCACCGTCAACGCGCACTGCCACCCGCGCGCCACCGTCGGGTTTTCTGCCGTCGCATCGGGGCAACCCGACCATCCGATCATCAAACGCCGGCCTGCAGCATCCTCAAAGGACTGCGGAGCATAGAAATCAAAACCGGCATCGACCATCGGGGGCATGCCCTGCCCGACGATTTTAAAGCTCGGCGCCTCCCAATCGGCCTCGATGGGGAACCACACGCACTGATGCGGATTGCGGTAACGCCAACCATCGGCAGGCACACCCTGCGGACAGCAAACGAGAATAAGCTCGCCATCGAGCTCAAACAGATCGGGGCACTCCCACATAAAGCCAAACTTCTCGCCCAACTCAATGCGCGTCGCATAGCTCCAGTCCTCAAGATTGCGCGAGGTATAGACAAGCACGCAGCCACGGTCGTCTTTCGTACGAGCGCCCAGAACCATGTAGTAGATACCATCGTGCTCAAGGATCTTGGGGTCGCGCACGTGCGTACCGATATCGTCGGGGTAATCGACCGGTCCAACAGCTATGCACTTCTCGCCCAATTCGTCGGGATTCTCGGCAACCATATGAATCTGGTTTTGCTCACGGCCCGTCAACACGTAGTCGTAATCATCGCGGTCAAAATGCTTGACGTTGCCGGTATAGAAGTAGTGAATCTTGCCATCGCGTACAAAGGCAGAACCAGAATACGCTCCGTTCGAATCCAAATCGGAATCGGGGAACAGCGCGGGGCCGTGATTCTCGTACGTCACAAAATCCTTTGTCGTCAGATGGTTCCAAAGCACTGGACCGCCATGCGCAGCATCGAACGGATCGTATTGATGATAGATGTGATACGTATCACCAATCTGAACCAAACCGTTGGGGTCGTTGAGCCAGCCAAGCTCAGGCTCCACATGGAACAGGAGCCTATCGGGGTCGGACGCGATGCGACCCGCCGTCTCATCCTGTCCGGCACGCCACTGCTCATAGTCCGCGCGTGTCACCTTATTTTTTTGATTAAACATCGCCGTTGACTTTCTCGTCTATGGGGAAGGACGCTCGACTCACACGAGTCGAACGCCCTTCCCCAAATGGACTTATCCTCAGATTACGCTGAACGGCTCAACTAGAAGCTGACATCGAAGCCAGCACCAGCGCCCTCTTCATCAGTGGTCGGCACGCCCTTTGCCTTGTTGTAGGCAAAGATCAAGACGATCGGCACGATAAAGGCGATGAGATTGCCAGCCACATACCACACGAGCGTCTCGGGCGTGACGATGAGCAGGCCAAGCACGCCGGTCAGACCCTGACCGATGGCGCGCACCTCAAAGAGCTTCACGAAGGCACCGCCGCAGCCTGCACCGATGCAAGCGCAGATGAACGGGATGATCGAGTAGCGCATGTTTGCAGCAAAGATTGCGGGCTCGGAGATACCGACCAGCGTCGGGATAAAGGACGACATGCAGATGTTGCGCTCTTTGGAATGCTTCTTGTGAATGAGGTACATGCCGATGGCGCCACCGCCCTGGGCGATGATGGAAACCGACCAGATTGCCTGGATGTAGTTGAAGCCAGTCGTGGCAACGAGGTTGGCCTCGATACCCTGGATGAACTGATGCGTACCGGTAACGACGAGCGGCTGCAGGAACGCGGCAAAGACAAAGGCGCCAAAGACGCCCATCCTGTTGTACAGGACATCGATTACGCCAGCGAGGACGTCGCCGATCAGGTTGCCGAGCGGGCCGAACACGGTGAACAGGGCAACGTTAGCAAGAATCAGGGTAACGGTCGGGACAAAGACAAACGAGACGACCTCGGGGATGTACTTCTGGGCAATCTTTTCGACCTTGGCCATAAACCAGGCAGTCAGGATTGCAGGGAACACGCCGCCCTGGAAAGCAACCATGGGGATGGAGAGCGGACCGAAGTTCCAGTACTCAGCACCCGACGGATCCATAACGAACGCGTTACGGTTCATAAGGCTCGGGTGAACCATGACGATACCGACGAGGATGCCCAGAATCGGGTTACCGCCAAAACGCTTCACCGCGCTGTACATAACCAGGACAGGCAGGTAGTCAAACGTGGTGGCGATAATGGCAAAGAAGCTTGCGAGGTTCTTGAGGAACTCGCTGTGGTCGGCAAGGCTGCCCTCCATGCCAAAGAGGCCGTTGGCAACGATCAGCGACTTAAGGCCGATGATGATAGCAGCGCCGACGAAAGCGGGAATGATGGGGATAAAGATATCCGAGAATACCTTGAGGACCGAGAAGAACTTGCCCTTCTTGTCCGCCTCGGCGCCCTTGACCTCGGAAGCGCTGATCTCCTTAACGCCCGTCAGAGCCATAAACTCATCGTAGACCTTGTTGACGGTACCGGTACCGAAGATGATCATGAGCTGGCCGCTGTTGTACAGCACGCCCTTGACGCCATCGATGTTCTCGAGCTCGGCCTTGTTGTACTTGCTCGTATCCTTGAGCACCAGACGCAGACGCGTAACGCAATGCGTGGCGCCCTCGATGTTCTCCAGACCGCCGACGTTATCGACGACTTGCTGAGACACTACTTTGTAGTCCATGTTCCTCTCCATTCCCTTACGAAATCATAAAACGTTTTGATGCCATTACAGAGACGCGATCGTTGCATTTGCGCACTTGAGCGTACCGTCGGTGACCGTCAGTGCCACACCCTGGCCCTGCTTATTGCAGAAGCGCGCGTTAAGCGCAACATCATCGACAAAGATGGTCGCGATATCGTCGTCAACGACCAGGCGCACATGATGAGTGCCCTCGCCCTTAAAGAACAACGGACGCTCGAGGCCCATGTTGTTGACCTGGAACCACGGATACTGGGGGGCCGCCGTAAACTCGAGCTTGCCCTCACGCAGGTTGGCGCGGAACTCATAGGCAAGACCGGACTCGGCGTCCTCGGCAAGCTTCACCGAGAAGCCGGCAGCGTCACCGGCGAGCTCGATGTCGGCATCGAGCATATAGGTGGAACCGGCATCCGCGGCGAGCACCTGCTCGACCTTGCCCGACTCGCAGGAAAGCTCAAAGGCCTCGACTGCCTTAGCCTCGCCAAAGGCGCCAAGCATGCTGTCAGGGAGCTTGGTGCCGAGCGTTCCGTCGGCACGCTGAACGATCTCGAGAGGCATAAAGGTGCCACCCCACAGGTAAGAGCTGGGGTCGCCGCCCTCGTCACGCGTAGGAACCCAACCAAAGAGAACGCGGCGCTCGCCATCAAATGCGGTACGCGCGGCATAGTACGCGCGGCCATCGAAGGAATCGTCCGCAGGAGTGATCCAAGGACCGTTGATAGAGCGAGACATGCGGTAACGGGTCTTGTTGCCATCACTGTACTCGGAGAACACCAGATACCACCAGTCGCCCATCTTAAAGAGATCAGGCATTTCGAACATGGTGTACAGGCCCGGATTCCACCAGTCGCCCTGGAACTCCCAGGTATCCAGGTCCTTGGAGGTGAACTTGACCAGACGACCGGTCATCAGACGCTTGTCCTCGCCCACACGCGTGCCGAGGATGAGCATGTACTCTTCGTTCTCCTCATCCCAAAGCACAAAGGGATCGCGCCAGTTGCGGTCATCGTAACCCTCCTGGGGCGGAAGCAGCGTCTCGGCGATGTTCTTCTCCCACTTGACGGCGTCGTCACTCGTTGCGTGAAGAAGAACCTGCTTCATCAAGCGTGCCTTGACCTTATCGCGATTGCAACCAGTGTAGAGCGCATGGTACTTGTCGCCCACCTTAAACACCGTGCCGGCATAAACATACTGGTCGACTTCCTCGTCGCCGCCACGCTCAAGGCTCTCGCCAAAGTCTTTGTAATTGACGAAGTCCTTGGTTGTCGCGAGTGCCCAGCCAAACGGCTCTCCGAAAGGTCCGGGGTTTCGCGTGTCACGCTGATGATAGAGATAGAACGTGCCGTCCTCGCCGTACGGCATGATGTCGCCTACCCAAATTCCCTCAGGCTGGTAATACACCTTGTGCATCCGAGACTTCCTTTCTCACGAGATACTAACTCGGTACAACTGCAAGATATGTCAATCGTTTTCATATGTCAAACGTTTTCACACCAATACGTCTTTTCGCAGTTCCAGTCGTCGGCAAACGGTTGACATATGCCGGCGAACGGTCATCAGAGGTGTTTGAGGAATTCTTTTGGCACGGGATGAACTACGCGGTTTTACCCTCAATGAGTTCAACGGGGAGCTTGATATTCGATTCGGGCTTTTCGCCGTTAATAAGAGCAATGATGGATTGCGCCGCGAGCTCTCCGATGCGATCGATATCTTGGCGAACGGTTGTTAAGTCAGGCATAAACGTCATAGTGCGGCGGGCACCATCCGCGCCCACGACCTTAATATCGCCCGGAGCGCTCAAGCCGCGCTGCTTCATCACGTTAAGACAGATAGCCGCCATCGTGTCGTCTCCCGCAAAGATGCCGTCAATATCGGGGTTCTCATCGAGGATCTTCGCAACGACCGCGCTCTTTTCGTCGTCGGGCTTAACGAACTCGACCTCACGGACAAGCGCGGGCAAACCGGCCTGCTCAACAACATCGAGGTAGGCATCGGTACGCTTATTGGCAGGCATGCGCATGCGGCTATTGCTGCGCAGGCACAGGATGCGCGAACACCCGTCATCGATCAGGCGACGCGTGGCAAGTTCGCCGATACTATAGCTGTCGCTCGCAATCTGAACAGAGGCCTCGCCAAGGTCGCAGTCGATACCAACCAGACTCAAACCCATCTCGGCATACGCCTCGGCACCGATATTAAGCGAGTTGACGATGACGCCATCAACCATATTGCGTCGAAGCATGTCGATATAAGAGCGCTCAAGCTCGGGTCGATTGGCGCTATTGCACAGCAGCATCTTAAAACCGTTTTCGGCCAGGGTATGCTCAATGACTTGAACCACTTGGGCATGAAACGGACTGCTGACATAGGGGACGATCATACCGATAAGATTCAGGCGACCGTTGAGCATGGCACGGGCGATATCGTTGGGCGTATAGTTGATGCGCTTCATCGCGGCATGGACCTTATCGCGGGTCTCTTGGCTAATATAGCCGCGATTATTAAGCACGCGAGATACCGTAGTAGGCGAAACCCCCGCCACCGCCGCAACTTCCTTGATGCCAGGCTTAGCCGTATCCTTAGAACGAGCACTCTCGCGAGCCATAGCACCCTCCCCCATCAACATGTCATACGTTTACATACGAACAAAGCATACCCCAACAAGAGCGGGAAGACGGTAACAGTACAAGTAAGTAAACGACTCATCCAAATAATTAGGAGAGTTCCGCCTAAAGGGTGACTCCAAAGGACCCCACATGGCCGGTTTTGGGTTATTTTCCAAAACATCCCGCAGGACGCAAAGAGGCTCCGCCGCGCAACGCGCGCAGCGGAGCCTCTTTGCATGTCCGAGGACGTTTTGGGAAATAACCCAAAACCGGCCCCAGTAATCCTACAGGAGTTGAACCCTTTAGAACTTGTCGTGGAAGGTACGCGAAATGACCTCGTCCTGCTGCTCCTTGGTGAGCGTGTGGAAGTTCACGGCATAGCCGGAAACGCGGATGGTCAGCTGCGGGTACTTCTCGGGGTGAGCCTGAGCGTCGAGCAACGTCTCACGGTTGAAGACGTTGATGTTCAGGTGGTGGCCACCCTTCTCGGCGTAAGCGTCGAGCATGTGGACCAGGTTATCGGCCTGAGTCTCGGAAACTTCAGAAACCTTCATAATGTGTCTCCTTCGATTAATAGGCGCCGGCCGAAACCGGCGCGCTAATCAGTAATCGTTATTGTTAGTATAGCACTAACAATAGTTACTCGCCCAGCTGATCAAGGTCGATATCGCCAAAGAACACCTGGTCCTCCTTGCCGAGCGCACTCGGGATGATGGAGAAGGTGTTGGAGATGCCGTCCTGAGCATCGCGGAACGGGAGCTTGGAAACCGAAGACAGCGAAGCGATGGCGCCGTGGCTATCGCGCTTGTGCATGGGGTTAGCACCCGGGGCGAACGGCTGGCCAGCCTTGCGGCCGTCGGGCGTGGAGCCGGTCTTCTTACCGTACACGACGTTGGAGGTAATGGTCAGAACCGAGGTCGTAGGCACGGAGTTGCGGTAGGTATCGTTCATGCGGATGTACTCCATGAACTGGTGCACAACGTCGTGAGCGATCTGGTCGACGCGGTCGTCGTCGTTACCGTACTTGGGGAACTCGCCCTCGGTCTCGAAGTCGACGATGATGCCGTTCTCGTCACGGACGGGGTGGACCTTGGCGTACTTGATGGCGGACAGGGAGTCAGCCACGACGGAAAGGCCAGCGATGCCCGTAGCGAACCAGCGGTGCACGTGCTTGTCGTGCAGAGCCATCTGGATGCGCTCGTAGCAGTACTTGTCGTGCATGTAGTGAATGATGTTCAGCGAGTTGACGTACACGCCAGCGAGCCACTTCATCATGTCGTTGTACTTGGCCACAACGTCGTCGTAATCGAGCGTATCGCCCTCGACGGCGCGATACTTGGGGCCGACCTGCTTCTTGGAGACCTCGTCAACACCGCCGTTGAGTGCATACAGCAGGCACTTGGCCAGGTTGGCGCGGGCGCCGAAGAACTGCATCTCCTTGCCGATGCGCATGGAGGACACGCAGCAGGCGATGCCGTAGTCGTCGCCGTGGTAAACGCGCATGAGGTCGTCGTTCTCGTACTGGATCGAGGAGCTGGCGACAGAAGTCTTGGCGCAGAACTTCTTGAAGTTCTCGGGCAGACGGGTCGACCACAGAACGGTCATGTTGGGCTCGGGGCTGGTGCCCATGTTCTCGAGCGTGTGCAGGTAGCGGTAGCTCATCTTGGTAACGAGCGTACGGCCGTCGACACCCATGCCGCCGATGGACTCGGTGACCCACTGCGGGTCGCCGGTGAACAGGGCCTGGTACTCGGGGGTACGGGCAAACTTGACCATGCGGAGCTTCATGATGAAGTGATCCACGAACTCCTGGATCTGCTCCTCGGTGAAGGTACCGTTGGCAAGGTCGCGCTCAGCATAGATGTCGATGAACGTAGAGGTACGGCCGATGGACATAGCGGCGCCGTTCTGCTCCTTGACGGCAGCAAGGTAGGCGAAGTACATCCACTGGATGGCCTCCTGCGTGTTGGTAGCAGGGTTGGAAATGTCGAAACCATAGGTCTCGGCCATCATCTTGAGCTCGCCGAGGGCGCGGATCTGCTCCTGCAGCTCCTCACGGTCGCGGATGTTGTCGGCGGTCATGACCGTCGGAGTGGAAGCCTTCTGGGCCTCCTTGTCCTTGATCAGGTAGTCGACGCCGTACAGGGCAACACGACGGTAGTCGCCGATGATGCGGCCGCGGCCATAGCCATCGGGCAGACCGGTGATGATGTGAGCCGAGCGGCAAGCACGCATCTCGGGGGTGTAGACATCGAAGACGCCGGCGTTGTGGGTCTTGCGCTCAAAGGTGTAGCGCTCAACAACGTTCTCGTCGACCTTGTAGCCGTGCTGGCTGGCAGCCTGGCAAGCGATGCGGATACCACCGTTGACGTGCAGCGCGCGCTTGAGCGGCTTGTCAGTCTGGAGACCGACGATGGTCTCCTTCTCGCGGTGGGCGTTATCGATGTAGCCAGCGGGGTGGCTCACGATACCCGTAACGGTCTTGGTGTCCATATCGAGGACACCACCCTGCTCGCGCTCCTTAAGCAGCAGGTCGAGAACCTCGCCCCACAGCTCCTTGGTACGCTCGGTCGGACCTACGAGGAACGACTCATCGCCCTCGTAGGGGGTGTAGTTCTTCTGGATGAAGTCTCGGACGTCAACCTCTCCCGTCCAGATACCTTCCTTGAAGCCTTCCCATGCCTCCTGCATTGTGTAACCACGCTCCTAGTTACGTGTAATGCGGCGCTCTCTCACACCGCTACTTATTGAATTCTTGAATTATCGGCTTGCACTACCGGCTTCTTCCGTTCTTCACCACACGTTGGTACAGGGAAAAACGTTTGTCCACCTTGGAACTGCAACCCAAAACCCAAGATTTCACCCGTTTGAGAAGGATAACATAGCCACCCCCTTCATCAGGGCTGTTATATGTTTCTTTTTTTATACCATTAGGGCATTTTTAACAAATCCGCAGGAAATGCGAGCGTGAACAACTACCGTTCACCGATTTGTTTGGTTTTTTCCTTGCCTTTGTACGACGTTCACTCTAGCTGTTATGCCAGCTTTATCAGGGTAAAGTGTCCCAAAGACCCTACAGAAACTGCAGGGCGGCCACGGGATCCCCCGTGGCCGCCCTGTGGCGTAGCTAGTTTTTAGCTTTGATTACCGTTTGGCATTAGGCGGCTGCGGAGGCCTTGTCGGTCGTTGCCTTGCCGTTGCTCTGCTGGCCCTCAAAATGCTTGTAGCACCAGCTGGTGACCAGCGGGGTCAAAATAGCCGTAACGATTGCGCAGGCAGCAACCTGTGCCGTGGCCGTCGCGAGCACCGCGCCGCCGTACATGGCCTCGTTGACGCTTGCCATGGCAGCAGGCGTGGCCACATTGGCTCCGGCGCAGCTCGAAATGGCCGCACCTGCGACACCCGTACCGCCCGTGAGCTTATCGACCGCGATGACGGGAATTGCAAAGATCACCGAGCAGATCACGCCGAGCAGGATGCCGGGAAGACCGCCGTTGATAAGCTGGCCAAAAGTCATGGTCGAGCCCATGGCAAAGAAGACGAGCACGATGATGGCGGAAAGTGCCGGTGCCATCATCTTCTTAAAGCTGGGGAACAGGTTACCCAGAATAATGCCGACGACGATCGGCAGAATGGCGCCCACGAGCGACCAGCCGATCGGGGCCTGGCCGGCAGCGCCGAGCACGATCATCGTGACCGGAGGGCCGACAACCAGCGTGGTGATGGCGACAGCGCCACGCTCAGCCTCGTTGCCCATGGTACCCATCAGCCCAGCGTACATAGCGTTGTTGGCGCCGGTGCAAGCCGCCAGCATCACCATGGCAGAGATGCCAAACAAGTTGTCGTTGAACACATAAAGGATGAGCAGCGACATGGCAACGACCACGATCTGCTTGACGGCGATGATGATGGCGCCGCGGGCAGCGGCGGCAGGAGCGCTCTTAAACGAAATCGTCGTACCGACGATGAGCAAAAAAGCGCCCACGAGCGGGCCAGCGCCCTGCTGGGTCATGCCAAGCGTAAAGCTGCCGAGCGTTTTGAACAGGTCAGGGAATAGCGTGTTGAGCAGGCAGCCCAGCAAAAGCGGCACCAAAATATTGGCACCCGGGATGGAGGACATCTTAAAGAACGGCTCCTTTGCCGCCGGCGCCTCCACCGCAGTCGATTCACTCATATATATCTCCTTTGGATGCATGCGAATCGTAGCCGCACGCGCCTATGTCAGAAAGAAGGCGACGGTCCCGAGTCGCAGGAGCCGTCGCCAAATAATCGTCGCGGGGTATTACCCGTCCAGGACGATGCCGCCGTCGCAGTCACCGATCTCGCCGTTCACGAAGCTGGCGAGATCGGAAGCGAAGAACAGCACCATCTGCGCAGGCTCGCTGGCCTGGGCGGCGCGGCCCAGAGGAATACCGTTGATGATGCGCTGAGAGTTCTCGTCAGAGAGAATCGAGGTCATATCAGTAAGGGTGAGCGACGGGCACACGGCGTTGCAGCGAACGCCAAACTTGCCGCCTTCCTTGGCGACTGCCTTGGTTAGACCGTTAACACCGGCCTTGGAGCTCGCGTAGGCCGCGGTGCCGAGCAGGCCACCGCCGATCTTGCCAGCAACGGAACTCACGTTGACGATAGTGCCGGCATGGGCCGCCTTAAAGTGCGGGTACACGGCGTTCATCATGGTAAAGGTGCCGTTGAGGTTGATGTCGATGGTGCGACGCCACTCGGTGTCATCGATCTCATCGAACTTCTTGGTGCTGATGACGCCAGCGCAGTTGATCAGGATGTTGGTTTGCGGCAGGTCCGTAAAAATCTGCTCGACAGTCTCGCGCGCCTTGGGTGCATCGGCGACATCGAGCTGATAGAACTTGTTGCCCTCGCCAAGCTCGGCCACCGCGGCCTCGCCCTTAGCAGCGTTCCTTGCGATGAGCGCGACATGTCCGCCGCCCGCGACGATGCCCTTGGCGATCTCGAGGCCAATGCCCTGAGTGCCGCCCGTGACAATCGCGGTCTTGCCCGTGAAGTCAAATGCCATGACTCCATCCCCCTTTATATAAGGTGTCTCCTCGCGGGAAGTTGGAGCATCGCACGTGGCGATTATATGAGTCCCAGTCGTCATGGTGGTGACAACCCCTCGCCTAACCGCGGGCATGATAGTTCTTTGAAACGCTTTAGCAATTGAATGATTTTAAGTCTTAATGAGCTCTTAATATTGCCTACTGTATGAGGCCCGCGTATGGGGGTATCATCTTCCACCGAAAATAGTTTCTAGTGTTAGGGGTTTTCGGTGGAAGATACCGATTTCCATGAGCTTGGGCGTCAGCTCTTAACTGAGTTTGGCAGCATGCATCAGCGAATTTCGCGCTTTGCGGACAAAGCTCTCGGCGGCGAGATGGCCGTCATGCGCGCCCTCATGCGCGCCGGCGGCTCACTCACACCGAGCGAACTCGCCGATCGTGCCTGGGTTTCGAGCGCCCGTATCGCCAATATCCTGCGCGCCCTCGAGGCCAAGGGTTGGGTCGAGCGCGAGCACTCAAAGACCGACCGTCGTCGCGTACACGTCACGGTGACCGACAAGGGATTCCAGGTCATCGAAATCAAACGCCGGGAATTCGAGGACCGCACCGCGGCCTTCCTCGAGCAGCTCGGCGAAACAGATACCCAAGAGATGGTGCGCCTTCTAAGACGTGCCAACGAAATTATCGACCGCAATCAAGAAAGGAGAGATGCCGAGTGAGGATTCTCAAGCTCTTTAAAAAGCATATCCTGGCACTACTCGCAGCTATCGTACTCATCGTAATCAGCTGCAACGCCGATCTGGCGCTGCCTACCTATATGAGCGACATCGTCGACGTGGGCGTGCAGCAAGGCGGTATTGCCTCGCCCGTGCCCGACACCATTCGCGCCGAATCGCTCGACGACCTCGAACTCTTTATGAGCGCCAAGGACGCCAAGGCTGTGGAGGCCGTGTTTAGCAAGGCTGGCAAAAACGGCATTCGAGCGTACAAGGGCACCGAGGAAGAGCGTGCCGATGGAGGCAAGATTGCCGACATTATGAGCCTGCCCGAGACTGTCGTACTTTCGTTCAACCAGGGCATTGACGCCGACTCCATGGGCGACATGACCGGCACGTCCGGCGAAAAAGACAGCGACGCCGCCCAGGCCATGCCCACGCCCGAGCAAATGGCAGCGATGACGCCCGAGCAGCTCGCCGAGATGCAGCAGAAGGCCGCAGCGGCGCAGAATATGCAAAAGCAGATCGACGCCGACGGCGGCAAGATCACCATGAAGAGCCTGCGCCTGGGTGTCGAGGGCGGTCTGGTAGGCCAAAGCAAGCTCGTCGAGGGCGCCAACGAAATGGCGGACAAAATGGGCTCCATGTCGGGCTCCATCGTCACCCAGCGCGCCGTGAGCTATGTACAGGACGAGTACAAGGCGCAGGGCATCGACCCCGCCGACGTGCAGAACGCCTACCTGGGCCGCATGGCGACCACGATGTTTGGTCTGTGTCTGGTGTCGCTGGTCGCCACCATCCTGACCGGTGCCGTGGCCTCGCGCACCGCCTGCTCCATCGCCCGCGACCTGCGCCGCGAGACCTTCAACAAGGTTATGCACTTCTCGCCGGCCGAGGTGGGCAAGTTTAGCCAGGCCTCGCTCATCACCCGCTGCACCAACGACATTCAGCAGATCCAGATGGCCGCAACCCTGTTTATCCGCATGTGTCTGATGGCCCCCGTCATGGGCATCGTCGCCGTCATGCGCGTCCTGGCCAACCATACCGGCCTAGAGTGGACCATCGCCGTGGCCATCATCGCGGTCTCGGCCGTCGTCGGCGTGCTTATGGGCCTCACCATGCCCAAGTTCAAAAAGATGCAGAGCTTTGTGGACCGTGTGAACCTTACCGCCCGCGAGCTGCTCGACGGCCTTATGCCTATCCGTTCGTTCAACCGCGAAGAGCATGAGCTCGAGCGTTTTGACAAGGCTTCGCTCGACCTGATGACCACACAGCTCTACACCAACCGCGCCATGAGCTTTATGATGCCGCTCATGATGCTCGTCATGAACTGCATCACCGTGCTTATCGTCTGGTTTGGCGCGCAGGGCGTGTCCGACGGCGTGATGCAGGTCGGCAACATGATGGCGTTTATCTCCTACACCATGCAGATCGTCATGGCGTTTATGATCCTCACCATGGTTTCGGTCATCCTGCCCCGTGCCGAGGTCGCAGCCGAGCGCGTGGAAGAGGTCATCACCTGCCCCACGAGCATCAACGACCCTGTCTCACCCAAATTGCCTGCTGCCAGCGCGCCGCGCGGTGAGCTCACCTTCCGTGACGTGAGCTTCCAGTATCCCGATGCCCGCGCCGACGTCATTAGCGGCGTAAACTTCACCACGCACGCCGGCCAGATGCTCGGCATTATTGGCTCAACGGGTTCGGGCAAGTCCACGCTTGTACAGTTGATTCCGCGCCTGTACGACGTCACGGGCGGCAGCATTTCGCTCGACGGCATCGACGTGCGCGACATGACCCTTTCCGAGCTGCGCCGCCGTATTGGTTACATCCCGCAGCAGGGGCGCCTGTTCTCGGGCACCGTCGAGAGTAACCTCAAGTTTGCCGGCGACATGGTGAGCGACGAGGACATGCACCGGGCGGCACGCATCGCCCAGGCCGAGGACTTTATCGCCGAGCGCGAGGACGGGTACGACTCCCCTATCAGCCAGGGTGGCTCCAATGTTTCGGGTGGTCAGCGCCAGCGTCTGGCCATCGCCCGCGCGTTGGCTAAAAAGCCCGAGGTCGTGGTGTTCGATGACTCGTTTAGCGCCCTCGACTACAAGACCGACGCGCGCCTGCGCGAGGAGCTGGCAAAAAACGTTACCGACGCCGCACTCGTGGTCGTAGCCCAGCGCATCGCGACCATCATGCACGCCGACCAGATCATCGTGCTCGACGACGGCCACGTAGTGGGCACCGGCACGCACGAGGAGCTGCTGCGCAGCTGCCCGGCGTACCTGGAGATCGCACAGTCGCAGCTTTCCGCCGAGGAGCTGGGGCTTACCCAAAAAGAAATTGCAGCCGTCATGGAAGGAGGCGAGCGCTAATGGCAGACGAGACCAAGACTCAGATTCCCAAGCCCACCCGCCAGCGTGGTCCCATGGGCCGCATGGGTGGCATGCGCCGCGGCGAAAAGGCCAAGGACTTTAAGGGCACCATGAGGCAGCTGCTCGGCTATATCGGCCAGCACAAGATTGCCGTGTTTGCCGCCGTCGCCTTTGCCGTGTGCTCGGTCATCTTTAACATTGTGGGACCCAAGGTGCTCGGCCAGGTTACGACCAAGCTGTTCGAAGGCCTGGTCGCAAAGGTCAACGGTACCGGCGACGTTGACTTTGACTGGATCGCCAAGACGCTCGGCTTTTTGCTCTGCCTGTATCTGGCGAGCTCTGTCTGCAGCCTCATCCAGGGCTGGCTCATGACCGGCGTCACGCAAAAGATCTGCTACCGCATGCGCAAGGAAATCGCCGCCAAGATTGCCGTCGTGCCGATGAGTTACTTCAACGGCCACAGCAAGGGAGACGTACTCAGCCGCATCACCAACGACGTCGATACGCTGGGTCAGTCGCTCAACCAGAGCGTGACGCAGCTCATCACGTCGGTGACGCAGATTATCGGCGTGCTCGTCATGATGCTTTCGATCAGCCTACCGCTTACCGGCGTCACCGTGCTCACGCTGCCGGCCGCCGCGATTATCTTGACCGTGATGATTCACTTCTCGCAGCCGTACTTCCGCGAGCAACAGCAGGTTCTGGGCGCCGTCAACGGCATTATCGAGGAGGACTTTGCCGGCCAGAACGTCATTCAGGTGTTCGACCGCGCCGAGGCCTCGATCGAGGAGTTCGACCGCCAAAACGACCGTCTCTTTATTAGTGGCTGGCGCTCGCAGTTCCTGTCGGGTCTGATGATGCCGCTTATGAGCTTGGTGGGCAACATGGGCTACGTGGGCGTCGTCGTGGTGGGTGCACAGCTCGCGCTGACCGGCAATGCCACGCCCGGCGACATTCAGAGCTTTATCCAGTACGTTCGCAACTTTACGCAACCCGTGCAGCAGCTGGGCAACGTGAGCAACACGATGCAGTCGATGGCAGCTGCCACCGAGCGTGTGTTTGAGTTCCTGGCCGCGCCCGAGGAGGAGCAGAAGGCCGACGCGCAGATTCCCGAGAAGCGCCCCGGCCACGTGGAGTTTGACCATGTCAAGTTTGGCTACACGCCCGACAAGACCATCATCCACGACTTTAGCTGCGAGGCGCAGCCCGGCCAGACCATCGCCATCGTCGGCCCCACCGGCGCCGGCAAGACCACGCTCATCAAGCTGCTGCAGCGCTTCTACGATGTGGACGACGGCTCGCTGCGTGTCGAGGGCGTCGACGTGCGCGACTGGGACCGCGCGGCGCTGCGCGGCGAGTTTGCCATGGTGCTGCAGGATACCTGGCTGTTTAACGGCACCATCCGCGAAAACATCCGCTACGGACGCCCCGATGCGAGCGATGCCGAAGTCGAGGCCGCCGCACGCGCCGCACGCTGCGACCACTTTATCCATACGCTCGCCGGCGGTTACGACTTTATGATCAACGAGGAGGGCACCAACCTGTCGCAGGGTCAGCGCCAGCTCGTGACCATCGCCCGCGCCATTTTGGCCGACCGTCCGGCGCTAATTCTCGACGAGGCGACCTCCAACGTTGACACTCGTACCGAGGAGCTTATTCAGCGTGCCATGGATGCGCTGATGCAAGGCCGCACCAGCTTTGTTATCGCACATCGCCTGTCCACGATTCGCAACGCCGACGTGATCTTGGTAATCCGCGACGGCGACATCGTCGAGAAGGGCACACACGACGAGTTGCTCGCCCAGGGTGGCTTCTACGCCGACCTGTACAACTCGCAGTTCGACGAGGCGGCGTAAATTCTGCCGCAGGGAACGAATAACGCCCGAGAACGGGGGCGCAGGACAACCTGCGCCCCCGTTTTGTTTTGCAGCCCTCGAAACGCCTTCCCTGAGACCTCATTGACGGCGCTTTCCAGACCCTGTGGGCAAAAAATGGCAAATATGAGTACTGTTACCTTTTTGGTAACAGCCAAAACCGCCTCAAACGACCTCCTTGCGGCCTCTATACGCCTTCAAATTAATCAAAACGCCCGTTAGCGGGCTTCTGCGTGCCAACGTTAATGAACATATTTTTCACTTTGTCTATTATCTTGCTAGACCGATATGTTACTAGGTTAGCAACCGTACTCATATTTGGCATTTTTTGCCCACAGGGTGTTTCCTGGGGAACCGACAACAGCCTTAGGGTCGCGCGCGGCGCCACTCCCTCCCCGACATCCGCCGACGTTTACCCAGATAAAACCTGACAAAATAAACCTGTCCCTATTTGGTAGGTTTCGGGGTGACAAGGGCTTGCACTTTAGCGTGCGACAGCGGATAATGCCGAACACTCGACAATACGCTTATTGCTCTTTCTATAGATTGAGGAGGCCCTTATGGCCATGGAATTCAAACGCAGGCTGCCGATCCCCATGGAGATCCGCGAGGAAATGCCGCTTTCTGCCGAGCTTACCGCCAAAAAGCAGGCATTTGACGCCGAGGTCGCCAAAGTCTTTACCGGCGAGGACGCACGCAAGGTGCTCATCATCGGCCCGTGCTCTGCCGACCGCGAGGATTCGGTGCTTGAGTACATGAACCGACTGGCCAAGACCGCCGAAGAGGTCAAGGACAAGCTCATCATCATTCCGCGCGTCTACACCAATAAGCCGCGCACCAAGGGCACCGGCTACAAGGGCCTGCTGCACAACCCCAACCCCGAGGCTCCCGACGACCTGCTCGAGGGCGTCAAGGCCATCCGCCATATGCACCTGCGCGTTATTAAGGAAACAGGCTTCTTCACCGCCGACGAGATGCTCTATCCGTCCAACTACCAGTACCTCGTTGACCTGCTGAGCTATGTGGCCGTGGGCGCACGCTCGGTCGAAAACCAGGAGCATCGCCTGGTGTCGAGCGGCATTTCGGTACCCGTCGGCATGAAGAATCCCACTGCCGGTTCCACCACCGTTATGCTCAACTCCATTTACGCCGCGCAGGCGCACCAGAGCTTCATCTTCCGCAACTGGGAGGTCGAGTGCGACGGCAATCCGCTCGCGCACGCCGTTATGCGTGGCTACATCGGTCTCGACGGTCGCACCTACCCCAACTACCACTACGAGCACCTCGAGCGCCTGGCCGAGCGCTACACCGAGCACGCCGGCTATGCCAACCCGGCAGCGGTCATCGACTGCAACCACGACAACTCGGGTAAGCGCCCGCTTGAGCAGTATCGCATTTGCAAGGAGGTGCTCGACAGCTGCCGCCGCAACGAGTCCATCTCCAAGCTGGTCAAGGGCTTTATGATCGAGTCCTACCTGGAAGACGGCAACCAGCCGGTCGACGGCGGCGTCTTTGGCAAGTCGATCACCGACCCGTGCCTGGGCTGGGAAAAGACCGACTACCTCATCCACGAGATCGCGGAGCGGATTTAGTTACGCGGTTTTACCAAACCGCGTAACGGCTCGACGCTGCAAACCCGCCAGGGCGGCAATCTGCCTTTCAACTTCGGCGGCATGATCAAAAGATCAATGCCGCCTCGTTTCAAGGCACCTTGCTCGCTCTGGCGGGCTTTCGCTGACTTTTGCTCTACCTGCGGTGTTGGCGGGGTAGCTAATTTAGGATGGGGCTCTTTTAGCTACCCGCAAAGTAGTCGCTGGGGACGTTCTTAAATAACTAGTCGTTTAAGAACGTCCCCAGCGACTACAAGCTCTCCAACCGTGAGGCCGAGGTTTTGCGTCTGGTTGTACTGGGCAAATCGAACCAAGAGATCGCTGACGAGCTATTCCTTGCCGTGGGCACCGTCAAGACCCACATCCTCAACATCCTGGTCAAAACTGAGCAGCAAAACCGCACGACGCTCATCCTCCACTTCTGAAAGCGCTAACCTGCCAAAAAGAGACAGGTTTATTTTGGCAAGTTTTATCTGGGCAAACGCCAACCGCCGCGGGGAAGTTGTCTCCCTTCGCGGCGGTTTTTGGTTCATGATTTCATTCGCCTCAATCTGTAACGCGTAGAGGACAAATCGCCGTCTTACTGTTACAGATCGAGACGAGTTATAGAGTGCGCGTCGAATAGTCTCAATCTGTAACAGGTAGAGACGTTTTTGCCAGCCAGGTGTTACAGATTGAGATGAACGAAGGGGCAGCAGCGTTAAACAAGTCCGCCGCAAAGTAATTCGGAGAGATCCGATCCTAGAGTTATCTACCAGGTACGATATGTGCACTGATATTTTGTCTCAAACCCGGGCATCCCGTTGCCGCGCGGGCTTAACGCTGCACCCGTATAGAGAATCGTTTGCCCCGTACGAGAATACGAAGTTTTAAATGACAGCCTCTTGTATGTCTGATCGAAGCAATCAATATTCTCGCTCGGGTGGTTTGCAGTGGAGAACGATTTGTAGGTGTCCAAGACATCCGCCGTCACAAGACGACAAGGTGCAACAGAACCTGCATCTGGTTGCGCCGACGCATAAGTGGGAATTACGGCCATCGACAGAGCGAACATAATACATGCGCACATTGCCTTCACATAGTTCTTCGCTACATTTCGCTTCATGGTCATCTTCCTTTCCTAGTTTTTGTTATCGTTCGTCTTGAAAAGCTGCGCGTACACATTACCGATCCATTTCGAATCACCTCCCATTTCTCGGGTAACGACACGAGAGCCATCTCGTGTGAACAATACGGAAGCATCACAAAGCGATTCGAGATTTCCGATTAGATGAGAAGAGATAATGACATGCGCCCCCCTGCCCGCATCGTCTCTAAGAGCATTCGAAACGATTGCGACGTGTCTCACATCAAGTGCATTCATGGGCTCATCCAAAAGGACGACTTCGCAATAGGACATATACGCCATCGCCACATTGAGTAATTGTCTATTTCCATCAGACAGCCTAGATACGGGCGTATTCTTCAACCCAGTCAAGTCAAAGCGATCAAGCACTTGGTCCAAAGTGCGAGGTGAATGCCAAATTCGCCTGCATCGGTCGAGATGGAAAGCGACTGTCATGTATGGAATCAATAGAGACGGCCCATTCGGAACCAAGAAGAATTCCTTTCTCATTTCCTCACTGTCGACACATGCTTTTGCATGAAAACAGAGAGAACCTGACACGCGCACTGATGGCCCAGCGTCTCCCCAAAGAGCATTAAGTAACGTAGTCTTGCCATATCCATTTGGCGCGACAAGACCCCATATCTGGCCAGCGGGCATATCAAACTGCAATCCCTTTGCCAGCTGGTTTTTTCCAACCGTCAACACATCCAACGACAGAGAGAGCAAGCTTTTCTCGCCCAAACTATCCGGACTAATATGGTTCCAGGCCCAGCGATTCTTGCTTTTTAGGCGCGAAAACGAGATGATTCCCAACGCACAGACAACAAGCATGCCCATTACGGCAAAGAAACAGTGCAGCGCACTGGCTTCAGGAACGAGTGATACCTCAGCTCCATTGGCGTAAGAAGCGCCGCCGAGTGCAAGCGAAGAGACAGAATAGCTCGGCACCATATACGGCAGCAACGCATGCCATGGAGCATCTTTGCTCGCATAAAACGGAAGCTGGCTTATGCCCCCCACAAGAGCGACCACCATGGACGAAATGGCCCTGCTTCTGCTTCCTGCGTATACGCACACGCCCAAACAAGCAAACATCATAGACAACGCAACCTCAAAGACAGCAAATAGCCCAAGCTGAACTAACACAGTTCTTTCGACCACGTCACCATACTGAATGAATACGACTGGGTACTCCGTCTGACCGGCACCGTTAAGCACCGTTGCCAATACAAAACAGGGAGCCAACGCCAGAACCAAAACCGTCATCGATGCAATGCCAGAGACGAGAACGCGGCATGCATTCATCTCTAACTTTGACAACAAAGCCCGATCGTAGAACCGCTTTCCATCCCCCTCAAGCGACATATAGAGGACGAGAACCGGAACTAAAAGCCACGCTATTGCAGGAACAGCGCCGCAATAATATGCAAGAAGAATCATCCCAGGCATTTTTGTTGTTGAGCCGTACGATTCCGGATGGGGCAGCATTGCTATGGCTCGGGGAAGACGCTCTTGGGCCTCAAGCGATAGCTCCGAATCAACGCCATTCAAATAACCGAGTCGGTATTCCTTGAGCAATAGATTGTCATAATCGGCAATCGCATCGTAATACCCTCTGGAGTCTGTCTTACTTTTAAGCGCTCTATCAAGACACGCCCTTTCGTCGGCAATGATGCTGTTAAGCTCCTGTGGGGCAGTGTCATAAACGCCGTCAGAGACTTGAGAGACCAACAATGCCCTCTGCTCCTTGATGGAACCTCTGCCATATAGATAATCTGCTCCCGTTGGAACGGATAGAAAAACCGGGATGCAGAATACGAGCGCGAGCAGCGCCGTCAGCAACATAATTCCCCGGTTTCGCGCAAGAACTTCTAAATTAAGTCGTACATATGCGAGGCAATCACAAGTCTTCACGGCAAGCACCTCCGGTTCGCAACGTACGGATCGTCGGACCCGTTGTCCGGAAGTATCGCCTTCATCGTCTGAACTGTCTGTAGACGTATGGGATGGACTTGTGACCTTGTTTGTCTACAGGCTTCTACCTGCCATTTTCTAAAACATCAGCTATAAGACAAAATACCTTATCTCTAAGTTCACGCTCCGAGTGAACTCCAAGCAAGGCATAGCTCTTGCTCTTAGCCTCTTTGACGGTTCCCCGAGCAACGTTAAGATGTGCGCAAATCTCGGTGGATCCACTGCCATCAAGAACGCATGCCATGATGTCAGCATAAAGTGGCGTAAAGCCAAGCTTCAAGAAAACCTCGCGTGCGGCATCGCGTCGATTACCCGCCGGGACTGCATCTTTCGCACGCAAGGATAGCAGCGAATAAGTCAGAAGGATAAGTACGACAAGGAACGCGGTCACGCGTAAAGCAGGCAAAAGGCCGTCAACGGCCTCACCGCTCCCAACGGACTCAAAGAAAATGTACAGTCGACTTACCACATCGTGAACCCAGAACGTTGCCCCAGCACCCACAGACACCGAAGAAAGAGTAAGTTCGGGCGAAAGGCACAAATGCATTTCAGACATCCACCGTATAGCCGCATGGCAACACAGGGCCAAAAGCACTATAGCTATCGACAGGATTATCACATCATGCTCAAAGCCGAAGCATATGAGGATTTCCTCGATGCCCATTCCAGACGCATACATAAACAGGAAGCAGGCGAAGACTATCCTGCAGCTCCGATTGGACGATAAGGACCTCAGTGATTCTGAACGGTGATCATGGCCTTTTGTTGCGTCGAAATGCCACGTATCCTTTGACAAAAGAAGTCCAGCTGTCGCCTCTGAAATGCTTTTATATCCGGTTTTAGTCAAGGCCCGCGACAAATAGGTACGGGCGGTAGACGGGGAAATATCCAAGGCAGAAGCAATCTCCTCGTACGTTTTTCCCTCTATCCTCATAGAGAAAACCGCGGACTCCCTTTGAGAAAAACCCAAAGTCGCAGGGATATCGGCAACTGCAGAGCGTTTTCCTCCTAATTTGGCATCCGCAGAAAAAGCGCTCGTTAAGTCGGGTAAGGATCGCATTATGGCCCTGACAAGGATGCTGCCCAAGACAGTCACCAGAAGCAGTGCGATCTCTTGATGCCCACCAAAGCTCAGGAGCACAGCACCGATGTTTATATTGCGCGAAAACAAACAATCCAAATCAAGAACAACGGCAGCATTACCAAACGCAAGAGGTTCGACGAGCGAGGCAGCAACCCCCATCTCGGCGTTAACGGAAAGGAAAGAACCGACGGACTCCATCAACGGGGCGAGAAGAAACTGAAGGCCAACAAGCAAAGCAATCAAGAGTACAACGGGGCTGTAAAGGGCGAGCTCAGGATACCCATGGAGAACAGGGCCATCGACTACATGTTTCCCCGTTGATCCCGCACGCATGTTTGCGAATTCACCGCCAAGCGCCCAAGAACAGCAAGCGACAAGCAAGGGGGCTAGCAACAACAAAATGAACGCGAGCGCCGAAACCACACCATGAAATTGATGAAACACATTAAGAGATACCGTGAACATCGCAAGAAGTGCAATATCTACGAGCATAAGTCCAAAAAGCCGTTTGGAAATACCCGGTCTCACGGGGCGAGAGATGAGACCCACACAGAAGCCCGAAAGCAGATGCAGGCCGATAAGAACGGTGCCAGAAAGGCCCGCATAAATACTTGGCGCCATACAATACAGACCAGCCGCCCCTATAAACAACATAATTGAATGCCAGAGGAACGAGCGCTTCACGTTTTGTAGATTAGCCGCCTCGATTGCCATAAATTCAAAGCTCCTAGATAGCATTTTGGCTATTTTAACATCGTCCCCAGCGTTAAAAAACTGTTACCCGAATTAATCAATATGCCCCCTCCGCTAAAAGGCACCACGCTCATCCTCCACTTCTGGGAGCGCTAACCTGCCAAAAAGGAACAGGTTTATTTTGGCAGGTTTTATCTGGGCAAACGTCCAAACCGCCGTAAGGGAGTTGCCTTCCCTCGCAGCGGTCTTCTAGCAGAAAAACCAAGTGAGTAGGCTTTTTGCAGAAGGCCGAGCACGCCCTAAAACGCCACAGCTCTGACCTGCAGTTTTATAGATCATTTGTCGCGATGTGCTCGGCAGGTTCAAAAAAGTCTACTCACTTGTATCTGAGACGCGCCAGATTGGCAAAAACCGCCGCGAAAGGGCCCCTGGTCCCTTCGCGGCGGTCATACGCCTCTGATTTTGCGACGGTTTTGTCCGCTTGTTACTCGCTGTAGCGGGTGGCAATGGCGGCTCGCACCATGCCGGTGCTCATGAGGTAGGTCACCAGGAAGTAGCCACCGTATGCTGCCAGGAAGATTGCACAGGTGAGGCCCACGGTGCCGCCGATGCTCATATTTCCGAAAATGCTCACCAGCTCGATGATCACCTTAAGTGCCACAAAGGAGTGCGCCAGGCCCACTGCCAGCGGGAACAGGAAGAATACCGCTTGCTGCGCCATCACCGAATGACGAATCTGGCGGTCCTCACAGCCGATCTGTGCCAGCACACGATAGCTGCGGCTGCCGTCGGCCACGTTGGAGAGTTGCTGGATCGACAGAATCGCCGCGCATGCAACGACCAATACAAAGCCGATGTAGATGGCTAGGTAGCTAATAAGACCGTTCATTTGCGCTGCTTGCGTGTACATCTCGGAGCGTGTGATGAAGGTTCCCCACGACCCCGACTCCTTGCCGTCAACGAGCAGATTGTCGAGCACAGTGTATTTAATGCTCTCGTCTGCCTCGGTCGTATCCATCCCCTGTTTGTAGTTAACGAGCAGGCTACTGGAATACGGCTGCAGATTAAGTTGGGACAACAGCTCGTCGGCAACGACGACGGTACCCGGATTACTGCCCATCGCCGAGTTGGCGATGGCCGCCGTATCTTCGTCCGACTTATCGGTTGCGGGCTTGAGCGTATGCCCGCCCAAGGTAAGGGCATGGCCGCCAGCCATATACTTGGTGTACAGGTCGACCAGCTCGCCGCCCATATCACATGTGAGCAGATACTGGTCGTGACCGATGTGCACCGGCTCCTCGCCCATCATCTGACGCAGTTTGTTGTACTGGCTCGCCGGCGTCACAAACAGACCCATCGTATCGGCATTGCTACCCCCGAACGCCTTGGGGAGCTTTTCGCCCATGGTCTTGCACATCTCACTTGGAGTCACCGATGGATCCGAACCGCCAAACGGGTAACTCAGATACGAATCGATCTGCACATGCTCACCGGCAACATCGGCAATATTGACCTTCTTGCCGGTCTCGTCGTTGTTGTCCGCCGACTTGCCCTTACGATCGCCGTGCCATGGATCGCCGTGCCATGCGGAGTACAAATCGACCGTACTATCGGCCAGCACCATGCGATCGGCTTCAGACGGATTGATGTACTCTTTGTAGTAGTCGAGCGTATCGGGCGTGTAATAGACATACGTCTGTGACACGTCAACAGGGTTATAGCGCTCCAGGTTTTCGTTCATCACATTGGCAATCGACATACCGCACGTCACCGAGGTGATGGCCAAAAACAGGAGCATCGCGATGACGCCCATCGAAAAGCACACCGTGTTGACCTTGGCCGCAAGCTGGCGCACGGTAAACATGTTGAGGCCGCGCCAATACACGCCGCGCAGGCTCTGCAGCAGCTTGATGAGCATGCCCGAGAGTCCCCAGAACAGGGCAAAGGTGCCCACGGTAACCATAGCGGTCGTAATACCAAACTGGTTCATGGCCTCTTGCAGCTTGCTGTCCGTCGCGGTTAGCGGGAACCCATCACGTAGCAGACGGTAATAGGCCACGCCCACCAGCAACACGCCCACGGTAAAGATGGCAATCGCGATCCAGGGGTTGCGTGTCTTGATGCTCTCGTTGCGACGCTCGGCACCCATAAGCTCGATGAGTTTGGTACGACGTACGGCGCGAAGGTTCAGCAGTAGCGTGAGCACAAACATTACGAGCATGCAGGCAAGGGTCAGATTGAACGCATGCACCGAGAAAAAGAAGTGGAAATTGGCGATCTGTGTCTTAAAGAGCGAGGCCGTAAAGAACGTCATGAGCTGGGAGAGTCCCACACCCAGCACAATGCCGGCGACAAAGGCCACGACCGATACTATCACGGTCTCGAGCGCCATGATCGTGGCGACGCGCCCACGCCCCATGCCGAGCACCTGGTACAGGCCAAACTCCTTCTTGCGGCGTTTCATGATGAAGTTATTGGCATACACCATCAAAAAGGCCATGACACCGGCCAAAAAGTACGTCAGGTCGCCGAGTATGCTGCCCATAACCTGCGCCAAGCCCTCTTCATCGATGCCGGCGATGTCGACCTGCATCGAGATGGTGTTAAAGGCATAGAAGACCGTGACGCCCAGGGTGAGCGTCAAAAGGTAGACGAGGTAGTCGCGGCCGGCGCGGCGGACGTTACCCCAAGCGAGTTTACAGAGCATCGGAGCCCTCACCGCCCATCATGGCAACGACCTCCATAATGCGGTCGAAGAACTCTCGGCGGTCGGTGTCGCCGCGGCGCAGCTCGGTGAAGATCTTGCCGTCGCGGATAAACAGCACGCGGCTCGTGTAGCTGGCAGCAAAGCTGTCGTGCGTGACCATGAGCACGGTGGCGCGCAGGCGGCGGTTAAGGGCCTCCAGGCTCTCGAGCAGCAGACGGGCGCTCTTGGAATCGAGGGCGCCGGTGGGCTCATCGGCCATAATCATGGTGGGGTCGGTGACGAGCGCGCGACAGGCGGCAACGCGCTGCTGCTGGCCGCCGGACATCTGGTAGGGATATTTGTCGAGCACCTGGCTCACGGACAGGCGCGCTGCCACATCCTGCACGCGAGTCGAAATCTCTGCCGAGTTTGTGCGGGCGATAGTGAGCGGCAGGGCGATGTTCTCGCGTGCCGTGAGCGTATCGAGCAGGTTAGAATCCTGGAAGATAAAGCCGAGCTCCTCGCGGCGGAACTGCGAAAGCTTAGCCTGCTTCATGCGTGTTACGTCCTGCCCGTTGATGCGGATCGTGCCACTTGTGGCGCTATCGATGGTCGACACGCAGTTGAGCAACGTTGACTTGCCCGAGCCCGAAGCACCCATGATGCCAACGAATTCGCCGCGGTTGACGGTAAAGCTGACGTCGTTGAGCGCACGGGTCACGTTGCCCAGCGCTCCGTATACCTTTTCGAGATGCGCGACCTCCAGTACCGGGGTCGCCATGTGCGTGGTTTGCATACCGAGTCCTTTCTTGCGATTAGTCTACGGCATCTATAGTCGCAAGAAGACGAGTCGGCTACCATCGATATGGCCTACGCTTGCCTTACCGTTGTGTAAGGTAGGGGTAGCTAATTTGCCAATGATTTTTCTGGGACGGGGATTAAAAAATCATTTTGTGCCGAATGATTTTTTAATCCCCGTCCCAGAAAAATCATCGCAAAGGTAGTCAAAATAGACACGTCCCAAATTAGCTACCCCGTCGATTGTCGCCGTTGAGAAAGGACTCCTGTTGAAGACCGTTCATGTTGCTGCTGGGATCATTCGCAAGGATGGGTCCGACGAGCTGCTGGCCGTGCAGCGCGGCTATGGCGACATGCAAGGACTTTGGGAGTTCCCCGGTGGCAAGCTCATGCGCGGTGAGACGCCTGAGGATGCCGTGCGCCGCGAGCTTATGGAAGAGCTGCAGGTAAAAGTCACCAACCTGCGCGATTTCTATACCGTTGAGTATGACTACCCCGATTTTCATCTCTCCATGGAGTGCTATTACTGCTCGCTGGCCGATGAGTCCGGCGAGCCCCAGAAACACGACCGGCAGCTCGATATCCGCTGGATTCCGCGCACCTCGCTTGCCACGGTTGAGTGGATGCCCGCCGACAAAGGGCTTATCGATGCTCTGATTGAGTTGAAGGAAGATCGGCTTGAGGCCAACGGCACTGCCAACGACGCCGAGGCCACCACGAACGACGAGCCCGCTTCCAGGCCCAAGCGCGCACCTAAGCGCCGCAGCAAAAAGCGTCCCAAACCAGGTCTGCTCGACGGCATCGATACCTCGGACCTCTCCGCTGACGAGCGCGAACTCGTGCGCCGTCGCGCCGCTATAAAAAAGTCCATGAAGGGCAACAAGCGTGCAAACACCAAGCCCGAGCTGCTCGTTCGCCAGCGCTTGCGCGCAGCGGGCCTTACGGGTTATCGCTTGGAATGGAAGGTTCCTGGCAAGCCCGACATCGCCTTTCCCGGCCGCAAGATCGCCATCTTCGTCAACGGTTGCTTTTGGCACCGCTGCCCCAAGTGCAACCCGAGCCAGCCTAAGCGCAACGTTGAGTTTTGGGAGGCAAAGTTCCGTCGCAACGTCGAGCGCGATCGCGCCGCGGTGGCAGCGCTCACTCAAATGGGCTGGACACCCATAACCATCTGGGAATGCGAACTCAAAAAAGACCGCATCGACGCCACCATGGAAAAGGTCATCGAGCAGGTGCGCGCCGCAGAGCCGCAGCGCTAGGAACGAGCCATCCACACGCCCCACACAGGCGAGCCACATCCGCGCCACAAACCTTAGAAAGCCCTTAAGCCCAAAACCTTTCAAAAGTGTTATTCGATACCTCTGACCTGCAGCTTCATCGTAACACCAAACCAGGTTAAGCCTTTCTTTAGCGCTTCTTTGCAGCAGCCGCGGCATAATACTGCCAACGCACGGGACCTAGCAGCATACCCCGAGCGCAATCTATTGGTGGACATCGAGGAGGCCGCATAAGCATGCATTCTTCCAATGACGCAGCACAGCAGCCATCCCTAAAATATGCAAACCTTTTCTCCTTCCCCCCGACACAGAGAAACGGTCTCCTCGACTCCCCCACCACAAAAACCAAGCGCTCAGCCGATCAGAGCCTCAACTTACGAGCATCCTTCGAAAAGCTCCAAGCATCCCTAGACAAAACCTTCCCCAACCAAGCCCGGGCATACTAATCCCCCATCAGCAAAGAAGCCCTAACGCCCCACCCATTTCCGCCCTAACGCCACAAGGGCGACGATCTCGAGCAGGTCACCTTGGGAGGGAGGAGGGCTTAGTTCCCCAATCTTTCCGCAGGGGGCAAAAAGCCTCGCCGCACGAAGTGTGCAGCGAGGCTTTTTGCATGCCCGAGGACGATTGGGGAACTAAGCCCTCGTCCCTCCCCGGGATATGTAGCGAGTCGGAGTACCCTTGCTGTTACTCTGCCTTGCCCACAGAGTTAAGGTTGGTCATGCGGATCTTAACCAGCTCGGTGATCTCACGCATACCCTCCTTGGCCGGCTTCTTAGGATCGAAGCAGGCGGGGTTCTCGGCCATGTAGGCCATGAAGCCCTTGGTGTAAGCCTGACGCAGCTCGGTGGCGTAGTTAACCTTGCAGATGCCGTTCTTCACGGCCTCGGCGACCTGCTCATCGGGCACACCGGAAGTGCCGTGCAGAACCAGCGGCACGTCGACGGCGTCGCGGATGGCCTTGACCACGGACTGCTCGATGTGCGGATCGCTCGTGTACACACCGTGGCTGGTGCCAACGCCAATAGCGAGAGAGGTGCAGCCGGTGCGCTCGACGAACTCCTTGGCCTCGGCCGGATCGGTGTAGGGGCTCTCGCCCTCAACCGCGGGACCGTCGTCCTCCTTGCCGCCAACCTTGCCGAGCTCGGCCTCGACGGGCACGCCCATGGCGCGGCCAGCGTCGGCGACGGACTTGGTCAGGGCGATGTTGTCCTCGAAGGACTCGTGCGAGCCGTCGATCATGACAGAGGTGTAGCCCGTGCGGAAAGCCTGCATGCAGCGGTCATAGCCATCGCCGTGATCGAGGTGCAGAGCGACGGGCACGGAAGCGCGCTCGGCGGCAGCCTTGACCATGCCGTAGAAGTAGTCCAGACCAGCGGTCTTGATGGTGCCCGGGGTGGTCTGCATGATGACGGGGGACTTGGTCTCCTCGGCAGCGGCCAGAACGGCCATAACAAACTCGAGGTTCTCGACGTTGAAAGCGCCAACAGCGTAGTGGCCGGCCTGAGCGTCCTTGAGCATCTTTTCGGTGGTAACAAGTGCCATGAGCGTTTGCTCCTCTCCCTCGCCCGCATCTGGACATCGGGCGTAGTTGTTCACAAGGCATTTTACCTTGCGTTTTGCTGCGCTCATTGTATGAAATTCAGCAGCTTTGCACGTGCGAGATATTGAGCCCATGCAGGTCAATACAGTCATTTTTGAAAAGCAAACGGAAGAAATTTGAGCCGAGTGAACATGTTCGATATTGAATTTTGGGCGTTCAGCGTCTTTCTTTTATAGAAAAGATAAGTAATCGAAAGGTGTTTTCTTACTCAAAAAGAAAATGAACGAAAATAGAGTCAACACAATTCCTGCAAATTTCAGACGATGATGGAGCAGATATGGCCCACGCAACAACCCGAGCTTTCGCCGACGAACGCCGTACCGCCATTATGGAAATGCTCGATCATAATGCCTCGGTGCAGGTAGCAGAAATCGCCCAGACCTTTGGCGTGTCCTCCGTCACCGCCCGCGCCGACCTGGACGCGCTCGCCGAAGCAGGCAAGCTGCGCCGCACGCACGGCGGTGCCGTATCACTCCACAAACGTCTGACCGTCTCCACGCAGGATCGCCGCATCAATGTCAACGTCGCCGCCAAGCAGGCCATCGCGCAAAGCGCCATCGAGCTCGTCAATGACGGCGACACGCTGCTCGTCGACTCGGGCACCACGGCGCTCGAGTTCGTCCGGCTCCTCGATCAACGCGACGGTATCACCGTCATCACAGCAGACATTACCATTGCCGATTACATCGACGAGAGCATGCCCTCGGTCGATGTCGTCATGCTGGGCGGGGCGTTGCGCAAAGGCCATCGTTATTTGTACGGACCGCTCACTATGCAAGCGCTCCAAATGGTCCATGCCGATCTTGCCGTCATGTGCCCTGGCGCTTTTGTCCCCAGCTGCGGCTTTACGACCGACTTTCCCCAGATGGCCGAGACTAAAACGGCTATGATCGCCGCGGCCCATCAAAGCGTCGCCCTCATGGACGCCAGTAAGGTCAACGGACGCGGCATGTACCGTTTTGCCGAGCTTGCCGACGTTGACACCATCGTGATGGACCGTGATCCCGACGATGCCGTCGCCACATCAATCGCCGAAGCCACTGACAGCGCACGTCCAGCCCTCGTCATCGCCCGCATCTAAAAACAAAAACCACCACAAAGGTGCCTGTCCCCTTTGTGGTGGTTTGAGCGTCAAAAGTGAAAGTGTCGCTACTTGGACAGCTCGTCGGCGAGAACCTCGATCTGAGCGCGCGAGGCGTCGTTGAGCGAGCCCAGCACGGTCACCTTGTTCTGCGCCAGGGTGATGTCCTTCATGCCCTCGAGCTCCTTGGTCATAACCTTGGCAGCGGTGGGCGCCCAGGAGCCGGCCTCAACGAGCGCCACCGTACGGTTCTGATAGGCGTGCTCGGCAAGCGTGTGGATAAAGGTGCTCATGAACGGGAAGATCTCGCCCTGATAGGTGATGGAGGCGAGCACCAGACGGTCATAGCGGAACGCATCCTCAACGGCCTCGGCCATGTCGTCGCGAGCCAAGTCAAAGACGGAAACCTTCTGGCCGCGGGCCTCGAGCGCAGATGCAAGCTCCTCAACGGCGGCCTTCAGATGGCCGTACACGCTCGCATAGGCAATCGTGACGCCCTCGTCCTCGGGCTGATAGCTCGACCAGGTGTTGTAGGTGTCGAGGTAATAGCCCAGATTCTCGGTAAGAACAGGACCATGGAGCGGACAGATGATCTGGATATCCAGATCGGCGGCCTTCTTGAGCACGGTCTGCACGAATTTGCCGAACTTACCGACGATGCCAAAGTAGTAGCGGCGCGCTTCGCAAGCCCAGCCTTCCGGGTCCTCGATGTCGTTGGCGCCGAACTTGCCAAAGCCGTCGGCACTAAAGAGCACCTTGTCGGTAGACTCGTAGGAGAAAATCACCTCGGGCCAGTGAACGTTGGGAGCGCCGACAAACGTTAGGCTGTGACCGCCCAGATCGAGCACGTCGCCCTCTTTGACGACCATCTTGCGCTCGGGGTAGTCGGTGCCAAAGTAGTTGACCATCATGCGGAAGGCACCCATGCTGGCCACAATCTGTGCCTGGGGGTAGCGCTCCATAAAGGCGGCGATGCCAGCAGAGTGATCGGGCTCCATGTGATGGATAACCAGGTAGTCGGGCGTACGTCCATCGAGCGCGGCCTCGAGGTTGCCGAGCCACTCGTCGACAAAACCACCGTCGACCGAATCGGCGACAGCGATCTTCTCGCCCAAGATAACGTAGCTGTTGTATGCCATACCATTCTCGGACACATCGTACTGGCCCTCGAACAGGTCAATGTCGTGATCGTCGACGCCAACGTAGCGGATATCCTTGGTGATCTCCATCAGGCAAAGCCTCCTAGATAGACAAAATAACCCGTCTATCATAGCACTCGGCAGCATTCCAACTGTTATCTGCCGGCATCCTTACCGATTGTTATTGAAATACGATAAATCGCCGTTTACCTGCGCAAACTATGAGCGTGGTATCGCCGTGCTATGTCGAATAATGAGCTGGCCGGGAATACGAATGGCAACGGTTTTGCCCGCCGTACCCGCCTCGGGAACCGCATGCTCGAATACCTCGCGTCCGCGCTGATGCAAATCGAATCGAACGGTCGTGAGCTCGTTATGCGCGACAAAATCATCGAGCGAATCGTCGACACCCACCACGCTCACGTCCTCGGGCACGCGCAGGCCGCTATCGCGCAGCGCTGCAATCGCGCCATTTGCCATCTGGTCGTTTGCCGCGTAAATCGCCGTCATGGTGCAATCGTGCTCGGCCAGGTACCTGCCGGCCTCGTAGCCGCTGTTGGCAGACCAGTCGCCCTCGAGCGGCTCTGCCGGCTCGATGTGTTTACGCTCGAGCGCATCCTGCCAACCGGCTCGACGAAATTGCTCGTCGACCGAGAACGACGGGCCGCCAATATAGCGAATCTGCCCGTGCCCCAGCTTAAACAGGTGATTCATAAGCAAGAGCGAGCAGCCGTAATGGTCGGAATCGACCGTAGTCACGCGCGGATGCGCGTACATGGTAACGATGACCGTTCCAATGCCCGGCAGTGGATCAAACGTCTCAAAATCGGGCGCCATGCGGCTCATGCCGATGATGATGCCGTCCACCGGCAATGCGGCCATACGACGCGTGGCCTCGGCAAGCGAGAATTCCTCAGTCTTGGACATCTCGACCAGCGTGATGGCGCAATTATGCTCGCGAGCAGCGCTGGCGATGCCGTCGATCATTGAGAGGTTGCCAAACTTGGTGACATCGTTGATGCATAGGCCGACCGAATGGTAACGGCCGTCGCGCAGCGAGCGACCGGCGTAACTCGGACGAAAGCCGAGCTCTTGCATAGCAGCCTGCACGCGCTGGCGCGTCTGCTCGTTAACGTTGGGCAAGCCGTTGGCGACGCGCGAAACCGTCTGCTGCGAAACGCCGGCAGCGCGGGCGACGTCAGCCATGGAGACCGGACGCGTACCTGTATCGTTGGACGGGCGCCTTGCCACAGGATCACCTTCACCCTTGCGAGATTTGAATAGCGTGAATGCCGGCCCGGGCAGAAATACATCCCGCGCCGAGGCCCGCTATCGTCGGACGCATGTTAACGTACTCTACTTTTTCTATCTGCATCTCTTCTGCTTTATAAGTCCATACGGCAGTACCGTTCACGGCTGTATTTCTACCGATTACCAGATTCTCAAAAAGTGACAAGCGATGTGTTATGAGTACGTTAACATAGCCCGTAACGTGCGGTATCGTGAACACTTGGTTCATACCGCTACAAGTTGTTAACGTACTCATAACGACGCAAAACCCACCCGGGCGCGCCAAGGAAAGGACTCCCATGACCACCCCCGACGAAAAGACATTCGCCACGCTCACCAAGCTGTTCGAAGAGGAGTTTGGCCCCATCGGCGACCGCCAGGTGCTCTACGTGCACGCGCCCGGCCGCTCCGAGATCAGCGGCAACCACACTGACCACGAGGGTGGCCACGTTATCGCCGGCTCGCTCGATGTCGCCGTTGACGGCATCGCCGTGGCAACCGATTCCAACAAGGTTCGCGTAGCCGACGAGGGCTATCCCACGTTTGAAATCGCGCTCGACACGCTAGACGTTCAGGAGTCCGAGAAGGGCACGTCCGCGAGCCTCGTCCGCGGCATGGCCCACGAAATCGCTGCTCTGGGCGTTGAGCCCCAGGGCTTCGACTTCGCCTTCACCTGCTCTGTCCCCTCGGGCGGCGGCCTTTCCAGCTCCGCTGCTGTCGAGGCGGCATACGGTCGCGCCATGGAGACGCTCTGGGGAGCACCCGCCATCGAGCCCGTCGCGCTCGCCCAGATGAGCCAGCGCACCGAGAACAACTATTACGGCAAGCCCTGCGGTCTGATGGACCAGGCCGCCGTTTGCTTGGGCGGCCTCGCCTACATGGACTTTGAGGATCAGGCTCAGCCTAAAACCCAGAAGCTCGAGCTCAACTTTGAGGATCACGGTTATGCTCTCGTGCTCGTTAAGGTCGGTGCCGACCACGTGGCCGCCACCGAAGACTACGCCGCCGTTCCGCGCGAGATGCAGGACGTCGCCGCCGAGTTTGGCAAGGCACGCCTGTGCGAGGTAAACGTGGCGGACTTTGACGCCAAGCTCCCCGAGCTGCGCGCCAAGCTGGGCGACCGCGCCTGCCTGCGCGCCGTTCACTACTGGTACGAAAACGGCCTGGTCGATAAGCGCTGGGCTGCCCTGAACGCCGGCGACATCGATCAGTTCCTGGTCCTGACGCGCGAGTCCGGCGCCAGCTCTGCCATGTACCTACAGAATGTCGTTGCCAAGCTGGGCTCCGAGCAGCCCTCGATGTATGCCCTGGCACTGGCCGAGCACGTGCTCGACGGCCGTGGCGCCGTCCGTATCCACGGTGGCGGCTTTGGTGGCACCATCCAGGCCTTCGTGCCGCTCGACCTGGTCGACACCTTTATCACCAAGATGAACGGCTGGCTGGGCGAGGGCTCTGCCCGCCACTACGCAATTTCTGACAAGGGGGCTTACGCGGCATGGCTGTAATGACTGACGTGCGCGAGGCCGCGCAGAACCTGATCGAGTACGCTATCCACCGATCGATGATCGGCCAGGACGATCGCATCTGGGCGTATAACACCATTCTCGAGTGCATCGGTGCTACGGGCCCGGCGCTCGACATGGCCTGGGCGCTCCAGGCCGAAAAACTCTCGCTCTTGCACCCCGACACCCTGCCCAACTTTGACCTTGAAGGCACACTTGCCGCGCTTGCCGAGGCGGCTGTTGCCAACGGCGCCGCCGAGGACACGGCATCGGGCCGCGACCGCATCGCCATGCGCATCATGGGCGCGCTCATGCCAAGGCCTTCGGTTGTAAACGAGGAGTTCAACGGACGCATGGGCGTCAACGAGCCCCGCGCCGCGACCGACTGGTTCTACGGCCTGTGCTGCGACGCCGGCTACGTGCGCCGTGCCGCCATCGCGCGCAACATCAAATGGAGCACCCCCACCAACTGGGGCGACCTCGAGATTACCATCAACCTGTCAAAGCCCGAAAAGGACCCGCGCGATATTGCCGCGGCCGGCGCCGCCAAAAACACGGGCGAGAAGTATCCCGCCTGCCAGCTCTGCATCGAAAACGAAGGCTATCCCGGACGCTCCGCTGCAGCCGACGGCGGCGCCCATCCCGCCCGCCAGAATCTGCGCGTTATCCCCATTAAGCTCGACGGCGAGCGCTGGGGCTTCCAGTACAGCCCGTACGCGTACTTTAACGAGCACTGTATTGCTATGAGCTCCGAGCATCGACCGATGCACGTGGACCGCAAGGGCCTGACCTGCCTGCTCGATTTTGTGGACCTGTTCCCGCACTACTTCATCGGTTCCAACGCCGACCTGCCCATCGTGGGCGGCTCGATCTTGTCGCACGACCACTTCCAGGGCGGCGCGCACGAGTTCCCCATGATGCATGCCGCCGAGGTCACGCAGTTTAGCGTGCCCGGCTTTGACCAGGTCAGCGGCACCGTGTTGCAGTGGCCGCTTTCGGTGCTGCGACTGCGCTCGCACAACCGCACCCAGCTGCTCGACGCCGCCGAGAAGATTATCCTCGCCTGGCGCGAGTGGACCGATGAGCCTGCGGGCGTCATCGCGCACACAGCCGACGGCGTAGCGCACAACACCGTGACGCCCGTCATCCGCCGCGTCGACTCTCGCGGAAATGCCGGCGGCGAAATCTACGAGGCCTACCTGGCGCTTCGCTGCAACATCACGACTGACGAGCATCCGCTGGGCGTATTCCACCCGCATGCCGAGTACCACCACATTAAGAAGGAGAACATCGGCCTGATCGAGGTCATGGGCCTGGCCATTTTGCCGCCACGCCTGGTTCCCGAGCTCGGCGCCGTCCGCGAGCACCTGCTGGCCGCCAAGGTCGACGCAAGCTACGACCTTGGCGCCGCACTCGAGGGCGACGACCTTTGCCGCAGCCACGCCGCATGGGCCGAGGACGTCTTTGCACGCCGCTCCGATGAACTTACGACCGACAACGCCATCGATATCCTGCACGAGGAGGTGGGCGTGGTGTTTGGCCACGTGCTCGACAACGCCGGCGTCTTTAAATGGGACGAGGCAGGACGCGCCGCCCAGCAGCGCTTTATCGACTCGCTGTAGCACGCGAGCTCGAACGCACGCACTTAACAAATAGCGCCCACACGACAACGGCGCCCGCCGGCAACATCGCCGACGGGCGCCGTTTTCTGATGCATGGGTAGCTAATTTGCACCAAAACAAGGAGTGTCCCAAACTGCCGGCAGAAAAGGAACGTCCCCAGGTGCCGACCTAAACCACCACATTATTCGATGGAAAAACGTGGTTGTCTCCCACATTATTCGATGGAAAAACGTGGTTTACTCCCACATTTTTCGATGGAAAGACCAAGACGGTCTTATACTAACCATGATCGTTAGGAGGCAGTATGCAGCGACAGCTAATGGACGCACTCATCGCTTGGAAATCTAGGGCAAACCGCAAGCCCCTCCTGCTTAAGGGGGCCCGCCAGACGGGAAAAACCTGGCTTCTCAACGAATTCGCAGGCCAGCAGTATCAAAACGTCATCCGTTTTGACTTTATGCTCGAACCGGGCGCACGTTCGCTGTTCGACGGAAGCCTTGACCCCAAACGCATCATCTCCCAGATAGAGCTCCTGCGCGGCCAGACCATAACGCCGACAGACACACTCATCATCTTCGACGAAATCCAAGAGGCACCGCGTGGCATCACCTCGCTCAAATACTTCAACGAGCTGGCGCCGGAATACCATATCGTGGCAGCCGGCTCCTATATGGGGCTCGCGCTCCGACGCGAAAACGAGTCGTTCCCCGTCGGCAAGATTGACCAGCTTACCATGCGCCCCATGGGGTTTGTCGAGTTCGTTCGTGCCGTCGATGGCGATCCGCTCGCAGATGCCATCCTTGCCGCAGACATGGACCTGCTGGCAAACGTTTCCGAAAAGCTCGAGCGCCTGCTCAAGGAATACCTCGTTGTCGGTGGCATGCCAGAAGTTGTCTCCGCTTTCGCCGCCTCCCACGATTTCATCGAGGCCCGCAGGCTTCAGCAGCAAATCATCGAAGCTTACGAATCCGATTTTGGCAAGCATGCGCCAGCCCGCATCGTCGAGCGCATGAGGCTGGTTTGGAAATCCCTTCCCGGCCAGCTCGCAAAGGAAAACAAGAAGTTCGTCTACGGCGTGCTTCGTCCCGGGGCGCGCGCACGCGATTTTGAGGAAAGCCTCCAGTGGCTCATGGACTATGGAATCGTTCATAAGGTACCACGTGTTTCCGCCCTAAGAGCACCGCTCACAAGCTACGAGGATCTCTCGGGCTTCAAGCTGTTCTGCATCGACACCGGCATCCTCGGAGCACTCTCCGGCCTCACGCCAGCCATTGTTCTGAACGGGCCCGCTGTTTTTACGGAGTTCAAAGGCTCGCTGACCGAGCAATACGTCGCACAGGAGCTTTTGCTCCAAGGCAAAACTCCCGCGTATTGGTCATCCTCCTCCGGCAATGCAGAGACTGACTTTGCCATCGACCATACGGGGACCGTGCTTCCGCTCGAGGTCAAGGCGGCAGAGAATCTCAAAGCAAAGAGCCTGAGGATTGCCTGCGAGAAGTTCAAGCTCGAGCGCTGCGTGAGAACATCGTTAGCGGCATATAGAGACGAGGGCACGCTCGTCAATATTCCGCTCTGGGAGATTGGGCAAATCGACAAGCTGGCATAGGCGCTGTGGAGGGGGGTGCCCCGTAAGGAGTGTCCCAAACTGCCGGCAAAAAGGAACGTCTCTATCTGCCGCATTCCCAAAGCAAGGCAACGCCGATGTTTTGGCAACGGCAGCGAGCGGGCCGCATTTGAGGCAAGGTGACGTGAAACGAAAGGGCGCTGACCTTCCGGTCGCGCCCTTGAAGTTGAACGTCAGATTGTCCAAATGCGGCCCGCGCAGCGTCGGCCGGTTACGGCGTTTGTAAAACGCCGTAACCCTAAAGCTCCGTGACCTCAACGCTGTCGTAGACCTCGTCCCAGCGATCCATGACCAGGTGACCGGTCTTGGGATCCATGGCGTTGAGCTTGCCGCAGGTATTGGCGGTCTTGAGCACGGTGACGTCGTCGGCGCCGGCAGCAATGGCATGCGCAAAGCCGGCGATGGTCGAGTCACCGGAACCCGTCGCGTTCACGGCCGCAATCGCGGGCGTCTTGGCGCGGAACGCACGGCCCTCATGGAAGCCCACCGAACCGGCAGCGCCCATCGAAACGACAACCCAGGGAATACCGGCAAAGCGGCCATCGGCGGCAAGCGCCTCGCGCAGGGCATCGACATCATCGGTCGTAAAGGACGTACCCAGCAGGCCGTTGATCTCGGTCAGGTTGGGCTTTACGAGCTCAGGCTTAGCGTCGGACTCCAGCGCGGCCCCCAGCGATGCACCCGAGGTGTCGAGCAGCACCTTGGCGCCCGCCTCCTCGGCGATCTTGACGAGCTCGGCATAGTAGCCGGCATCGACGCCGCGCGGCAGCGAGCCCGAAAGCGTCACAACGTCCGCCTTCGCTGCAAGCTCGGCAAACTTGGCCGTAAAGGCCTCGAGCTCGGCCGGGGCGATCTGCGGGCCGCTCTCCAGCAGCTCGGTCTGATTACCCTCGTGCAGGATATTCAGGCAAATGCGCGTCTCACCGGCGATGGGCACAAAGTCATTCTTGACGCCATCGGCATCCATAAGCTCGGCCATATAGGCACCCATGTGGCCGCCGAGCAGACCGGTCGCGAGCACATCGTCACCCAGCTGCAGCAGCACGCGACTCACGTTGAGGCCCTTGCCGCCAGCGGTCTTTTCGGGCGTCACACGGTTCACGTCGTCGATGATCAGCTTGTCGAGCTGATAGCGCGTATCAATCGACGGGTTCATGGTAACGGTCAGAATCATGTTGAACTCCTGTTCCGGGGCGGCATAACCCGCCCCAAACATACGATAACTCGTTAAAGGATCTCGATCTCAAAGCCGCGGGTGACGGTCTCTCCCGGCTTGGCCACCAGGCAGCCACGCTTGTGCTCCAGAATATCGTCCTCGTCGGAGCAGGTGGACAGACCACCCCACGGTTCAACAGCCACAAAGTCGCCCTCGGGCTTGCTCCATACAATCAGGTACGGCATATCGGGGAACGTCAGGCGCACGCCCTTGTCCTCGGTTTTCTTGGTCAACGTAACCACGCGGCTCTCGAGCACGTCAAAGATGGTCTCCGCGAAGTCGAAGAGTTCGTGGGTAAGCGGCAGGTCATGGCCGATCATGGGGTTCTTGCTGCGATGCTCAACATCAATCAGGCCCGTCGAGGGAACGGCAGTACAGAGCTCGGCGGCCTCGCGCTGCTCAAAACGAAGCTCATAATCGTCATAGGACTCGCCCTCGTCGAGCGGGCACTTAAAGCCGGGGTGGCCGCCCACAAAAAACGGCATGTCCTCGGTGCCCTCATTGGTCACCTCGTACGACACGGCCACCTTCTCCGCATCGATCGTGTAACGAGCAACGATCTTAAACGGATACGGGTACTGCTCGAGCAACTCGGCATGGTCGGCAGAGCTTAAGCTCAGCGCAACCATGTTGTCGCTCTGCTCCTCGAGCTTCCACTCCTGTTTGCGCGCAAAGCCGTGACGGGCGAGCTTGACCTCGCGGCCGCCCATGGTCATTGCGCGACCGTCACGAAGGCCGCCGCAGATCGGGAAACAAATGGGTGCCTGGCCCGACCAGACCGCCGGGTCACCCTGCCACAGGTACTCACGGCCGTAGGCCGCAATAGAAGTGAACGACCCGCCCGCCGTGCTCAGTGCTACGCGGATAGAACCGTTATCAAGAACAAACTCCATAGGAGCCTTCTCTTTCTTACGACAGCCCGCCAAGTCAATAGGGCTGATAGAAAACCGGCCCGCGCCCCCTCACAGAAACGCGAGCCGTCAATTGAAAAGCTGCAAATCGCCAAGTACAGCCAAGAGCGAAGCACTCAAGCCAAGCAAGCAAACGTGTTATCGGAGCAGCTCGCCGTACCAGAACACTTCGCAACAACAGGGGCGATCTCACAGGTCACTCAAACGTCAGCGAGCGGCGCTCAGGTGCCCCAGGTCGCCGCGAAAGAGGAGCGACGCGTACTTCATGTACGCGAGCGACGGTTTGAGCGGCGAGATGGGGTGCCTGGGCGGCGCGCAGCGTCGACCCGTTACGCGGTTTGGTAAACCGCGTAACCTCCTTAGTCGTGGTACTCGCCGCGGTCCCACTTCTCAAGGAACTCGTCAAAGAAGTGCGGGTCAGCCTGAGCCTCGGCGTCGGCCTTATTGCAGGCATCGATCTTGGCGATCAGGGCGTCGTGCTCGGGAGTCTTCTCGTAGGGCTCCTCCAGGAAGGCAAGCATGATATCGGCCATCAGGAACTCGCCGGTGATCTTGCCACCAAAGCCCACGATGTTGGCGTTGAGCTCGCGACGGGCATAGAGGGCAGAGGTCATGTCGCGGACCAGGGCGCAACGGGCGCCGGGAACCTTGTTGACGGCGTTGGTGATACCAATGCCGGTGCCGCACAGGGCCACACCAAAGTCGGCCTTGCCGCTGGCAACTGCCTCGCCCACGGCCTTACCGTAGATGGGATAGTGCGTACGGGTGTGGCTGTAGGTGCCGCAGTCGAGCACCTTGTAGCCAGCCTGCTCCAGGCGGTCGGCCAGATAGATCTTCTCGTCCGTAACGATATGGTCGCAACCGATTGCGATGGTCTTCTTCATCAGAACGTCCTTTCGTCTGAATTCACAAGTTGAGGTAGAAGTTCGAGTTCTCGGTGGCTCTCGTTAGGCCATCTTGTTGAGCATGTCGACACGGATCTGGTGACGGCCGCCGGCGTACTGGGCACGCAGGAACTCACGGGCGATCTTCTTAGCGACCTCGGTGCCCACAACGCCCGGGCCCATGGTGACCATGCGCGAGCCGTTGTGCTCGCGGGTCATGTAAGCGGAACGCTCGTCGGAAATGTTGGCGACGACCATGCCCTTGATCTTGACGGCGGCCATATAGGAGCCGACGCCGTACTTATCGAATGCGAAGCCCTGGGAATCCTTGTGCTCCAGCAGGTCCTTGGCAACGGCGGTCGCGGAATCGACAAAGTCCGCGGCAGGGGTCTCGGAATAGTCGACGACCTCGTGACCGTCGGCGATGAGCATCTCCTTGATGGACTCCTTCATCGACATACCGTCGGCATCGGAAGCGATTACAACCCTCATGACATCCTCCTTGAGAGATACGCAGGTGCGTAGTTTCTGTTTGGAAGTGTTGAATCGCGTTCAGGTCCGGGCATCTGAATGTGCGGTTCTTCACTGTTCATGTTTATTTGAACACATTCGAACAGTAACTGCAACAACTATTTGTTTATCTTTGTTCTTTTTTGAACAAATACCGTTCACAGATGATTGCTGACCGTTTGGACCGGGCGCGGACGTAGCGACCATGTGTTCAACAAACAAAAGGGCGGCCGAGAACGTGTCTCGGCCGCCCTTCGGCGGTATTCCCCGGTATATACAGCTGTTTTAGCTACTCGGACTGCCCGCCCTTTTTGGCGTGCTTGGACGGAGCGCTCAGAAAGCGACCCGTCAAATAGTTCGCCGGGCCGGAAATATCAATCCCCAGCAGGGTGTGCCCCAGCCACAAAAACGCCGCGAGCACCAGCAATGGAATCACGCACGAGGTCACGATCATCACGATGACGCCTTCGATAAGGTCGGTCACCTGCTGCACGATCTCGTCGGTCATCTGCTTGGCACCACTGGTTACCGACGTGACCAGGCTTGAGGCACCGTCGGCAAGCTGCTCAAGCACGTTCTTGGACTCTGTGGACTCGGTCTTTTTCTTGCTTGCTTTGGAGCTATCACTATTTGCCGTACCCGCAGCGTCGGCCGCCTTTTGCTCGGCCGCTTCGATGCTCACTCGATACGTTTCGTCGACCTTTTGCGACACCCATACGCTTGCAGGCACCAACGCCATGCCGATCGTGGCGACCACCAGCACGCGAGTCGCCACGCGGCGCAGGACGGCGCTCGTGCTCCAGCGCCCGTGAATGCCGAGCGACACCGCAAGGAGCACCAGCGCAAACGGGATCAGGATGCCCAGGCCAACCGACCACAAAATGGTCAGCAGGTATTTCTCGAGGTAGAGCACGGCAAGCACGATGCCCAAGTTACCCGAAAGCTGCGCGAGCTGCTCGGCAACCGGCGTTCCCGTATCGCCCGGCAGCGCAGTGATACCCGCAGATAGGGCGACGCACGAGGTCGTGAGCGCCAAAACATTGCCCTTCTTTTGATCGATGACCTCGATGGTGGAGTCCCAAGTCTTGGTATCGGCGAAATGCGGACGAGCTACAAAGCCCGACAGCAGCGCCAGTACCACGAGCGCAACGATAAAGCCAATCTGCAGCTTTTTGTTTGCGCACACGACATCGGACAGACTGGGCTGCAGCTCGGTTACCGTCGTGTGCTCGGTTATCTGGACAGGACGCCCATGAGCCATCTCGTGCGCGTCTCTTTTTTGTATTGACCCGTTATCCGGCATTTGGATACCTCCTCAGTCCGGGGCTTAATGCGAAAGGAAGTATACCCACCGAGCAAAAAACGAACGGGAAGACGAACAGAGCGCACCAAGACTGTCCCCAATGACTATCTCCGGATGAGTTGCGGTGGAATAGGGATTGTTTTGCGCCCGTCGGCCCCTATTCAGTCCCTATTTCACCGCAACTTGGAGGAGGACAGAAAAAGCCCTGCCGCGGGTAGCGGCAGAGCTTTTGGAAGGGGACTTGGTTGTGAGGGCTCGTTAGGCGAGCTTGGCCTCGAGCTCGGCGATGCGCTTGTAGGCATCGATGGTAAAGCGGGCCTGCTTCTCCAGGATCATAGTGGTCATGAGAGTGTCCTGAGCGTGAGCCATGATGAAGGTCATCTCCATCTCGCCACCGCCGGCCTCCTGCGAAAGCAGCTTGGTCTGCGTGTCGTGGGCGCCGATAAGTGCATCGCTGGCATCCTTGTGCAGCTGTTCGGCCTTCTCAAAATCGCCCTCGCGAGCAGCATCGAGCGCTGCAAGCAGATCGGTCTGGGCGTCACCTGCGTATGCGACAATCTCGAATCCAACCATCGAGATTTCTTCTTTGGTTGCCATATTGCGTTCCTTTCACATATGAACCAATGGAGAGCATCGCGTCCGGGCATACGCGCTGCGTTCTGTATGACAGAAACATTAACATTCAAACAAAAAAGAACAGCGCAAAACGTGATTTCGAGCTATGAACGGTCGCTTTTCGCCCGTGAACGGTTTTTAAACCAATCTGAACAATATCGAACACAATTAGCGGCAACCCAAACAGACCTGCGCCCCTAGCGTACATCGCGCACCGTATCGCCCTCGACGAGCACGCCCGGAAACAGCATGTGCTCCACACCGGGCGCAACGCCCTCGGCGCCGGCAATCTTGTCGACCGCCCACATGCCGACGCGCTTGTTGTCAAAGCGCACCGTGGTCAGGCGACGGTCGGGCACGATATCGCCCAGGCTGTCATCAACACCCACCACACTCACGTCCTCGGGCACGCGCTTTCCGCGCGACTCGAGCCCGCGAATGCAGCCGTAGGCCATGGCGTCGTTGGAAGCATAAATGGCCGTACAGGTCGGATCATCCGCCAGGGCCTGACCTGCGGCATATCCGCTCTGCGCCGTCCAATCGCCACGGATAAGTCGCGGTGGCTCAATGCCATGCGCGCGCAATGTCTCGCGCCAGCCTTCCTCGCGCCGCATGCCCGAAAGCGAGCGCTCGGGACACGAGATAAAGTGCACGGTCTTGTGCCCCCGCTCCAGCAAGTACTCGACCACCTGGCGCGAGCAATCGAACTGGTCGTTATCGACCGTTGAACAGAGCGGGTGCTCCAACATCGTAACGAGCACCGTCTGCATGCCGGGCAGCGGCTCAAAAGTGCCAAAGTCTGCCGGCATGCGATTCATGATCACAACCATACCGTCCACTGGCAGTGCGCTCATGCGCGACGATGCGCTCTCGAGGGTATACGGATGCCCGTCTACTTTAGTGAGGGTGATGGCATAGCCGTGCTTATCGGCCGCGGCGGCAAAGCCCTCCATACGGTCGAGATTGCCGGTGCCGGTAATGTTGAACATGGCGACGCCGACGGTCTTAAACTTACCGCGGCGCAGCGATCGACCGGCAAAATTGGGGCGATACCCCAGCTCGCGCATGGCGGCACGCACGCGTTCCTTGGTCTCGGGGCGCACGCTGGGCGAATCGTGCACGGTGCGCGAGACCGTCTGCTCCGAGACGCCCGCGAGACGCGCCACATCCTTAACGGATACCGATTTTTTAACAGCGGCCATAGGTCGATCTTTCTATGTCAACGATGCCATTGATGGCACCTTGCGCAGTCATTTTTACCGCCTTCAAGTATATCCAACGCCTCCCCCACCATACGCTCACCACCCAAAACCTACCGTTCACCGACATTTTTGCTTCCCCAAACGGCTTTTGTCGACCAAATGTTAACGTTGCCATTGTGCAAACACAGAGCCACCGGGCGGCTCAAACGTTTACGCGTAAGGAATCGACGGTTCGCAGGCACAGGAACCACCGGTTCGCTTCTTTTTTTGTGTCACAAAATGGCAACGTCAACATTTTGGCAACCGAAAGTCAAAAGCTACCATCGTTGCTAACCCACCGACTCTTAGGAGCATTGCATGGAGCAACTCATCGCCATCATCGAAAAGGGCCAGCCCTTTTTCAACGCGATCGCCCGCAACAAGTACCTCAAGGCGATCCGCGACGGCTTTATCTCCGTCATCCCCATCATCATCTTCTCGTCCATCTTCTGCCTGGTAGCCTCGGTCCCCAACATCTGGGGTTTCTACTGGCCCGATGACATCAACAACGCCCTGTGGAAGTGCTACAACTACTCCATGGGCATCCTGGCCATCGCCTGCGCCGCCACCACGGCCAAGCACTTCGCCGACGCTCAGAACCGCGATCTGCCCAAGAACAACCAGATCAACTTCATCTCGTGCATGTGCGCGGCCATCATCGGCTTCTTGCTCCTTTCGAGCGACACGATCGCCACGGACGCCGCCAGCGGTTTCAACACCACCTACCTTGGTTCCAAGGGCCTGCTGACCGCTTTCATCGCTGCGTTTGTGACTGGCATCATCTACAAGTTCTTCATTAAGCGCAACATCACCGTCAAGATGCCCGAGCAAGTTCCGCCCAACATCTCGCAGACCTTTAAGGACATCATCCCCTTCTCCGTCTGCATCACCGTCTTTTGGGTCTTTGACATCGCCTTCCGCGCTGCTTTTGGCTTCTGCTTTGCCCAGGGCGTCATCCAGGTGTTCCAGCCCCTGTTCACCGCTGCCGACGGCTACATCGGCCTCGCTGTGATCTACGGCGCCATGAGCCTCTTCTGGTTCGTGGGCGTCCACGGCCCCTCGATCGTCGAGCCCGCCATCGCCGCCGCCCTCGTTGCCAACATGACCGACAACCTGGCTGCGTTCCAGGCTGGCCAGCACGCTTCCGCTGTCCTGACCCAGGGTGCCCAATACTTCGTCGTCTGCATGGGCGGCACCGGCGCCACGCTCGTCCTGGTCTTTATGTTCTGCTTCCTGGCCAAGTCTCAGGAGATGCGCGCCGTCGGTAAGGCTGCCATCGTCCCGGTCTGCTTTGCCGTCAACGAGCCGCTGCTGTTCGCCGCGCCCATCGTGCTCAACCCCGTCTTCTTTGTCCCGTTTGTCTTTGCCCCGATCGCCAACATCTGGATCCTCAAGATCTTTATCGACTTCTTGGGCATGAACGGCTTTATGTACACCCTGCCCTGGACCGTCCCCGGCCCCATCGGCACCATCATGGGCCTGGGCTTCCAGCCGCTCGCCTTTGTGATGCTCGCCCTTATCCTGGTCGTCGACTTCGTTCTGTACTACCCGTTCTTCCGTGCCTATGACGCCCAGAAGTGCGCCGAGGAGGCCGAGATCTCCCAGGAGGAGCTCGCCGCCAAGAACGCCGAGAAGGCCGCCAAGCTCAACGATGCCTTCCAGGGCAAGGCCGACGCCAAGAGCGTTGCCGCTGGCGCTGCTGCCGAGGCCGTGAAGGTCGACGCCCCCGCCGCTTCTGCAGCACCCGCTGCCGAGGCAACGACCGCCAGCGACCTCAACGGCAAGCGCGTGCTCGTGCTCTGCCAGGGTGGCGGCACCTCGGGCCTGCTCGCCAACGCGCTGGCCAAGGCCGCCAAGGAGCGCGGCATCAATCTTGAGACCGCTGCCGAGGCATACGGCAACCACGTTGACATGCTCCCCGACTTTGACCTAGTCGTCCTGGCCCCGCAGGCCGCGAGCTACCTGGCCGACCTGCAGAAGGACTGCGAGCGCGTGGGCAACAAGTGCGTCGCCTGCCGTGGCAAGCAATACATCGAGCTCTCCCAGAACGGCGATAAGTCTCTCGCCTTCGTGAGTGAACAGCTCTCTAAGTAAGTAACGCTCAGGGCCAGCCGACCATCCAAGACCGGCTGGCCCTTCGATTTAGACGATTGGATCATCATGTCCGTTAACCCTGCTAGCGTCACCAACCCGCCCGCGCAGTTTCCCGAGGACTTTGTCTTTGGCGGCGCCACTGCTGCCTACCAGGTAGAGGGCGAGACCCGCACTCACGGTAAGGGCAAAGTCGCCTGGGACGACTTCCTGGAGGCCCAGGGCCGCTTCTCCCCCGATCCCGCTTCGGACTTCTACAACCAGTACCCCGTCGATCTGGAGCTGTGCGAGGAGTTTGGCATCAACGGCATTCGCCTCTCCATCGCCTGGAGCCGCATCTTCCCCAACGGTACCGGCGAAATCAACCCCGAGGGCGTGCAGTTCTACCACGATCTCTTCGCCGAGTGCCATAAGCACCACGTTGAGCCGTTCGTCACGCTGCATCACTTCGACACGCCGCTGCCCCTCTTTGAGAAGGGCGATTTCCTCAACCGCGAGACCATCGACGCCTTTGTGGACTTTGCCACCTTCTGCTTTAAGGAGTACGCCGACCAGGTGACCTACTGGTTCACCTTTAACGAGATTTGGGCCGATGCCTCCAACACCTACATCGAGGGCACCTTCCCCGGTGGCGTCAAGGCGCATCTGGCCGAGGCCTTCCAGTGCGAGCACAACATGATGCTCGCCCACGCCAAGGCAGTGCTGGCCTTCCACAACGGCGGTTTTAAGGGCAAGATCGGCGTCATTCAGTCGTTGGAGTTTAAGTATCCGCTCAACGAGAACGACCCCGCCGATATCAAGGCCGCCAACAACGAGCACGTGCTGCAAAACCAGTTCTTGCTCGACGCCACCTTCCGCGGCGACTACGCGCCCGACACCCTCGAGTGCGCCAACCGCCTGGCCGCCGTCTCGGGTGGCACCATCCAGATCCTAGACGAGGATCTGGAAATCATGCGCGAGGCCGCGCTCTACAACGACTACCTGGGCGTTAACAACTACCAGTGCCGTTTTTTGAAGGCTTACGACGGCGAGAACGACCTGCACCACAACGGTACGGGCGAGAAGGGCACCGGCCGTTGGCGCGTCAAGGGCATTGGCGAGCATGTGAACAAGCCTGGCATCCCCACCACCGACTGGGACTGGATCATCTATCCCGAGGGCCTGTTCGATCTGCTCGTCTACATTAAGCAGCGCTACCCCAACTACAAGCAGATCTTCATCACCGAGAACGGCATGGGCTACAAGGACCCCTACAAAGACGGCTTTGTGGACGACCAGCCGCGCATCGACTACATCGAGCAGCACCTGCGCTGGTTGCTCAAGGCCATGGAGGTGGGCGTCAACGTGGGCGGCTACTTCCTGTGGAGCCTGCAGGATCAGTTCTCCTGGACCAATGGCTACAACAAGCGTTACGGCTTCTTCTACGTTGACTTTGAAACCCAGAAGCGCACGCCCAAGGCAAGCGCCTACTGGTACAAGCACGTGGCGCAGACCCGTCGTCTGGACTAGTGGCTGGCGGGGTTGCCCGCTCACACAACCTGTCCCCATTTCTCAGCCGGGGGCGGCACGTCACACGGCGCGCCGCCCCCGGCCTTTTTTGGGCGGACCGTGTCGCACGTTTGTCTCGATCTGTAACATCTAGCCGAGTTTTTTGGTCCTAGCTGTTACAGATTGAGACGAACAGGATTGCTCTTTCCGAAGAATCTAAATCTGTAACACGTAGCCCGCTTTTGACCGTCTACCTGTTACAAATCGAGACAAACGGAGTAGGACCTAACCCCGCATGTCCCTAACAGTCGAGCGTTCGACCAGCGTACTCGGCACATGAATCGCCTCGATAGACGAGCTCTCTCCAATCGCCGCCTCAAACGCAAGCTTACCGACACCGCGCAAATCAAATCGCAGCGTCGTCAGCCGATTGTGAGGAACAAGTCCCTCGAGTGCGTCGTCGATACCAACCACGCTCACGTCGTCGGGCACGGACAGGCCCGCGTTCTCGAGCGCGGCGATAACGCCCAGCGCCATCTGGTCATTTGCCGCAAGCACGGCAGTCGGCGCCTGCGACCCGCCGGCAAGCACCTCGGCCGCAATCCGCTCGCCCATGGCGTACCCACTGTCCGCACTCCAATCGCCACGCAGCATCGGAGCGGCATCGACATGAGCACGACCCAGCGTATCGCGCCAACCGGCCTCACGAAAACGCGAGGAAATCGAGTTTTCCGGACCCGCCACAAACCGCATATTCGAGTGACCATGTTCCAGCAGATAATTGGTCAACAGCTCGCACGAACCATACTGGTCGGAGTCGATCGTCGTGCAGCGCGGATGCGCATACATGGACAGGATGACCGTTCGCACTCCCGGCTGGGGAACAAACTCCTCAAAATCGGGAGCCATGCGGTTCATGTTGAGAATCATGCCGTCGACGGGTCGCTCGACCATGCGGCGCGAGGCATCGGCAAGTGTATAGGGCTTGTCGCCGCCCATCTCGATCATAGTGACGGCAAAATCGTGCTCGCGCGCCGCTTGCATGATACCCTCGAGCGTCGCCAGGTTACCGACACGTGTGATGTTGTACATGCACAGGCCAATAGAACGATACGACCCGCCGCGCAACGCCGCTCCAGCAAAATTGGGACGAAAGCCCAGCTCTTCCATGGCGGCCAGCACACGCTTGCGCGTCTTTTCCGTCACGTTAGGCATACCGTTGACCACGCGAGACACAGTCTGGCGGCTCACGCCAGCGAGCGCCGCAACCTCTGCCGCGCTCGCCGAATGACCATTCCTTGTTTGCTGAGCCATGCCTTCCACGCTAACCTGCTTCCCAACTATTCCCCGCGCCCATGGCGCATCGTACATACATTGATAACGTGCTCATGATACCCGAGCCATATACCACAACATGAAAACTTCTGTCAATCAAAACCGCTTACCGAACAAATACAACCGTTCGCGGCTGTTTGAAGTTGTTTTGTTTCTATACATCCCAGCCGGATGTTAACGTGCTCATTGTCAAATGTTCACGTGCTCATTTTGGTTCTAATCATTTTAAGATAGTGTTTATCGGGCTTTTTCACCGCTGAACGCTAACCAGGGAGCCTCCTGAGCGCAAACGCACAATATCGAACAGCGAGACGAGAGGGTGTATGCATATGTCTTTGCTAAACCGCGTACAGCAGCTGCCGAAGGGCTTTGTTTGGGGCGCCGCAACCGCCGCGTACCAAACGGAAGGTTCCACGAAGGTGGCAGGCAAGGGTAAGACCATGTGGGACGATTACCTTGTCGCCCAGGGTCGCTTTTTGCCCGACCCGGCCAGTGATTTCTACAACCGCTACGAGGAGGATATCCGCCTTTCTGCCGAGCATGGACTCAACGCCATCCGTGTGTCCATCGCCTGGACCCGCATCTTCCCCAACGGCGACGATGCCGAGCCCCTCGCCGAGGGCGTTAAGCACTACCACGAGCTGTTCGCCTGCTGCAAAAAGTATGGCGTCGAGCCCTATGTGTCCCTGCATCACTTTGACTCCCCCGCCGCCCTGTTCAACCAGGGCGACTGGCTCAACCGCAAGACCGTCGACGCCTATGTGCGCTATGCCGAGTTCTGCTTCCGCGAGTTCCGCGAGGTCAAGAATTGGTTCACCATCAACGAGCTCATCAGCCTCTCGCACTCCCAATACATCCAAGGCAACTTCCCGCCCAACCATCACTTTGATGTGACGAGCGGCATCCAGAGCCAGCACAACGAGCTCGTTGCCCACGCCCGCGCCGTCAACCTGTATAAGGATCTTGACGAGACCGAGCACCTGGGCGGACGCATTGGCATGGTCAACGTCCTGACGCCGGCATATCCTGCCACAGACTCGCCCGCCGACCAGCACGCCGCCGACCTGTACAACGCCTTCTACACCGACTTCATCATGGACGGCGCCTTCCTGGGTCACTACTCCGCGCGCACCCTCTCACTCATCAACGAGATTCTGCGTGCCAACAACGCCACGCTTACGGTTGAGGACAGCGACATGGAGGAGCTCGCCAAGGCGGCGCCCCGCAACGATATGTTCGGCCTCAACTACTATCAGTCGGCGTTTATCGCCGCCTACGATGGCGAGTCCACCAACAGCTTTAACGGCACCGGAGACAAGGGCACCTCGTGCTTTAAGTTTAAGGGCGTCGGGCAGCAGGTCGATATGCCGGGTATCCCCACCACCGACTGGGATTGGCTCATCTACCCGCAAGGCCTCTACGACACGCTCAAGCACATCAGCGCCACCTATCCCAACCTCCCCGTCATCTATATCACCGAAAACGGCCTGGGCCACAAGGACCCCGAGCCCGACGCAAACGGCATCGTCGCCGATCCCGAGCGCATCGACTTTGTCGACCAGCACATGGAGAAGGTGCTCCAGGCGCGTACCGAGGGCGTCGACGTCCAGGGCTACTTTATCTGGAGCCTGCAGGACCAGTTCTCGTGGGCCAATGGCTATAACAAGCGCTACGGCCTGTTCTACATCGACTTCGACACGCAAAAACGCTACATCAAGCAGTCGGCACTCTGGTACAAGGAGCTCGCCGACACTATGGCGGACGCGCAGTAGCGCATCGCCTCGCTTTCCCCCGAGGGGGAGCGGCCCCATGCGATACAAACCCAGCCGCTCCCCTCTCTCCCCCTGGGACCGACCCCGCCTGCACCCGGGCTTTTAGCAAGCGGGAGACCATATAGGTTTTCAATGTCCATGCCATTAAGATTTCATGCAAAGAGGAGCGTGAACTATGGAATCGATCGTTAAGTTCTTGGAGAAAGGTCAGCCGTACTTCGACAAGGTCTCTAAGAACATCTACCTTCAGGCCATTAAAGACGGCTTTTTGGCAGCAATGCCCATCATCCTGTCTTCTTCTGTCTTCCTGCTTATTTCGACCCTGCCGGGCGTTGTCGCCACGGTCGGCGGCTTTACGCTGCCCGACTGGTGGAACGTCGACGTCGTGAACTTCTGCAACAAGGTTTACAACTTCACGATGGGCGTCGTGGGCATCATGGTCGCCGGCACCACCGCAAGCGCGCTGACCGGCTCCAAGAACCGCCGCATGCCTGCCGGCAAGGCCATCAACGCCACGAGCACCATGGTCGCCGCCATGTGCGCTATGCTCATCTTGGCCGTTACCCAGACGAGTGCCAAGATCGACGGCGCCGATGTCTCGGTGTTCTTTACCGACAACATGGGCACCAAGGGCCTGCTGAGCTCCTTTGTCGCCGCATTTGCCACGGTCAACATCTATGCCTTCTGCATTAAGCGAGACATCACCATCAAGCTGCCCAAAGAAGTCCCCGGCGCCATCGCCCAGAACTTCCGCGACATCTTCGCCTTCAGCTTCTCCATCCTGTTTGTCGCCGTCATCGACGTTATCTGCCGCACCTGCTTGGCCGTCCCGTTTGCCAACGTCATCTCCACGCTGGTGAGCCCGCTGTTCGCCGCTGCCGATTCCTACGCCGGCCTCGCCCTCATCTGGTTCATGATCCCGCTGTTCTGGTTCATGGGCATCCACGGCCCCTCGGTCGTTAAGCCTGCCCTCAACGCCGCGCTGTTTGGCAACATCACCACCAACCTCGCCACGCTGCAGGCCGGCGGTCACCCCGCCCTCGCCCTGACCGAGAACTTCGGTAACTACATCGGCGAACTCGGCGGCACCGGCGCCACGTTCATTGTCCCGATCATCTTCCTGCTCTTTATGCGCTCCAAGCAGCTCAAGGCCGTCGGCAAAGCCTCTGTCGTACCCGTGATGTTCGCCGTCAACGAGCCGCTGCTGTTCGCCGCGCCCATCATCCTCAACCCGTACTTCCTGATCCCGTTCCTGTTTGCCCCCGTGGCCAACGTCCTCATTGGTAAGTTCTTCATCGACTTTTTGGGCATGAACGGCTTTATCTATGCCATGCCGTGGGCACTCCCCGGACCGATCGGCACCTTCATCGACACCAACTTCCAGCCGATCTCTCTGGTCCTGGTTGTCGTCCTGCTGGTCGTTGACTTCTTGATCTACTACCCGTTCTGCAAGGCCTACGACAACGTCCTGTGCAAGCAGGAGGCCGAGACCCTGGCCGAAGAAGAGGCCGAGGAGACCAAGGCCGTCAAGACCGCTGCCGCCCCCGCCGTTGAGGCTCCTGTTGTCGAGACCGCTTCTGCCACCGAGGCCTCCGCAGCTCCGTCCGCCCTTAAGGGCAAGGATCTGAGGGTTCTGGTTCTGTGCGCTGGCGCCGGCACCTCTGCACTGCTCGCCAACGCGCTTAAGGAAGGCGCCGACGAGCTGGGCATCGACATTACCGCCAACGCCGGTGCCTACGGCAGCCACTACGCCATCATGGACCAGTACAACGTCATCGTCCTGGCTCCGCAGGTTCGCACCTATTACAACGAGATGAAGGCCGACACCGACCGCCTGGGCATCACGCTGCTGTCGCCCAAGGGCAAACAGTACATCGACCTCACTAAGGATCCCAAGGGTGCCGTCGCCTGGATCGAGGAAAACCTCAAGGCATAAGACGCTGACGCCACCTGCCGCTCGCAGACAAAAAATGGCCCGTGCATCGATGCGTGATGCGCGGGCCATTTTGTTTAGACCGCACCCGCCCTCCTGTTCATCTCAATCTGTAACATCTAGCCGAGTTTTTGGATCCTAGCTGTTACAGATCGAGACAAACAGAACGCCCGAGCAGAAATATCTCAATCTGTAATATTTAGCTGAGTTTTTCGGTCCTAACTGTTACAGATTGAGACGAACGGGCCGAAAAACCCTACGCCCGCAGGTCCTTTACGCTGGAACGTTCGACCAACACGCCCGAGACGAGCGTACGGCTTCTGGAGCTCGGAGCTTCTAGGCCCGCAACGACCTCGTTGAGCGCACGGACGCCCAGCTCGCGGTGGCGAAACTTCACCGACGTCAGAATCGAGTTGGGAATCGTCTTGTAAAGCTCGTCATCAAAGCCGATCACGGACACATCATCGGGCACACTCAGACCCTTGTCACGTAGAGCCATCATCACGCCGTTTGCCATGCAGTCGTTAGCAGCGAGGACCGCCGTGCAATCGGGTTTATCGGCAAGCACAAGGCCAGCGGCATAGCCACTATCCGCATTCCAATCGCCTTGCAGAGGCTCGGGCGGCTCAATGCCACGCGCCTCGAGCGCCGCTCGCCAGCCTTTCATTCGGCACTGGCTCGACAGCGACTCTTTCTTACCCGAAACGAAGTACACGTTCTTGTGCCCGTGGTTCAAGAAGTACTCGCACGCCATGCGCGCGCCGCCCTCTTGATCGTCACTGACGGTGGAGCAGGTAGGATGTTCCATTGGTGTGATAATCACCGTCTTGAGGTCTTTCGGCGCCTCAAAGGTATCAAAGTCATCGACCATCTGACGCAGGTTGAAGATCATGCCATCAACAGGCAGCTGCGACATCCTGCGCGCCGCATCGGCAAGGGTCATCTTCTCCCCAGCGCGCTTTTTGATCATCGTGAGAGCAAAGCCTCGCTCTTCGGCGGCATCGGCGATACCGTCAATCATGTCCACGGCGCCGCCCGACAAGTGAAACATCACCACGCCGATGCACCCGTAACGGCCCAACTTGAGTGAACGCGCGGCAAAGTTGGTTCGAAACCCGAGCGCCTCCATGGCCGCATGGACCTTATCGCGCGTCGACTCTCGCACGCTATCAGGCTCGTTGATCACGCGCGACACCGTCTTGAGAGAAACACCCGCGGCAACTGCCACATCGTTCATTGAGACATTTTTCTTGTCCATCGTTGCCACTACTTCTCCAGTCGGTTTTGCATCGCTTGTTTTTTGTGTTCTAGCATACACTACCTGCCCAACTGACAAATCAGCCGTTTATCGGACAATATCGACCGTTCACCCGTAAATCCTTGTTGCTCTTCCAAAAATGTCTTACGTTGTCATTAACGAAATGACAACGTTGTCATTTCGCAATGCCTTCCTTACCCAGGAAGGTTTCCGGGCAGTCCTGACCATCCATCGACGACCAGTTCCATCCACATGCATCGCGCATCAAGCAGCAAAGGAGCTCTATGGACGCCATCGTAAAGATGCTCGAAAAGCATCAACCGTTCTTTGAGAAGATCTCGAGGAACATCTACCTCCAGGCCATCAAGGACGGATTCCTTGGGTGCATGCCCATCGTCCTTACCTCTTCGATCTTTCTGCTGATCGCCACGCTTCCCGGCGTAGTCGGCATCACGCTGCCCCAGCCGCTCATCGACTGGTGCAACAAGCTCTACAACTTCACCATGGGCGTCATGGGCATCATGGTTGCCGGCACCACCGCCAAGAACTTCACGGCATCCATGAACCGTCGCATGCCCGCCGGCAAAGTGCTCAACGACGGTTCCACCATGGTGGCCGCCCAGTGCAGCATGCTTTTGCTCGCCGTTACGCAGTTCACCACCAAGTTCGACGGCTCCGAGCTTTCGGTCTTCGATTGCACCAGCATGGGTACGCGCGGTCTGTTCTCGGCCTATATCGCCGCGTTCATTACCGTGTGGGTTTATAAGTTCTGCGTCTCGCGCGATCTGACCATTAAGCTGCCCAAGGAGGTCCCGGGCGCCATCGCTCAGAACTTCCGCGACATCATCCCCTTTGGCGGCGCCGTCATCATCTGCGGCATCATCGATGTGGTTGTGCGCAACCTCATGGGCGTTCCGTTCTCCGAGCTGCTCATCAAGCTGCTCTCCCCGCTCTTTACCGCTGCAGAAACCTATCCTGGCCTTATCCTTATCCAGGCAGCCACCGCGTTCTTCTGGTTCATCGGCGTCCACGGCCCCTCGATCGTCCAGCCGGGCATCGACCCCATCCGTCTTGCCAACCAGGCCGAGAACCTGCAGGTTCTGCTGGCCGGTGGCCACCCCGCCCACTCCCTCACCTTTAACATGTCGCTCGTAGGTGAGTTCGGCGGCACCGGCGCCACCTTCATCGTGCCGCTTCTGCTGATTCTCTTTATGAAGTCCAAGCAGCTCAAAGCCGTCGGTAAGGCCTCGATTGTTCCTGTTGCCTTTGCCGTCAACGAACCGCTGCTCTTTGGCGCGCCGATGATCCTTAACCCCTACATGCTCATCCCCTTTGTTGCCGCCGGCTGCGTCAACGTGAGCGTTGCCAAGTTCTTTATCGATAACGTAGGCATGAACGGCTTCTCCTTCGTGGTGCCTTGGGCCACCCCCGCCCCCATCGGCATCTTCATCACCACGAACTTCCAGCTTATCGCCCTGGTATTTGTCGCGATCATCATCTTACTGGACGCCATCATCTACCTGCCGTTCTTGAAGGCATACGATAAGCTGCTCTGCGACCAGGAGGCCGAGCGCGCCGCCGAGCTGGGTCTCGAGTCCAATGGTGCCGCTGCCATCGCCGCCGACGCCTCTGCGCCCGCTGTCGAGCAGGCCACCGCTTCCGTCGAGACGACCGCCGCTGCCGCCGAAAGCAAGCCTGTCGCCGATCAGCCCGAGCCTGCCGCCGACGCATCCGCTAAGAAGGATGTCGACGGCCTGAAGGTCCTCGTCCTGTGCGCCGGTGCCGGCACCTCTGCCATGCTTGCCAACGCCATCAAGGAAGGTGCCGCGCAGACCGGAGAGAACATCGCTTCCTCCGCAGGCGCCTATGGTCAGCACACTGCCATCATGGATCAGTACGACGTTATCGTGCTTGCCCCGCAGGTTCGTAGCTACTACAACGACATGAAGGCCGACACCGATCGCCTGGGCATTAAGCTGCTCGCCCCGCGCGGTAAGGAATATATCGACCTTACTCGCGACCCCGCCGGCGCCATTAAGTGGCTCCGCGAGAACCTCGACTAGTTTCCTCCCTCTGTTGGTGCCCGGATCCCCAGTTCGGGCACCTCTCCCTATTCGTATCCCACAGAAAGGATGACTCATGACCAACCCCATGCAGTTCCCCGACGGCTTTGTCTTTGGCGGCGCCACCGCTGCTTACCAGGTTGAGGGCGAGACCCGTACGCACGGCAAGGGCAAAGTGCCCTGGGACGATTTCCTGGCAGCCCAGGGTCGCTTCTCCCCCGATCCTGCAAGCGACTTCTACAACAAATATCCGGTCGATATCGATTTGTGCCAGCGCTTTGGCATTAACGGCATTCGCGTCTCCATCGCTTGGAGCCGCATCTTCCCCAGTGGCACCGGCGAGATTAACCCCGAGGGTGTCGCTTTCTATCACGAGCTTTTCGCCACCTGCAACAAAGCTGGCGTTATCCCCTATGTCACGCTCGATCACTTCGATACGCCCGAGGCCTTTTACCAGAACGGCGGCGAGGGTTTCCTGACGCGCGCGACGATCGACGCCTTCGTCGAGTACGCCAAGTTCTGCTTTGCCGAGTTCACCGAGGTCAAGCACTGGTTCACGTTTAACGAGATTCCCGCAACCGCCGAGGGCAGCTTTATCGTCGGCAACTGGCCGCACGGCGAGAAGTACCGCCTGGACAAGGCCTTCCAGCTCATGCACAACATGATGGTGGCCCACGCCAAGGCTGTCGTCGCCTTCCATGAGGGCGGCTTTGAGGGCGAGATCGGCATTGTCCAGAACCTGGAGCCCAAGTATCCCCTCGACCCCAACAACGCCGCCGACTGCGAGGCAGCTCGCATGGCCGACGTCATCAACAACCGCTGGGTACTCGACGCCACCTTCCGCGGCCACTATGCAGCCGACACCATGGAGGCTGCGACCAAGCTGGCCCATATCGCCGGCGGCGAGCTCGACGTCCGCGACGAGGACATCGCCGCGCTGACCGCCGCGCTCCCCTACAACGATTGCCTGGGCGTCAACACCTACAAGTGCCAGTTCCTGCGTGCCGCCGAGGGCGAAAACGACATCAACCACAATGGCACCGGCGACAAGGGCTCCTCGCGCTGGTTCCTCAAGGGCGTGGGCGAGTCATGCGTGCGCGAAGGCGTACCCACCACCGATTGGGACTGGATCATCTATCCCGAGGGCCTCTACGACCTGCTGCTGCGCATTAAGAACGATTACCCCAACTACAAGAAGATCTACATCACCGAGAACGGCATGGGCTATAAGGACGACTTCGAGGATGGCTTTATCGACGACGCCCCTCGCATCGACTACATGCGTCAACATCTCGCATGGATCCTCAAGGCAATCGACGGCGGCGTAAACGTCGACGGCTACTTTGTGTGGTCGCTGCAGGACCAGTTCTCCTGGACCAACGGCTATAACAAACGTTACGGCCTGTTCTACATCGACTTTGAGACCCAGAAGCGCTATCCCAAGGCGAGCGCGTACTGGTACAAGAACGTCGCGGAGACCGGCCTGCTCATGGCCTAGTTTCCGCCGCATACCCCTGTCGGCCGCATGCGAATCCCTCCACGGGTTCGCATGCGGCCTTTTTGTTTTCGCGCGGGTCGGCAGCCGTTTGTCTAAATCTGTAACATCAAGTCGAGTTTTTTGCCTCTACCTGTTACAAATCAAGACAAACGGGAATCACTCTGCCGAAACGTCTCAATCTGTAACAGATATCTGCTCAAATCGAGTCTAGGTGTTACAGATTGAGTTTTTGATTTGGGAGGTTGAGGATGGGGGATCGCGTGCCGAAAGCATGGTCCCCGGATAAAAAAGCTCGCCGGCCAGGCCGAAGACATGGCCCACATCAAGGCAGACCTTTGCCCCTGCTCGCCCGAGCAAAAAGTCATGCCCCTCGATGCGCTCTGCCAGTCCGGCACCGAGACCCCGCAATGGCGGTGGGATGTGCTGGTCGGAGAGGGCGACCCGCTCTACTGCAAGTCCCGAGAGATCTAAGTATCCGCTGCAAGGTATAAGAACGAATTGGAGCCCTGGTACATACCGGGGCTCCTCGTGGTAGTGGCTGTCTAATGAATCTGGTGGCTAGGCCTCTTCGCCGCCACTGGATTCAGTTACCGTTTCCTCCTCACTATGTTGCGTCTCTCTCGTAGCCTCATCAACTTCTGTTGACGAATGTGCCTCTTCGTATACTTCGATGTTCGCCTTGAGCATGGTTGCACTCTGTTCAGCAAGAGCGATCTTCCTCTGGTGCTTGTCGTAGGCATACAGTCCGATTCCACCTGCGACTAGCGTGGCTACAGAACCGATTACTCCACCCTGGATTCTTCCAACGGAAATCCCGCCCGCTCTGATATTGCTGATCAGCGCCTGAGGCCCACCGAGCTCTTTCGCCAGATGCGACAATTGCGCATAGTCCCAAGTCGTCATTGCCTTTTCCTCACTTTCTTTCACTTCAGCACCGCTTCCACTGGGGTGCTCACTTTCGACAGTGCTATCATGCCATCGGTAAATAAGACGGTATATGTCCTATAATTGTCTTATCTGTTGTTAATGAGGAATGATTAAGACAATGTACGTCCGCAAAGATCGCCCTAAGGACATTTTTCCAAAGAGACTCAGCGGTTTGATGGAAAGCTATGAAATAGAAAAGGGGCGCAGAGGCATTAGCAATATCGGCCTTGCGCGTCTGCTCTATCAAAAGCGTAACGGTGCCGATGATGCCTCGCTAGCCGATGACCGCTATGCAGTGGAAAGGGAGAACGGCCGCAAGGCGATTGCGAGAAAGATCAGCCGATTTCGAAAAGGAGATCAGTTTCCTCAATGGGATGACCTCGTAGATCTGGCTGACATATTCGGAAAGCCAGTAGGTTTTCTCATCGGGGAGACCGATTGTGATACGTACGAGCTCCAAGATATTGCTGACTTCCTTGGTCTCAGCGGCGAGGCTGTTCTGTCCATCGAGCGTATGACGAGAAAAGTTAGTGCGGAGTGGCTTCCGGAACAGTCTGGCGGCAACGGCGGAGACCATGAGGAATGGGAAAAATACCTCGTGAATGATATGGTCGCGAAGGCGAATGCCGAGCCAGAAGCTTGCAGGGCAGTGCTCAATCGAATGCTGACCGCAGCAGCGTTTAAAGACCTTGTGCTCTGCCTGTCTGAGGTCGGCGATGCCCAATACAATCTGCTTATGGAACGCATTGCAAGTGCGGAAATAGAACTGAGAGACGAAGACGTACTCAGTGACAACCACCCAGACTCCATCATGGGGCAAATGGCGGCAAAATCCCGATTCAGGGATGCTGCAACACGCCTGCAGGAAGCGGAAAATGCGGTGAGGTCCAGCAGGTATGCAGCTTATGAATGCCATGTCCGCATCGTTGATGAAATGTTCTCGGATATTACCCAGACTGACGCAAATACCGTAGCCAAAGAGCATGTCAAGCAGAGACAGTCAGGTAACCAGGCGTAGCCGTCGTATCGATACGGAAGTGGGTATAAACCGTCCTGCTGCTTGCATACGTGGTTCCGTTGCCGCCCGTCAGCTTGTAGCAGTTATAGAAGCACTGCGAGTCCGAAACCCCGCTCGAAGGCAGCGCCCAGGTGGCGTCGGCGTAGATCGTCACCAGCGACGAGCACCCCGAGAAGCAGTAGGTCAGGTCGGTGAGCGCAGACGGGTCGAAGCCTCGGAAGTCCAGCTCGGCGGGCGACGAGCGCGAAGCGAACGCGAACCGCACGACTTGACACCTGCGAGGTTGCCCAAACCGGAGACCACCTCCAGCGCCGTGCATAAGTAGAAGAGGTGGGTCAGGTTCATGGTTGCGAACGTCGCCATGTCTGCCGCGAAGGCGATGCGCTCATCGGCCGCCTGGCCTTCACCTGCTGGATTTCGTCGCGCAGGGCGTCCGCCACCTCGGCGCTCTTGGCAGCCTCGGCCACTTGCCCCTCAAGCTCCTTGATGCGAGCCTCCTGCTTGGCGAGAAGCGCCTGGTAGCCCCTCTCCGAGTCCACTGCCTGCGGCTCTTCCGCCTGCGCGACCCCTTCTTGGCCGCCCGCCTGCGCTGCGACCTCTTCCTCGTCGTCGATGCTATGGTCGTCTCCGTCCATGTCGGCCTGCCTTTCGATTGACATAGGCCAGCACAAACGAACCGTCCCTTAACCATGCAAATAGGCTAAAGGTCGGTCACAAAGTGAGGTCATCCAGTCCGTTCGGCAGTTTGTGACCATTAGCAAGAATTAGAGGCAACGCAACGAGCGAACGCTCGATAATGGTCTAGAATATTGGACTTGACATTTGGGAGGCAAGATGGAGACTGTGAACCTTATCCTTGGAATTATCGCGTCTATCGCATCCATCGCCGCCGCCGTCATCTCGCTCCAAAACAAGCAAGAGATCAAGTCAATCAAAAAGAGTCTAAGCGACAACTCGCAGACCGCTACAGGTAAAGTTGCCACAAACGTCGTAGGCAGCAACAACTCGGCGAACATCCATGCTTCGCGATAAGCCAACGCAGACAAGCCAGAGCGCAATTGGAAAGGTCGCCACGAACATAACCGGCGACTCCAATAGCTATGACTCACATGACATAAACATCTACCAGCCCGTCTCGTCTGGCCCGCACCGGCCGCTTACAAAGACGCTCATGTATAAACTCCTGCAAATCATGATTTCGTCGACTGAGCCAACGGGCGAAGATTTCCCCCTTACGCCTCCGCCTCCTATAGAGAAGAAGCTGATTTACAACCACGCACCGCGTTACCTAAACATCATCAACGAGTATTCTGAGAACTACGCTCGTCTCGACAGCGTGATCAAGGAATTCCCCGACAGCGAAGCCATCATCCAAAGGCTGAACAAGATGTTTGTCAATGTGGCAGACGTTCGCGATGACGGCAAGCTGTGCGTAGGAAACGGCGATGCACAGCTCAAGCTCATCGAGAACGAGATCTATAACATGATTGTGAATGACGCAAGCTTTCAGGCTGACGAGGTCCCCGAAGAAATCATCAACCAGTTCTGCGTTGCGTTGATTGCCGTTGCCGTGGCAAAATGCAGAGTCCTTCTGAGGCCAGGTGATGACGATGCTGCTGCTTGATCGCAATAATGAGCCGACGAGCACGGTCTATTACATCGCTGCCGCCTTGGATGGCTACATCGACCAGAACCCAGGCTTGGACGCCGGTCAACTCTATGAGGTAACGGCGAACACTCTGGTCAAGAAAGAAGTGAGCTACGACTTCTTTGTCATGGCTTTGGACTTTCTCTTCCTCCTCGGACGCGTGTCAATAGACGAGAAGGGAGGGCTACATGTTCATCAAGTCGCTTAGAATTCGCAAGACAACAACTGACGAAATAGTTCGCGAGGTCTTATTCCACAAGGGTGCCAACCTCATCGTCGATACCGAGGACTCCGAATCGCACAATCGCGTTGGAAAAACAACCTTCCTCAAGCTCATTGATATCGCAATGGGCGCCAAGGACAGGAAGCTCATTTACACAGACGCCGACACGGGCACGGTGACCGAGGAGCTACGCGATTTCATCGTCACAAACAAGATCGCCGTCGACATGACACTGACATCGGATTTTCCCGATGGCGATGACGTGATTCTCACAATCGACCTCTTCCCGAATGGAAGGTACTACATAGACGGCGAAAAGATGGGGCAGAAAGCTTACCAGCAACGACTCAATGTCTTGCTTTTCGGGAACGAAGCGAATGTGCCCACGTTTCGCCAATTGATCAATTCATTTGTCCGCGTGTCCGTAGGCGGGGATGATAATTCCTTCCTCAAAACCGTTCCCAGCGGCAGCACATCCATCTACCGGAGTGTCTACAACGCTCTGTTCGGCATCTCAGATCCGGCGCTCGACAAAAAGCGTGACGACCTCAACAAGGACTTGAACAAGACGCGTGAGTCCATCAAACGCTATAAGAAAGTCCAGAACGTCGATACGGTCAGCGAGCAGCAGCAGATACTTGCAGGGCTCGAAGCCGAGCATGAAGAAGTCCAGTGCAAGCTCAACAGCATCATCGACGCCGATGTCTACAGGGCCAACCGCGATGAAATCGCGGCTACACGCACCCGATACGCATCTCTGACACTGCAACTCTCAGACATAGACTACAGGCTGCAACGAAATGAAGAGGCCCTGCAGACTGCTATGCAAGAGCGCGGTAGACAAGCCGACGTTAATTTGAGCAGACGGTTTTTCGAGGAAGTCTGTTCGATGATCCCGATGGTGAATGCAACTTTCGAAGAGATGGTCGCATTCAACAACCAGCTCTGCGACAACAAGATTGCCTATTTCGCGAGTGTGGCAGAAAAACTGAAGGCCGAGCGTGCATCTGTGCAACGTGAAATCAGCCAACTGTCATCGCAGAACAGCCAATTCATGTCATTGGTGGAGCAAGACCTCATCGATGAGTACGAGTCGCTTCAGGCACGCCTAGTTGAGCTTTCGAGCAGTATCGGCAAATGCCGAGAAGTAATAGATACGCTCAACAGCTTTGAGGTAGAACAGACCAGCATTGAGGGAAAAATCGCATCGCTTGGCTCGTCTGATGATGGCGACGAGCCGCAATCCAACGATTTTGCTGCAATGATGCTTGCGTTTAACGCATTCTTCACTCCGCTTGCCAGGGAGTTCAACAACGAATCGCCGCTGCTCGTTTACTATGAAGAGTCGAACAAGTTCCCCGTTGCAATACGTGATACCGCTGGCTCCAGCACGGGCACACGCAAGTCACTCATCGCCGCATTTGATTTAGCGTATCAGCAGTTTGCAGAATCAAAGGGCATCAAGACTCCGCGCTTCATAGTGCATGACGTCCTTGAAAACATCGAGGGTAAGGTGTTGCGTGACATAATCGCACGCGCCAGCACAATCAACTGCCAGTACATAGTCGCAGTCCTTAAGGAGAAGCTCGATTCGTCGCTGATACCAGCCGAGGAGCAGGGTAAACTGCAAATCCTGCAGCTTTCGATTGACGATATGCTTTTCACGCGTGGCAAAGGTGTTGCGTCGTAGGAGTGACCTGTACTCTCCTACTCCCGTATCCCCACCGAGAACTCCCCGCCGAAGTTGTTCACCTCGAACCGCTCGTCAGCCACAAGTCCCTCCTTGCTCACACGGCACGCGAACGGAAACAACTCGGCCACGTCCTGCAGTTCCAGGAACGTCCGGTAACTCGACCGGTTTACCAGCATGTCGGCAAAGACCAAAAATCGCGTAAGCTCGTCATTCAGTTCGATGGGCTCTGCAATCACGTAGTGCCCCCGCCTCACGCGCCGGACAACGCCGAACTGATTGAGCGATGCCACAATCTTTTCGGAGCCCTTCAGGATGGTCATGCGCTTGCGCGCCGCCTCAACGCTCTTATTGTCCCGGCCTAGTCAAGTACCCGTTGCCTCTCCTCGACCATCTCGCAGAAGCCTCCCACATCCATGAGCCATTCTTGCTGTGAAGGCGTGTAGGTGGGGAAAAGCTGGGAGGGGATGACGAGCTGGAGCTTGCTGTCACGCATGGCGTTCGTGTAGTCCACGCTCACGGCGGGCTCCAGCGTGATAAGGTGCTTACGCTCGATGCGGTTCGCCTCCTCGAGCACCTGCCTCCAGCGCTCCTTGATGGTCGTCTTCGCACCGAGCATCGTAAGGCTCGAGGAGGGGAACCCCTCATCCCGGTAGCACTCGATTGACGGAAAAATGAAGTCCGGCTTCGACTTTCCCTCGGTGTAGGGCTGTGCGGAGTATCGGATTCCCCTACCCTTGAACAGGAACTCAAGCTGGTGCTCGAACGCTGTGCCCGCGCGGGACTTCCTGCGCTGGAAGGTCGACATGGTGGTCTTCAGAATGCCGTCGACGTCGAGCTGGCCGTTCAAATAGGGCGCAAGGTCTCTCTCAAGCAGATGGCGCTCAAACACCTTGAACAGCAATTCCTCGCGCTCGTAGCACGCGAGCAGGCTTCGATCGGGGTCATCCGCCCAGTCGAGACCTTCAAGGGTTGAGATGGAGTACTCCGTAAAGTCGATGCCCTTCGGAAACGTATGTCCAAACCTCTTGACCATATCGTCCAAGTAGATATCCGCGCTCAAGGGAGCGCGCGTCTCGATACCAATCATGCCGAGGATGCGCGAGGCCACCGCACCGATACGGTTGCGCTCGCCCTTTGATACGGCATAGCCCGAGCGGTCGGGCTCCTCGAAGCCGAACAGCCACCTCAGCTGCGACTCGATGGTCGAGCCTTTTTTAGCGAAGATGATGAGCAGCCCGAGGTCATCGGAGTTGGCGACCACCATGAGGTCGCCAGCGGATGCCTGCCTGATGGCGGGGTTGTCCTTGTAGTAGAGACGGTACTCGGTTCTCGTGGGATGTTTGCGGCGCGCATCGTACCAAGTCACGGTCCCGTCGCACATCTCCGGCTCCGCCTCGTCGCACATGTAGGCGAACGTGGTGCGGATGTCGCGGATGTCGTCGTCACCGAACAGCGACCTCAGCGGCAGCGTGCCGTTGAACTCGTGCTGATTACTCCTACCTGCGTCGATATCGACGTCCGCGAGGGTCTTCGAGACCGCGCCGTCGAAGTAGCTGCTAAGCGCCCCGTAATCCATCCTGACACGCTCCCATCATGAGCTTGGCCACCGACCGTATTACAGGGACCGTCACCGAATTGCCGAACTGGCGGTAGGCCTGTGTGTCGGAGACCGGGATTATGAACCGGTCGGGAAATCCCTGCAAGCGCGCGCACTCTCTAGGGGTCAGCTTACGGGGGTTCTCGCCCTCGCCGCGCGAGACCAAGATCTCACTACCGTCCTTATGATAGCGTGCGGAGAGCGTCCTCGTGGTGTCCGATGGAGTGATAAGACCGTAGCCGAACCCGTTGCCGGCGGCCTCGTGCTTGGCCTTGTATGCTTTCAAATATGACCACAGCTTGTCGGAGAGCACGTACCTCGCGTCCGCATCCTCCTCCAGAATCTCCGCGGCTTTCTGACCACTGTTCGGGCAGTCGAGGTCGTCCCAAGAGAACTCCACATCGTCGCGAAAGCCAACAATGTAGATGCGCTCGCGGTGCTGGCATGTCCAACCCTTGGAGTCCAGAACCTTGTAGTGAACGTGGTAACCGAGCTCGTCCTGGAGGACCTGCATGATGACGTCGAACGTTCTGCCCCTGTCGTGACTGATCAGATTCTTCACGTTCTCGAGCAGGAACGCCTTCGGGCGCTTCTCGTTCAGGATGCGTGCAACCTCGAAGAAGAGCGTGCCCTGCGTCTTGTCTTCGAAGCCCGTAGCGCGACCAAGGGAGCGCTTCTTGGACACACCCGCAAGCGAGAACGGCTGGCATGGAAAGCCAGCGAGCAGCACGTCGAAGTCGGGGATGTCTGAAGCGGCGACCTCACGGATGTCCCCCGCCGGGGTTTCGCCGTAGTTCATGCGGTAGGTCTTCTGCGCAAACTTATCCCACTCGCAGGAGAAGACGCACCTGCCGCCCAGCTCCTGGAACGGCATGCGGATCCCGCCGATGCCCGCGAACAGGTCGATGAAGGTGAAGGCAGGCTTCCCCTCCCCTGCGGGTGCAAAGGGGGCGCGATGGCCGAGGGTGGAGATGTACTTCGACTCGGCTGCGGTGGGCCTTGTTTCGCCTGCCTCCCAGCGGCGCACCGTTCGCTCGCCGTTGGGGCCCATGCCTAGGGCAGCGGCGAATTCCTTCTGAGTCAAGCCGAGCTCCTGTCTCTTGGCCTTTACCTCATCTGCTGATAATTGCATGACGCACCTTCTGGATAGATAACAGGACAATATGTCCTCATTTTGCCACAGGGATGAAGAGATAAACTCGTCAGAATAGCAACCTTGCCCCAAACCATGGGTTTCTCACGTCTCCCACATCCGACAATCCATGTACCACTCAAACCGCGAAGACCCATCTAACCACCGCTGCGTTCTATACGATAGTCGTTCGCCAGGACATTTTTCTGCCGCCGCAGTCATTAGTCCAAGTGAAAAGCGGCAAGCCGAGAACCTCACGCCTCTCCATCATCAATCATTCCATTTCACAAATGACGCAGCGGCGCAATTAGCAACGCGGAGCATGGAACCATGCTATACCCGTCCAAACGATATTGTCCGCGCCCAACAGCTATCAATCAATTTACCTTGGCCTGCTGGCGCAGAGAGTGCAGCCAAGCCTCATGATCATCGTAACAATAAAGAACATGGGATCGCGAGGATTTGCCGAGGCGAATGTACTCCGGCCCCTTACTAGGACAGCGCCAATTTGCAAGGGTCTTCGCGCTTACGCCAATCAACTTTGCTGCCTCTTCACTCGAAAACGCAAGCGGGCGTACGGATTCAACAGCGCATGTCACGCCGTTTGCTCCACCCATAAAGACCCTCAGACTCTCCGATCACACCCACCCGTTACAGATTGAGACAATTTGACGGTACCGAATTCTTGTCAAGGCGTGGTACAATTGTGTCCCAACGCAAAGGAGGTACCTATGCCCACCTGTGTGCCCGTCCGAGACATGAAGGACACCGCTGCATTTACCGCGCTTGTTGAGTCCGAGCGCGACGTCACCGTAACTAAGAACGGCTATGAGGCCATGCACTGCATCAGCAGCGACCAGTATCGTCTCATGCAAGACGAAATCGCCAAAGCCAAGCTGCTGTCTCGTATGATGTTGGCAGAAGACGAGATATCGCAAGGCGACTACAGCGACTACGACTCCTTCGCGACCGCGATACGAGACAAATATGGCCTATAACGTCGTAATACTCGAAAGCGCACAATATGAATACGAGGCTATTGTCAGATACCTTGCTCAAATCCTTATGAACCCACGTGCAGCAGGCAATTTTGTTGCTGAGTTTGAATATCAGCTTGATCTGCTTCGCGAGCAGCCGCTCCTACGGCCCCTCTCCCACATACGAGAGCTGGCGGCACGCAATTATCGATCGTTTACCGTCAACAAATACGTGTGTCTTTACAAGTTTGAGCGCGATACGATCTATATCGCCCATGTCTTTCATCAGTCACAGGACTACGGCCGCCTGGTCTAGCCCACAAACTGAATACTTGGTCCGATCTCCCGCAGCGATAGCTAGCAAATGATCTGCGTGTGCTCCTCGATGGCGGCGCGGTCCTCGGCGGCGATACTCGGCTCGCACACCACGGCGTCCAAACTGTCCAGGCGGCAGAAGGTGTAGAAGTCGCGCTTGCCGATCTTACTGGAGTCGGCGATCAGATAGCGCGAGTCGGCCTTGCTAAAGGCGAGCTGCTGGATACGACCCTCATCCATATTAGACGTAGACACGTCGCCATCCAGAATGCCGTTGGCGCCGATAAACGCCGCGTCGATACCCAGCGCACGCAGGGTATCCTCGGCCGTTGGTCCCACAAAAGCGGCGGTACGGCGACGGTACATGCCGCCCACTAGGCACAGGTCGCAGTCCTCGCGCGCCTCGAGCAGGTTAAACACCGAAAGCGAATTGGTCACGATGCGCAGACGAAATGCCGGCAGCATCGAGGCCATCTGCTCAACCGTGGTGCCCGTACCCAAAAAGATGGTCGAGCCCTCCTCGATGAGCTCCACGGCGCGGCGCGCGATCTGCAACTTTTCCTCGGCATGCTTGGTGCGCTTTTCGCTGTGCGAATACTCATGGCGCAACATAGCATGTGGACGGCCCTGCGCACTGCGGGCTCCACCGTGCACGCGCTCGATCTCGCCCAGGCTCGCAAGCTCCTCGAGATCGCGGCGGATCGTCATATCCGAGACACCCAGTGCATCCGAAATCTCCTTGACCGAGACCGTGCCCTGCTCCTCGAGCAGCTGACGAACCCTATCCTGTCGCTCTGCCTTAATCACGATGAATCCTCGCCGTTCTATGCGTGCATATCATTCAAACAGTAACGAACAAATTGTATCAGACCCGTGCGTGTCAAAAATGAACGCCCGTACAGCTCAATCATCACTTTTTTGAGAAAAATACCCCCTGCTTTAGTGGGGTGTAGTGATAATCTCGCCTGTTCGCGCTACAGTTTGTCGGAAATACCTCGATGTTAGGAACCAAATGATCACTTCCGAGCTTTTCGGCACCGCGCCGTGCGGTACCCCCGTTCATCGTTACACCCTCAACGGGCCCGAGATCTGCGTTCGCATTATGGACTTTGGCGCCACCGTGCTGGGCATCGACGTGCCCGACATCCCCGGCAACGTGCGCGATGTGGTGCTGGGCTTCGATAAGCTCGAGGATTACTTTGACAACCCCGCCTGCTTTGGCGCGACCATCGGCCCCGTGGCCAACCGCACTGCGGGCGCCACGATCACCATCGCCGGCACGGACTGGCATATGCCGGCCAACGAGGGCGTCAACAACCTGCACAGCGACCTTGAGCACGGCCTGCACAAGCGCGTGTGGGACGTTGAGCTCGACGAGGTCCACAATGCCGTGCGCATGACCACCTCGCTTGAGGACGGTGAGCTGGGTCTTCCCGGCAACCGCACCTTTACGGCCGTGTTTACCGTGACGCGCACCGGCTGCTTCCGTATCGAATACGGCTGCGAGAGCGACCGCGCCACCTACGTGGCCATGACCAACCACACGTACTTTAACCTTGCCGGCCATAACGCCGGAATGGACTGTGAGCACTTCTTTGTTGCTAACGCTGCCCACTACCTGCCCATCAACGAGCAGAACATCCCCACCGGCGAGATTGCTCCGGTCGAGGGCACGCCATTTGACTTCCGTGAGCTGCGCCCCGTCGCGCCTGGCATGGAGGCCGACGATCCGCAGATTAAGCAGGCACGCGGCTACGACCACTGCCTGTGCATCGATGACTATCAATACGGTCGCAACCTGCGCCGCGCCCTGCATGTCGAGGAGATGTGGACCGGCCGCGAGCTGGACTACTACACCACCGCCCCGGGCGTGCAGCTCTACACTGGCAATTGGCTGGGCGACGAGCACGCCAAGGACGATGCCAACTATAGCTGGGGCGCCGGCTTTGCCCTCGAGGCAGAGATGTACCCCGACACGCCTCACCAGCCGCTGTTCCCGCAGGGCATTGTGGGCCCGGGTCACCCCTACAGCAATGTGATCGAATACCACTTTATGAGGCACTAAGCCCATAACGCAACATATCGCACAGCAGCGCCCGCCGGCACCTCCGCCGACGGGCGCTTTTCTATCTAGTCATTGGGGACGTTCTTAAACGACTAGTCGTTGAGGACACTCTTTGCCGAATGTGGCCACCGCATCATCGATGATGCCGTGTCCTCGCGCGCAATGGTGGCGTCCGTCCCGCTTCGACCGTCGCGTTACGGCGCGAGAACATCCAGCGGAACAACTTGGACGCCACGCTCGGTAACATAGGCTTGCGAACCAAACCCGATGATCACGACTTTAGAAACCGGCGGGTTGTTTCCGGCGGCAACCATGCGCTTCTCGACAGCAACAAGGCTGTCAGACGCCTCTTCGATTTGAGCAGAGCTGAGTTTAACTTCGACCGGAATCCACGTTCCGCCGGGAGCCGCAATGACCGCATCGACTTCTAGATCGCGAGAATCATGATAGTGATAAAGGCCCATTCCGTTTGCTCGCGCGTAAACCCACAAATCATGAAGCACCAGCGATTCAAAAAGCAGTCCAAGCGTCTTGAAATCTAGCAGTAGTGTCTCCGGGGTCGCCCCGAGTGCGGCGGCCGCCAGCGACGGGTCGGCGAGGTGATGCTTCTTTGAGTCTCTTAAATGCACCGGAGATCTCATTGCAGGGTTCCACGCGGGAATATCGCGTACGAAACTAACCCGAGCAAGAAGAGATATATATGATGCCGCCGTCTGTCTCGATACTTCTCCACCAAGATCAGCTACGAGTGTCTTGAGTGTCGCCAAAGTGGATTCATTACGCGCAAGCGATTCGATGACAGCTTTGACCTTTTCAGGGTCGCGGCGAGAGCCGTCGACACGGGACAAATCTTCTTCGGCGACTATGCCGATATAGCGTTTTGCCATCGCGGACGCAGCCCGCGTATCGCGTCCAGCCGCTGCAGGCCATCCGCCACGAACAACGCACTCGGCAATCGAGGCAGAGTCCAACGACCCGAAGGCGCCACTGAACTTTTCGCCAGAAATAATGCCCGACAGCTGAACTGCACCACTAGATTTCCCAAGTTCGAAAAGCGTCATGGTATCCATGCGCAGTTTGGCGAATCTTCCAGCGCCACTGTGCATCGGACGTTCGTCGTCTCGCGGTGTTGCCGATCCCGTAAATATGAACTGACCAGGCTCACCGCCGCGGTTGTCGCACTCAAACCGTGCCGCGTCCCAAAGTTTCGGAACCTCCTGCCACTCGTCAATCAGCCGCGGCACCTCGCCGGAAACGGCAAGAGCCGGATCCGTCTCGGCGCGTAAGCGATTCTCGAAGTTGCGGGACGGGTCCATGAGAAGGAGCCTGGACGCCGCACGGGTCTCGGCCGTGGTCGTCTTTCCACACCATTTCGGTCCCTCGATGAGAACGGCACCGAATATGCCCAGAAGCTGGTCGAGCTCATTTTCGACAATTCTGGTGTAGTACTTTTTTGGCATATTTATCACCATTGCTACCAGCGCGTTTAACCAAATTTACAGTTTCCATTTAACCAAATTTCAGTTCTCTGATTAACCATATTTACGCAATTCAATTAACGAACCAGATTTAGAAGCCATTTTTGCGAACGGTTTAAGCTGTGGTGCAGTCATTGACGTTCTAAAAGACATGTCGAAAGGGACACTCTTTTCATAGCTCCGACACATGCGCCAACATGCCTGAAATCGGCGCGCTACAGATTGCGCCCATCTACTACTTTTACTCCCGCACCCCTGACCATACGCCCCTATTTTCAAAAATCGCACGTTCGCTACCTGCGGTTTTAATAGTGAGATTTTCATCGTTGTTCGAGGTAAGCGACCAAAAGTAGTAGATGGCCCCAATTCCTGGCCGAGGGCATCTCGCCGCTCCTCCACGGGAAAATACAATCCGTTTTTCCTCCGCCCCCAGGGGATCACGTGAGCAGGTTCTCGATGGGATCGGGGTCGGAGCCGGGGAGATAACGGATTTCTAGCTCTATGCCGAGCTCTTGCAGCTCTTTGAAGGCGGCGACATCTGCGTCGTCTACGGCGACTGCGGGCGTTACGGGGTGCTTGCCCTCCCCTGTCCGCATGTGACCTATGCTGATCTTGGTAATGGGCACACTGCCCTTAACCAACGCGAGTGCATCGGCGGGTGAGGCCACCATAATCAGGATCCATTGGCGCGGCGTTGCAGTATGTATGACGTCAATCGTCCTTTGGACTGAGAAGAACCGTGTCCACACGCCCTCGGGCGCCGCGACCCTCATGGGTGCCCACTTGCGCGAATCTGCCGCGATCTCATCGTTGACGATTAAAACAAGGTTGGAACCCACGGCTTCGTTCCACAGCTCAACGTCTTGCCCGTAAATGAAACGGTCATCGATACGCGTGAGAAGGATCTTGGGTTGAGCCATGGCTGCCCCATTCTGTTTGAGACCCATACGAGCGGGACATCACGTCTCCAATATTAGTGCATTTAAAGTGAGAAAAGCCGTCAGAACCCTTGCACGGATGTGCGATGTCCCGTATCATAGACAGCCGTTGACGCCTCAGTTGCGTCACCACATGGCCGCCAGCGTAGCTCAGTTGGTAGAGCACCGCTCTCGTAAAGCGGGGGTCACCGGTTCGAGCCCGGTCGCTGGCTCCATTGCACAAGATAGCCGCCTTCAGGCGGCTTTTTTGTTGCCGATTTGGAGTGCGAATGCGCCAACCCAAGTAAAACGCCGCCGGTAACTCCCCTACTCAACAAAAAGCCCCGCCAGCCGCAATCCCCTAAGGAACCGCGATCAGCGGGGCCTAAGCGCGCTCCTCCAAAGGATAACGCTCGCAACACGAACAGCTCAGCCGAGCAGCGTGCTACTCCTCCCAGTAAGCATCTGCAAGCAGCTTAAAGCAGATCTTCTTGACCGGCTGCGCGCCATCGCCCGGGAACTCGAGCGTGGGCATGTGAGGCTCGCCGGCAACGAACAGCGCGAACTTGTCGTCGGCAAGATCGCCGGCGATCGAGGCGTCTGAATCGACCAGGTCGTAGTCGTCCTTCTCGTCAAACTCCTGGACCAGCGTCAGGCTGCCCGTGGCGACCTTAAAGGCCTCGCGACCCTCGACGTCGATCTGCAGGTCGTGATAGCGCTGATGCGTCTCATAGTGGGCCTCGGCCTCCGGACGCGTCGTGGGGGCCATGACGTTCGCAAAGACCTTGTCGCCCAGAATCGGATGGCTGCCGACCTCGAGCTGCGCCGGGTCGTTCTCCTCGAGCCAGTCGATCAGCACGTCGAGGCCCTTGAGCATTCCGCGGTACTCCTCGATATCGCCCAATGCACCGTAAATCATCTAAATCCCCTCTCGGATCGCTTCTTTGGCGGCTACTCGGCAAACGCGTTACCGACGCTGTTGCCACCCACATACGTCTCGACCAGGGTAAGGTCGGGATTGAACACGACAAAGTCGGCATCGCGGCCGGGCATAATGCTGCCACATTTATCCTCGACGTGAGCAGAACGCGCGGGCACCTCGGTCGCCATGCGAATTGCGATATCAGCGCTCGCAAGACCCCAGTCGACGATGTTCTTGACGCCCTGTGCGAGCGTGAGCACCGAGCCGGCGATAGCAGAGCCATCGGCGAGCCAGCAAAGGTTGTCCTTCATAATGACGTCCATGCCGCCGCTGGTGTACTTGCCCTCGGGCATGCCGCCGCAACCCAGACAGTCGGTGATCAGCACCGTGTGCTGCCAGCCCTTGGCCTGCAGCAGTGCCTTGATAGCAGCAGGGTTCACGTGCTTACCGTCGCAAATGATCTCGGCATAGGTGTTGGGCGTGGTCATAGCAGCCCCGACAACACCGGGCTCACGGTGATGGAGGCCACGCTGGCCGTTATAGGTATGCGTAAAGCAGCTGGCGCCAGCATTGATGGCGGCGGCGCACTCATCATAGGTGGCATCGGAGTGGCCAATACAGGTCACGACGCCCTTTGCGCTCAGAGCCGCGGCGTAGGCGGCGGCGCCGTCACGCTCGGCCGCCATAGCGCTCTTGACGATACGACCACCAGCGGCCTCCTGCCACTCGTCAAAAACTTCCTCGGACGGGTCGATCAGATAAGCGGGGTTCTGGGCACCCACGTGCTTCATGGTAAAGAACGGACCCTCCAGGTAGATGCCCTGAATACGAGCACCGCAGAACTCGGGTCCACGCTCTTCGTCCGCCTGTGCAATGGCAGCGCAGGCGTCCTTGATCTGCTCCACGCCGTCGGTAAAGGTCGTAGGCAGCCAGCTGGTGGTACCACGACGTGCGAGCTCGGTCGAACTGATGTTGATACCCTCGGCATCGTTATCGGTCGTGGCATGGTTATAGAAGCCATGAATGTGGGTGTCCACCATGCCCGGCGCAATCCATGTACCCGAATAATCTTTGATCTCGCAAGCGGGCTCATCGGCCTGCCAAGCGCCAAAGACGCCATCTTCGACCATGAGGTAGCCGCCCAGCTGCGGCCCCGCCGGCAAAAAGAACTTGTCGGCCTTGATAGCATACGTGCTCATCTATGCTCCCGTACCCGCAGTGCGTTTTAGGGCGGATCAAAAACCACTGCATTGTTAATTCGAGCGATTGTTCGTTGCCTTCTACCGCTTGGCACATTTTGCACCCGCCGCAAAACACGCCAAGCCGTTTATACCCAATAACTCTAGACTGCGCGGTTGTGGTAGACCTTGTACTTAAACTGGTCGGCACGCGCAACCGAACGCGTATACTCGATAACCTCGTTGTTCATGTCATATGTGGTACGAATCAAATCCAGCACCGGTGCGCCTTCGGTAATCTCGAGCAAACGTGCGTCGGAATGGCGGGCAATACTCGCGTAGAATTCTTCCTCTGCCACGCGAACTTTCTCGTGAAAGTCCTGCTCGATCATGTCGTACAGCGATTTGTTCTCGATCATGGGACGCTTAAGCGCAAAGAACTTGCGACTTGGCAGATATGTACACTCAATCATCAGCGGCACACCATCGGCTATACGCAGGCGCTTGATCTTGTACAGACGCTCGCCCAGGCGCGCGTTCATCTCTACGGCAATATTCTTGTCAGCCTCGACCTCGGTAAACTCAAGAATCGTCGTCTTGGGCACACGGCCGATCGCCTTCATCTGCTCGGTAAAGCTATAGGTTTGCGTAAGGTTTGCCGTTTGCAGAGAGCGGTCGCACACCATGGTTCCTCGGCCGCGCTGACGAACCACCAGGCCCAGGCGCTCAAGCTCCTGCAGGGCAAGGCGAACCGTCGTACGCGAGAGCCCGTAGCGTTCCGACAGGTCACGCTCGGACGGCAAATAGTCGCCGGGCCGAAGTTCGTGATCGATTTTATCGGTCAACAGATCGACGAGTTGATCGTACAGAGGTTGTTTGCGCACTCCCATTGCCATAATGATACCTGCCGGATAAATGACTCGAAATTGGTTGTAACCAGACACCACGTACTATAGCAGTTTTATTGGAATAACAGCAGGTCAACCAGCATATTTCAATATTGTTTGCCGGTTGATAGCCTGCGCACTGTAATACCAATTACAACGCTACATCAAGTATCGAGGTAGCAAAAAGGGCCGCCCCCGCGGAGCGGGACGACCCTTTGCAAGACAGATACGTCTTTAAGGCTTAGAGCAGCTTCTTGAGCTCCTCGGCAACAGCCTGGACCTGCGTGCCGATGATGACCTGGGTAGCACCCTTGTCCATCTTCATGACACCCAGAGCGCCAGCCTTCTTGCAGGCAGCCTCGTCGACCAGAGCGGAATCGCCAAGCTCGAAGCGAAGGCGAGTAGCGCAGCAGTCAACGGTCTTGACGTTCTCCTTGCCACCGACGGCAGCAAGAACAGCGGCGGCCAGAGCGGCGAACTTGTCGTCGCCAGCAGCGGCGGAAGCGGAGGTCTCCTCGACATCCTCATCCTCGCGACCAGGGGTCATGAGGTTGAACTTGGTGATGGCGAAGCGGAACACGAGGTAGAAGACCACGAAGGCAGCGATGCCCAGCGGGATGATCATCCAGGTGTTGGCGGCAGCCGGGAGGCTAGAGGAGAACAGGAGGTCGGTAGCACCAGCGGAGAAGCAGAAGCCAGCACGGAAACCAACATAGTAGGTAACGATGGTGAAGATGCCGTACAGGACAGCGTACACGACGTAGAGCGGGAAGCACAGGAACATGAAGCCGAACTCGAAGGGCTCGGTGACGCCGCAGACGAAGGCGCAGATGGCAGCGGAGACAACCAGGCCGATAGCAGCCTTCTTGTTCTTAGCGGTCTGAACCATAGCCAGGGCAGCGCCCGGGATACCGAACATCATGCAGGGGAAGAAGCCGGACATGTACATACCGAGGCTCCACTTGACGTCAGCAGAGGTCTCGCCAGCCCAGAAGTGGGTCAGGTCGCCCAGGCCGATGGTGTCAAACCAGAACACGTTGTTGAGTGCGTGGTGCAGACCGGTCGGGATGAGCAGGCGGTTGAGGAAGGCGTAGATGCCAGCGCCGATACCATCCATGGCGGCGATACCCTCACCAAGAGCAACAAGAGCACCGAAGATGAGCGGCCAAGCAAAGAGCAGGACGACGGAGACGACGATGCAGATGACGGCGGTCATGATGGCGACGCAACGCTTGCCGGAGAAGAAGGCCAGCCAGTCGGGAAGACGAGTGTCCTTGAACTTGTTGTAGCAAGTGCCACCGATGACGGCGGACAGGATGCCGATGAAGGAGTTACCAGCGATCTTGGAGAACGCGATGCCCTCGGTCGTGGCAAGCCAAGCGGTCTGAGCATCGGCGTCCATACCACGAATGGTGCCAACAACAGCGGGGTTCAGGAGCTGCTGGATCATCAGGAAGGCGACGAGGCCAGCGAGGCCAGCGGTGCCATCGTGATCGTCGGCAAGGCCGACAGCGGCGCCGACTGCGAACAGCCAGGCCATGTTATCGATAAGAGCGCCGCCTGCCTTGATGAGCAGGAAACCGGCGGTATAGGCAAAACCGGTAGTGTCACCGGCAGCACCCATGACTGCGGGAGCGAGCAGGTAGCCCACGCCCATAAGAATACCTGCGACGGGAAGCGCCGCGACGGGAAGCATCAGCGCTTTGCCGAGCTTCTGGAGGTACTTCATCATATGGTATCTCCTCCAACCTTTCTTTCGTTGTTCACCAACGAGTTCCATGTCCGCGCCTTGTGCATACCGGCTTCTCCGCTTGCCGGCATTGATGCGCAAACTTAGACAACCCAGTCCCTATTTGGGGTTGCTGGTATGTACGGTAGCACACACTCAATTCAAACGTCCACCACATTTCGTTCAAATTACTATATCGTTGCCAAACGGTTATTTTTGGCCCGTAAACGGTAATTTACGCAGGTAGATGTGCTGCGTTTCTTTCATTACCAAACTAATTCTTAGCAATTTCCATTCGATTTCATCTCAAAAGTGGTTACTACCAGATGAACAGTGGTACCACATTGTTACTACCAGTTTGGCCGAAATCGTTTTCACTTTACATGAATAAAGTCTCCAAGAATTTGTATATAACCTCTCCCCTACCATCCTCTTCCCCGCCCTTCCCTACAACGCAAAAAGCCCCCTAGAACGATGTCCGTTCTAGTGGGCTTCATCAGATATTTCGGCTTCGTACTCGAAGGCTCAGGCGTTCTTTACGCAAACAGGCCGTAGATGCTGATGTTGGCCTTGGCGTAGAGGCCGTTGGCGTACTCGGTCCACTTGGAGCTGGCGCTCGAAGCCTGCGAAGAGTACTGCTGGTAGGCGGTGTAATAGGCGGTCATAGCCTGCTTATAGGTAGCGCTATCGGCCGTAAAGGCATCGTCAGCGAAGGCCTTGGCGTAGGTGCTATCGGCGTCCTTCCAGGTGCCCTTTTCGCTATCCCACTCGTCGCCGGCAAGTTTGATGATGTAGTCGGCGTAGTCCTTGCTCGCGGTCTCCTCGTTGCCGTCAGCAGGCTCGGTCGGGGCGGTCGGCATGCTTGCGGAGCTATCGCCCACCTTCTTCTTGTAGAGCTTCTGCAGCGTCGCGGACTGACGGACGATCTGCTTAGCCTGATCCTTGGACACACCATACTGCGTGGCCATGGTCTTGTAGTCGGAGGTGCCGATGGAATCCTCGGCGTACTTCTTCATTTCCTTAGAAGAGACGGTGATGCCCTCGTCCTCGGCAGCGTCCAGCAGGATCTTGTTGCGCACGTAGGACAGGATGACGTCGGCAGAGGGAGCGGTGTAGTTGCCATCGCTATCCTTGACGGTGTCGAGGCTGTACTGGCTCTCAATGGCCTCGCGCGCGGTGATGTCGCTCTTCTTGCCGTTGTAGCTGTAGCTTGCCACGGTCGAATCGAGCTGGTCCTCGGTGAGGGTCGCCGAGCCGACACCCTTGCCGCCAAAACCACTGTTGCCGATAAAGAAGCCGACCACAGCAGCGATCACGACTGCAACCACGAAGGCGGCAATCATCGTCTTCTTGTGCCTGGATGCATGGTCGTCTTCGTCGGAGTCATCGTCCTCGTCCTGTTCCTCGGGCATGAGGTTCTCGTCGGCGGCGTCCGCGGCGATCTTTGCCTCCAGGCGAGCGTCCTCCTCCTCGGCCGTCGTACCGGCAGCAATGTGCTCGGCAGACGTACCGGCGACCAGATCGATCTTCTCCTCCTCATCACCGTCGGGGCCTTCGCCGCGCTCGATGATCTGGATGCCGTCGATCTCGTCCTTCTCGTCCTTCTTTTGAATCAGACCCATATCAGTTACTCCTTGTTAGGAAACATAGTCCGCAATAGAATACGCCCGACAGAGCGCCGGGCGTATTGATTCTCAGGTTATACGCAAACACTTAAGTACTATTTAGGCGTTTGCAGTCTGCATGCCTTAGGCCAGGTGCGCGATAACGGCATCGGCAAAGGCCTGCGTACCCACAGCGCCCTCAACGGAGCCGGTCTGGGCACGACGCACGTCACCGGTAACCTGCTCGCCCTCGTCGAGCGTGGCAGACACGGCGGCGCGAATGCGATTGGCAGCGTCGTTCTCGCCCAGGTGATCGAGCATCATCGCAGCAGAGAGGATCTCGGCCGTGGGGTTGGCGATATCCTGGCCCGCGATATCGGGCGCGGATCCGTGCGTTGCCTCAAAGATTGCGCAGTCGGCACCGATGTTGGAGCCAGGGGCCATACCCAGACCACCCACTAGGCCGGCGCACAGGTCGCTCACGATGTCGCCGTACAGGTTGGGCAGCACCAGGACATCGAAGTCGTTGGGGTTCTGGACCAGACCCATGCAGGTGGCGTCGACGATCTTGTCGTTGAACTCGATATCGGGATAGTTGGCGGCCACCTCGCGCGCCACGCGCAGGAACAGGCCGTCGGTCGCCTTCATGATGTTGGCCTTATGCACGGCCGTCACCTTTTTGCGGCCGCAGCGGCGGGCATACTCAAAGGCATACTCCACAATGCGGCGGCTCTTGGCGATGGAGATCGGCTTAATTGAAATGGCGGAATCTGCGGCGAAGGTCTTCTGACCCGAGCGCTCGACAAGCTGCGAGAGCTCCTCAACCTCGGCAGCGCCCTCGTCGAACTCGATGCCGGCGTAGAGGTCCTCGGTGTTCTCGCGCACGATGACCAGGTCGACGTCGCGGAAGCGCGAGCCGTCGCCCGGCTGCGACAGGCAGGGGCGCACGCAGGCATACAGGTCAAAGTGTTTGCGCAGGGCCACGTTGACGCTGCGGAAACCCGTGCCGACCGGCGTGGTGATGGGGCCCTTGATGGCAACCTTGGTCTCGGCGACCGCATCGAGCACGTGTTGGGGCAGTGGCGTGCCAAACTCGTCCATGACGCCGGCACCGGCCTCCTGGACATTCCAATTGATCTGGACACCGGTGGCCTCGACCACGCGGCGCATGGCCTGCGTAATCTCGGGACCGATACCGTCACCGGGAATCAGGACTACATCGTGCGCCATAATCTGTTACTCCTCGTTTTCGGCGTCGTCAGATTTTTTAACGCTAGCACGCTTCTTCTTTTTGGAGAGATCCAGGCCAAAACGTTTAACAAGCATTTCGCAAATCTCGCTCGAACGGGCCTTGAGATAGCTACCCTTGCCGTTCTCGGCGTCGAATTTAAGGCGCAGCGCGAGCTTCTCGGCGACCTCGGCGTCGATCTCGCCCTGGCCAAACTCGTACAGGCAACCGAGCATATCGCGATACTCGAGGTCGCCGTGGTAGCACTGGATGGCCTCGTCCAGGATGGGCCAAGCCTCGCGCGAACGCTCGACACTCGTGGCGCCCCACACGCACAGCAGGCGGAAGGCGGCATAGCGCAGCGTGGAGGAAATCTCGTCGAACAGTGCGGTCTCGGCACCCTCAAAGGCATCGCCCAGCTGCTCGGGGCAGGTGGTGGCGAGCGCCGTCAGGGCATCGAGGGCCTCCCAGCGGGTCTGAGCCTCGGGGCGGTCGAGCGCCTCGATCAGCGCGGGCACGCAGGGCACGACGCGCTGCGGATCGCGCTCGGCAAGCAGGTGCAGCACGCGGGCGGCAAACTGGCGGATACGGCGCGTGGGGCAGCCGAGCTCCTTGACCAGGCGGTCGACGGCGTTCTCGTTTTCCTCTGCCAGCTGAAGCTGTGCCAGCTCCTCGTCGGTGAGCTGTTCGTCTTTGTTTTCTGCCATAGTTACCTCTTCTTACTATTTCTTAGCGTGCTTGCCAGCACCCTTGCTGTCATCGGTGACCGAGATGAGCTGTCGGTCGGCCGCGCCATTGCGACGCGCACGGCGGCGTTCCTCGGCATCGCCCGCGTCGGCGGCGGCGCGGTGTGCCTTGTTGACGTTAAAGACCTCGTCATGCTTGCGCCACGGGCCAACGGACTCGCCAAAGCTCATCTTAAGACCGGCGATAAAGCCGCCGAGCCAGCCGATCGGCGCAAACTGCACCAGCGGGAACAGCGAGAACACCCAGGTCAGCAGGACGACTGCCGCCGCTCCTGCAAAGTTGGCGATCCAGTAGTCGCGCTTGGTGATGACGCGCTTTTCGCACGCCCACTGGCCGCACAAAAAGCCAATGTAGATCGCAAAGAGAAAGAGCACCAGCGCAAGCACCACGAACGTCCAGCTCATGGTCGCTACTCCTCGTGATGGTGGCCGCAGCAGCACTCGTGGCCGTCGTCATGGCCGTGGCCGCCGCAGCACTCGTGGTCCTCGCCATGGTGGTGGCCGCAACCGCACTCGTGGTCGTCGCCGTGCTCGCCGCAACCGCAGCCGTCCTCGTGGGCACCATGCTCCTCGGGACGATACTGCGACCAGTCCAGACCGGCGGCGATGGCGTCGGCCTCCTCCTTGTAGAGTACCGTGATGGCCTGGGTGCCCAGCTTGGCGCCACCGATGGCGTCGAGCATATCGTAGAGCGTAAAGGCCACGTCGGCACCGGGCAGCGCGAGCTCGCGATCGTCGGCGTAAGCGAGCGCCAGGCGCAGGTCCTTAATGAAGTGCTCGACCATAAAACCGGGCTTGTAGTCGCCGTCGAGCGCCTTGGGAGCCAGGCTCTCCATGGCGCCGGACTTGCCGGTACCGCCCAGGATCATCTGGCGGGTCTTCTCCAGGTCAAGACCGCTCAGCTCGGCAAATGCCATGGCGTCTGCCATGCCGACCATGCAGGCGCCCAGCGACACCTGGTTGGCGAGTTTGGCAGCCTGGCCCTTGCCGGCGCCATCGAAGCAGCAGATGTTGGCCGCAAAGGTGGCAAGGATGTCGCGGACCGGCGCGATGTCGTTCTCGGTAGCACCCACGATAGCCGTGAGCGAACCGGCGATAGCGCCCGACTCGCCGCCGGTGACGGGGCAGTCAAACGCCATGCGGCCAGAAACCTGGGCGGCCTCGGCAATGTCACGGGCGAGCTCGGGCGAGCTCGTGGTGAGGTCGATCAAGACCGCGCCGGGCTTAGTGCACGCGAGCAGGCCGTCGCCCGCCAGGTAGAGCTCCTCGACCTCGGAGGGATAGCCCACCATGGTAAAGACGACGTCGGCGTTCGCCACGGCGTCGGCCGGCGTATCGGCCCAGGCGGCGCCGTGCTCGATAAGCGCGGCGGCCTTGGACTTGGTGCGGTTGTTGACCGTGACGGGGTAGCCGGCGTCCAGGATGTGGCCGGCGATGGGGGCACCCATGATTCCGGTGCCGATGAATGCGACGGAGAGCTTGTTTGCCATGAAACCTTTCCTTTTGGGTTGGGTGTTGTTACCAGGTTAAAATACTCGGTGCCAGCGTTTCGGCCGTGACTTGAGAGCACTTGCAGCCGCAGCGCCTACCTACTCGCCGCGCACGCGACGCGCGATGCGGTCGGAAAGCGAGGCTTTCTCGGCGCGATTCTTACCCCAAAACGCGCAGGCCACCATGCCGGGGCCCACGTGCGAGCCGATGGTGGGACCCACGGAGCTGCGAATGATCGTGACGTCGGCGCAACCCTCCTCCTTGCGGATGGCGGCCTCGAGCCAGTCGCCGTCCTTCTCGGCATCGGCCGTCATGATGGCGATGGGCATGGTGCGGTCGGGCACGTAGTTCTCGCGGAACGACTTGAGGATGGACTTGAGCGCCTTCTTGCGGCCGCGGTTGACGCCGATCAGCGACAGCGAGCCGGCAAGGTCGTAGGAGAGCTCGGGCTTGACATCGAGCTTTGCCGTGAGCTGTGCCGCCGCGGGCGGAATGCGGCCACCGGCAGCCAGTGCGTCGAAGCTCTCGAGCGTAAAGTAACCGTGGACGTAGGTCTTTGCCTCGTTTGCCCAATCGACCAGCTGCTTGGCGGTCAGTCCCGCCGAGCGCTGGCGCACGGCCTCGAGCGCCAAGAGCGCACCGGTCGCGCAGGGCAGAGCGTTGTCGACCACGTAGAGCTCAAAGTTGGGATACTCGGCGCGCACGGCGTCCGCCGCCTGGCACGCGGAGTTGTAGCTCGACGACAGCGCCGAGGTAAAGCACAGGTAGACCGTTGGTGTGCCCTCTTTGGCGCACTCGGTAAAGAACTCGATATAGCGACCGAGCGACACGGCGGAGGTAGACACGCGAGCGCCGGCGCGCATGCGGTCGTAGAACTCCTTAGGGCTCATGCTCGACCAGATATCGTCCGTGCGCTCCTCGCCATCGATAATGAAGGGGAAACCCAAGATATCGACATCGAGGTTCGCGGCGACCTCGGGGCTAAAGTCGCAGCAGGTATCGACGACGATGCGGCAGCGGTCAGAATGGCCGGTAGATGCAGCCTTGTCCATCAAAGCGACTCCTTACGTAAAAAAGGCGGCCATCCGCATGGGATGGCCGCCGGCCGTTAACTCATGCAAGTTAACGTATTTTACTCGTCAAGCGTTTCGATACGGGGCTTGATGATGCCATATCCACCATTCTTACGGTGATACACCACATTGATGAGGCCAGTCGTCGCGTTCTCGAACACGTAGAAGTCGTGGCCGAGCAGATCGGTCTGCACCAGCGCCTGCTCCTCAGTCATCGGGGTGACATCGATGACCTTCTCGCGGACGAGCAGGTCGTCCTCCTCCTCGGGCAGCAGCAGGTCGGCCAGATCCTCGACGCGCTCGACCGGTGCGACATCCGCCGCGCTGGCACCGCCCTGGCGGTTGTCCACGACCTTGGTCTTGAACTTGCGCAGCTGGCGGGTGACCTTATCGGCGGAGAGGTCGATGGCGGCGTACATATCTGCACCGTGCTCGGCAACGCGAATCACCGAACCGCGGGCACGAACCGTAACCTCGACGATCGCCGGGTTGGGGTTCGAGGGGTTCTTCTCATAGCGAAGTACAACGTCGGCCGTCATGGGCTCGATATCGAAAACCTTGAGCGCCTCGCCGATCTTCTCATCCACATGCGCACGCAGAGCATCGGTTACCGTCGTCTTGCGTCCAGAAACCTTGATATCCATACGTGGCTCCAATCTGCCTCGGGGACTTACTGTACTGGCTATGTACCCATTGCCGTGCATTTAATCACGCGGATTCCCAAAGACCCGAATAACGATTGCTTGATACCGCATACCGAAGTCTCGCACTTTTCTGTGGCAAAGTGCGCTATGAGAGAGCAACGGCGACTTTGGTTTGGTACTTAAAAAATGTCTTTGACCTGCTGGTTTTACGGAAACGAAAAAGCCGGGCTCTCCTGTTGGGAAAGCCCGGCAGTGCGTGTTGAAACCGTGAAGAGGTGTCCTTTCCAACGTATAGGAGACAACACCCCTAGCAATAACTAGCTATTGAGTTTGTTAATGTCGTCGTCGGTGATGGTGGCTTCCTGGCTGGACGATTTGTCCTCGGAGTTTGCACCCTCGCTGCTCGAATCGGAGGATGCGGACTCGCTGGATCCGGTGTCGGTCGACTGCACGTCGGCGCCCGAGACCGTCTTGGTGGTGAGGTCATAGGGCATCGTACCGTACCAGACGGAGTGGACCGCCTCGAGCGTGCCATCGACCGTGATACCGTCGAGGGCATCGCTCACGGCACGGCATAGCTCATCGTTGGCCGCGAGGCCCGCGACGCCGAGCGTCGAGGGTGTCTCGAGCGCGCCGACGTAAGAGATCTGGCTCATCAGGCGCGCAAGGTAGCCGCCGGCCGTGGAATCGCAAATCACGTAGTCGATCTCGCCGGACTCGAGCGCCTCAAAGCACTCGTTGATGTTGGAGAAGGTCTTTTGGTTGGCCGTGATGCTCTGCTTGGCGAGCGCTTCCTGCGAGGCCGAAGAGGTCTGAACGCCCAGGGTAGCGGCGTTAAGCGTTTCGGTGGAAACGCTCAGCGACTCGCCGTCGCTCGTCTTTCCGAACACTGCCGCAGCGTCGTACAGGCAAGTACCAAGCGTGCTGATGTCACCATCCGTGGAATTGATGTCGCCAATGAAGATGTCGGCCTTTTTGTCACCAAGCGCGGAATCGGCAGAAGACGCATCGACGAAGGCAACCTTAAGGCCCATGCGGCTTGCAAGGGCGCGGGCAGCGTCGACCGCGTAGCCCGTGAGGTTGCCATCGGCGCCCTGCATGGCCTGTGGGGCATCGGAGGTATCGAGGGCAACCGTCAGGGTGCCGGGAGTGACCAGGGCATCATCCGACACCGTCGGCGTGACGGTCTCGCGCTCGATCTGGTCAATCGTGGGTGTCGTGAACGTGGATAGGGGATTGAACGCGCATCCGCTCAAGCCCAATACGGCAATGACCGCCGCGGTCCCAGCACCTAACCGAGCCGCGTGCATCAAGCTGCCCCTCACCATGTCCACTACCCTGCCTTCTGTGTCGTATACAATCCGTGCGTTGCGCGGAATAACGGGTTGTTCCCACCAGCTGACCTGGTATTTGACCCCACACTTGCGCACCGGGGTGTTTGCTCGGGAGGCCGTAACCACCTTCACGACTGGCCCGCTCGCCCGCGAGGCGGTATTGCCCCAAAGAAAGTAGAACGGACGGTGCGGCTTACATCTAGGACGCGCCATGATCGCGCCGCGCGCACGCGGTCGCTTACGTGGATCCCTTTGACCGCGTCTGTCTTGGACTAGGATGGACATTTTGTCCGTCCGCAACCACAGCCTGGCAGGAACGTAGCGCATTATAGCTAAGTTCAAGCTAAAGTTTAAGGTTAGGGGCGTCATTCGCACCGTGAGCACAGATTTTGCAGGTCGGAGCGGACTATTCGTGCCCCCATGAAGCCCGGAGCTCCCCTACGGGGAGCTCCGGGGCACCCGTCTCAGGGTGCCGTGGCCAAAAAATAGCAAATATGAGTACTGTTACCAATTTAGTAGCAGCGTTTTTCCGCCCCACGAGCCCTTTTTGAGTTCCGTACAGCCCGCTTGGCGCCAAGATATTCCACATTCGTTTATTATCTCTTCACTGAATCCAGATTTTCGGCTCAGGTTTCTCTGTTTTTCCTGTCACTAATCTAGTAACAGTACTCATATTTGCCGTTTTTTGCACAGAGCATATAACAAACCCCCTATAAAGCCATAGTTTTACGCCGGCTTGAGCCCAAAGCACGCTCGGAGCGTATTCAGCAGAGCATCTTGCCTCTTTCGACGAGCCTCTACACGATTCTGATATCGCTTACCCATGCGTTGGTAAATGCGCCATGCGAGCGCTTCCATCGCTTCCATGTCGCAGAGCATTTCGTTGTTGACCGTCGCGACCTCGATTCCCATAGTAATCAAGCCCGTGTTGCGTTTTTCATCATGAATACGTCCCCTCCGGGAGGAATGGCCCAGCTCACCGTTGTATTCCAGGTCAAACCGGGCTGCTTCCTGATACGCATCGCAAACTGCATGTGGCATCCCCGAGATTGCCTGCGCGCGGTCATCGAACTCGATCTTGTAGTCGGTCTTAAAGGGACCGCAGGCAAATCCGCCATAGGAAAACGGAAGCGAAAACAGAGCGAGCATGATGCACTCCATGGGTGAGCGCAGGTTTTCCGACAGATAGGGACACAGGCGCAGCAGCTGTTTGGCCACATTCCCTTTGCATGCCACAAGGTAATCTGTCAGGCGATCGGGCGTCAGCACCGGCTCGACTTCAAAGTAGCCCACGTCTGCCGGTTGATCCTTGTCCTTTGCAAGTCTATTCGCAACAGGCGAGGTGTAGGGAGGCAGATACTTCCCGCGATCGCTTAGTGAAATCTTGGAACACAGTTCCTGGGCCAGGGCAAACGCCTGGATACAGCCGACCTCGCGGGCGACGGCAACACAAAGGGCCTCGGGAGATAGGCTGTACACCCCCGGTTCCACCTCTAGAATCGAGCCGACAGGCAACCCGGAACACACGGACCAGCCCACGTCAGGCATGCGGCGGCGCTGCGCCGCAGATCCCACCAGCAAGCACAGATCTTCTTGCACCTCGCCGCTTTTGGCTCCAATTCGCACCAGGTCGGGAAGATAGATATCCTCGGTCGAAGGCGATGACGTACACAGCACGCGGCGCTCTTCATCGGGATTGAGGTCCTTCCAGCCGATGTAGCCCATCTGCCGGCGCTCGGCTCGAATCATGCGCAACGCCGAGGCGCCCGTCAGGATCACGGAAGCCGCTAGCTGCTCTTTTGTCGGTTTGTTGCACTGCCTGATTGTTACCGCCACATGAATCACCCCTACCAAACGCGTGCGATAGCGAGGCCATCAACGGCCGCGGCACCGGCGCGCTTGAGTTCCGCCGAAGCCGCCGCCATCGTCGCACCCGTGGTGATAACGTCGTCGATAAGCAGCAGGCGGCGGCCCCGCACGTCCTCAACGGTCTCGTACATGCCTCGGGCGCGTTCACGGCGTTCTTCACGACTGAGTTCACGCTGGTCGCCATGGCCGTACTTAACGAGGGCGTCGAGCAGCGGAACACCAGACAGCTCGCAAAATGGGCGCGCGATGGCTTCCATATGATCGAAACCGCGTCGCCGAAACGCCGCCGCCGTCGCGGGCACAAACACCACGGCATCGGCGCCGGACAACACACCGCCGTAGCGTTCGGGTGCCGCGACCTGGGCATGTAAGGCGGTGTCGTATAGCAGCTCTGCCAGATACGGCTCCAGACGTCGCTCGCCCGCGTCTTTGTACGCTTTAATGATCCGCGGCAGCGGATGCGTGTAAACGGCACATGCCAGGCACCGGTCGAGCGCTTCGGCCATCGCCGAAGACGTACCCTCAACCGAGCACTCGGTGCACAGCAAGTCTCCAAACGGGGCACCACATCGAGTACAGCTATGCCGTGGGTCGATGAGCGCAAGCGCCGCCAAGCAGTCTTGGCAAATAAGCGCGCCGGAGCGCTCGCAGCCGGCGCATCGCGTGGGCGACAACGCCTCAAGCGCCTCGTGCGCCGCCCGCTCGGCAAACGGTAGCAATTCATCCGCAAACGGTAGGATGTCGGCACCTTGCAGGCATCCCAACACATTCAAATGTCTCTTCACGACACAACCCTCCCTACGTTCGGTCGCAGGGAGGGTTGTTGATTCAGCGCTATGGTACCCCGACGCGTTTGGGGCCAGGCGGGTTAAATCCGTTTGCGGGCGCTATTCGCCGGTGGGCGGTTGCGGTGCGGACGAGTTTTGGGTCGAGCCCTCGCCACCATCTTGACGCGGCTTGCGGGAACGACGACGGCGACGGCGCTTCTGGCCCTGGTCGGCCGAACCCTCGCCACCACGATCTTCGCGCGACTCGCGTTCGTCGCGAGCAGCGCCGCGCGCGGCCTTGGCGGCCGCCCCTCCGCCATCTCCGGGGCGACGGCGCGTGACCTTGACCTCGCCATCCGAGACCTGATCGGCCACGGAGGGCACCGAGGGCTTTTGCTGCGTGCCCGAGGAATGGCGACGACGCGGACGCGGGGCGCGCTCGTCATCGTTGCGCTGCTTGCCACCCTTGTCGGCAGGCGTATCGGAACCCGAACCACCCTTGGGGGCGGCACCGGCTTCGCGAGCGGCTGCGGCGCGGAAGGCGTCCTCGCGCTCCTCGCTCGACAAATGGCGGCGGCGACGGCGCGTGGGATTCATGCCACCGCCGCGGTTTTGCTGCTGAGGCTGCTGGGCCTCGCGCTCGCGGGAGGAATTCTTGCCTGCGGGAGCAGCCTCGCCGGTATCGCCCGAACCCGAGCGCTTGCGGCGGCGACGTCCACCGGCAGCCTCCTCGGCCTCGGGTGCCTCGGCCTTGCCGCGACCCTTACCGCGGCCGCGACCCTCGCCCTGGCTCTGACCGGTACGGGTATCGGCGTCCGCATCGCGACGGCGGCGCTTGGGCATCGACGTGCCCGCCAGACGGTCGGCGCTCGACAGGCCATCGCCCACGTCGACGCCGTTCTCGCGGTCGAGCTCCATAAGCGCCAGGCGCATCTCGGGCGACTCGATACGCTCGAGCACATCGCGCGTCACGCAGTCGGGGCGGCAGTTGCAGCCCTGCTCGGCGGCCTTCTTTTTGCAGCCCTCAGAGCAGGTCATGTCGGCCAGGTTAACCTTAAAGACCTTGCCGTTCTCCAAGCGCAGCACCAGCTGCTCACGCGGCGTGTCATATTCCTGGATACGTGCCTTGCCCAGCGGCGTATCGATGAGCGTCTTCTTTTTGGGCGCGCGGCTCTTAAAGTCCTTGTACGCCTCGAACTCATAGCGCAGACAGCACATCAGGCGGCCGCACACGCCGCTGATCTTGGACGAGTTGAGTGGCAGATCCTGTTCTTTTGCCATACGAATCGAGACAGGCTCAAACTGTCCACCAAAGCGCGTGCAGCAGAGCTCCTGACCGCATTGGGCATAGCCGCCCACCAGGCGGGTCTCGTCGCGCACGCCGATCTGACGCATGTCGACGCGAATATGCAGCGTCGAGGACAGGTCCTTGACAAGTTGACGAAAATCGACGCGCTCCTCGGCCGCAAAGTAGAACACGGCCTTCTCGCCACCAAACAGGTACTCGACGCCGACCGGCTTCATCTCGAGGTCGAGCTCCTTGACCAGGCGGCGGAAGTCGACCATGGCCTCGTCACCCTGGATAGCCAGGTCATCGGCAAGCTGCAGGTCGATGTCGCTCGCTACGCGCAACACGGGCTTGAGCGGCTGACCGATTTCGTCGAGCGGCACCTCGAAGGGATCGGCTGTAACCAGGCCGATCTCGGTTCCGCGCTCGGTGGAGCAAATAGCGTAATCTGCCTCGAGGATATCCAGATCCTGTGGGTCGAACCACAGGTCGCGCGAGGCGTAGGTAAACTTAACGGGTACGACTAACGGCATTTCAGTGCCTTCCTGATATCGAACAGCATGACCTCGATGGCCAGCTGGGGAGTAACGTTTCTGGCGATGTTGCGCTCGGCGGTGACAATTGCCTCGAGCGCCTGGGTGGCACCCGCAACATTCGTCGCCGCGGCAAGCCGCCCGATCGTGTCGCGCACGTCCTCGTTCACAACGTCTGTCGCCTCATCCTGAAGCGTCAGCAGCACGTCGCGCATGAGCGTCCGCGCGCTCGCCAGCGCTTCCATGATACCCGAACGCTCGCGCGCGTTGAGTTCGCGCTTGTTGCGGTCCTCAAGCTGCTTCAATGCTCCACGCGACAGGTAGTCGGCATTTTGCTCGAGCACCTTTTCCTGCGTGGACTTGACCTCGGCGAGCGGCGCCTTGACGGCGACAATGAGCGACTTGGCGCGACTGAGCACATCGGCCTCGTCGGCGGCAATGAGCGAGTCGATGGCACGGACCATCTGGCGACGGGCGTCCTGGCGCTCGGCGCTCTTGAGGAACTCGATACCACGCGTGGGGCTTCCCGCCACAGCGACGGCCATACGGCAGCGCGCGGGATCCTGGCCGGTGGCGCGGCTCACGGCCTGCGCGGCCACAGTGGGCGACACCAGCCGAAACGGTACGCACTGGCAGCGGCTCACGATGGTGGGCAGCACCACGTCGGCCGAGGTGCCCAACAGGATGAACATGACACCCTCGGGCGGTTCCTCGAGCGTTTTGAGCAGCGCGTTGGCGGTGTTGGCGCGCAGCTGCTCGGCACGGTCGATGATGTAGACCTTTGCCTTGGCGCGGATGGGCGCCAAGGGCACGTCGTCGAGCAGCTCGCGGGTCTGCGCGATGAGGTAGCCCGTAGCACTTTCGGGGGTGTAATAGTGCACGTCGGGGTGCGTATGGCGCGCGACGCGCACGCAGCTGCCACACGAACCACAGCCGTCCTGCTCGCACAGGAATGCCTGGGCAAGCGCCCATGCGGCGTCGAGCTTACCGGCGCCGGGCGCGCCCAAGAACAGGTAGGCGTGCGATGCGCGGCCGCTTGCGATGGCGTTGGTCAAAAAGTCGCGCACGCGCTGTTGGGTGTCGAGCTTGGCCAGCAGGCTTGTCTGCGCGGGGGCCATGTTACTCAGCCTCCTGGGCAAGCGCGGCGGCGACGGCATCTTGGGGAATGTCGAGACCGTACGCGCGAACCAGCTCGACCGTCTGCGCGAAGACGTCTGCAATCGACGCGGTGGCGTCGATGAGCTTTACGCGGTCTGGCTCCTCGGCAGCAATGGCACAAAATCCCTGGTAGACACGCTCCTGGAAGGCCATGCCCTTTGCCTCCATGCGATCGGCCGCACCACGGGCGGCCATGCGCAGCGCCGCCTGCTCGGGCGTGATGTGATAGACGAGCGTGAGCGCCGGATGCGTACAGGCGACAGCCAGGTTGTTGGCATCGCGCACCATCTGACGGTCAAGGCCATCGGCAAACGCCTGATAGCAGGTCGTGGAATCGTAGAAACGGTCGCACAGGACCACCTTGCCGGCAGCGAGGGCGGGCGCGATGACCTCGTGCACCAGCTGGGCACGCGCGGCCTCGTAGAGCAGTAGCTCGCAGGTGTCGCCCATCGCCGTATTGGCGGGGTCGAGCAGCAGAGCGCGGATCTTTTCGCCGATGGCGGTGCCGCCCGGCTCGCGCAGGCTCACAACCTGGTAGCCAGCGAGCTCGAGAGCACGGGCAAGCAGGCGCGCCTGCGTGGACTTGCCGGCGCCGTCGACGCCCTCGAGCGTGATAAAGCTATGTTGAGCGGGCTCAAAAGCCATGGGCGCAGCCCCTTCCTACAAGGCGCGTAAATGCAGATATATCAACCAAGCCATGATACCCCAGTGCTCGGCGCGTCCCAAATCCAACCTAGCCATCGAGGCATCCCCGAAGTTGCGGTGAAATAGGGACTGATTGAAGCTCTGAGACCGCCAAACAGTCCCTATTTCACCGCAACTTATGATGGGGAATTTTGGACGCTGGGTATAATCGTCGTATTGCATTGAAATGTGGCGAAAGGAGTGGCAATGTCTCGGTATTGCGCCTCGTGCGGCAAGCTTCTTGCAGATAATGCCAAGTTCTGCACCTCGTGCGGTGCACCCGTTGAGCAAACAACCGCGAGCGATAGCCAGCCCGCTTTTGAGCAGACCGGTTCCCTCGATACGCCGCAAGCCAAGGCGGACGACCCCCTCGCCTATCGCCCCGACCTCGCCGCAGGCCCCGCGGCCGTCGAGACCACGCAGCGCATACCCGTCGCGAGCGGCTCGCCCCAACAGCAGCCGGCTCCCGCATACGCGCCCGCTTCGCCACAGACCCCCGCTCCCAAAAAGAGCGGCACCGGGCCGCTTATCGCCGTTATCGTTGTGCTGGTGGCGATCATCATCGCCCTGGTCGTTTTCTTTGTGATCAAGCCTTTCGACAACGCCGCCACGCAGACGACTGCCGAGGTAGCTAAGCTGCACCATGACGTCGACGACGATGACCTAAAGCCTCTCGGCGATCCCAACAGCCTGTACGACGATGATGACGATGACGACGAGGATGGCGGCGAAGCAACGCTCTCCGAGCAGAATCTCTACCGCCGACTGAGCGAATACTACGACTTGCTCGAAGACCTCGACAACTACGTCCGTGGCTGCGCGCAGAACTTCAACGGCAGCTATCTGGAAGAAGATCGCACCACCCGTCAAAATCTCGCCGACGTCGCCGAGCGCACAGAGGACACCATCGAGCAGTATTACAACATCGTCGAGGACCTGGACGTCCCGACGAGCTCTAAGAACTACAGTTCCTGGAAAGACATCGTTGCCCTGTATGACGACCTGGATCACCGCATTGACGCAATCTGTGATGCCTGGGAGATCAGCCTGAAATACACCAAGCCTGCGGATCACAAGAATGAGATCGTGGCGCCGCTGTCGCGCGACAACGTGGCGGGCACCAATGACAATAAGTACCGCCTAGACTTTGAGGAGCGCTACCCCGGCGCCAAACCCGTCGAAGTGAACTAGCGCTTTGTCGTTCCCGAGCCGGCAGTTAGGGACGTTCCTAAACTGCCGGCAGAAAAGGAACGTCCCTAACTGCCAGATAAAAAAACGAGCGAGGATTTTGAGGTCCTCGCTCGTTTTTGTTTTAGGTGATGTCTCGACCGTGCGGTTACTTGTCGGCAGCGGTCTTTTTGGTAGTCGACTTCTTGGCCGTCGTCTTTTTGGCGGTCGTCTTCTTGGCAGCAGTCTTCTTTGCCGCCGTCGTCTTCTTAGCCGTGCTCGCCTTAGTCGTGGTCTTGCGGCCGCGGGCGGGCTTCTTCTCCTTGGTCGGGCAGTCCATGTTCACGCAGATGCGCCACGGACCGCGCGCCGTGTTGACCACCACGATGGGGGCGCCGCACTCGGGGCAGGTCTCACCCGTCGCCTCGAGCTTACCGCGCGCCGGTAGAGGATAGCTCACGCCGCAATCGTCATAGTTGGTGCAGCGGATAAAACGCTTGCCGCTCTTCTCGCTCTTGTGCGCGATCAGGTCGCCATGGCGTCCGGCCTCGGCACACACCTTGCACTCGCCCACCTTAAGGTCGGGCTCGTAGTTGGTGGGGCATGTGGGGTTCACGCAAATCTCGAAGGCCTTCTGGCGGAACGGCTGACACTTAATGCGCGGCGCACCGCACTCGGGACACACGGCGGCCTCGCCCTCGAGCGGGCTCACCTTGACGCCGCTCGGCACCGGATAGGTCACGTCGCAGTCGGGCCAGCCCATGCAGCCAATGAAGCTGCCACGGGTCTTGGCGCTCGTCTTCATAACCAGGTCCTTGCCGCACTTGGGGCAGGCGCCCACGCGCGCATCGGCCGTGACGGCGTCGCTGATGGCGTCGCCCAGCTCCTGCGTATGCTTGAGCAGCTCGTCGAGCACGCCAGCCAGCAGCGCGCGCGAGTGCGTCACGACATGCTCTTCGGTATCCTCGCCGCGCTCCACACGGGTCATGTCGCCATCGAGCTCGCTGGTCATATCAGGGCTCGTGATGCGCGGGGCAAACTGCGTCAGTGCGTCGATGATGGCGATGCCCAGCTGGCTCGGCTCCACGGGATCGTTTTTGAGATAGCGCACGGCGTACAGGCGCTCGATGATGCTCGCGCGCGTGGACTTGGTGCCCAGGCCGCGCTTTTCCATCTCCTGCACGAGCTTGCCCTGGCTGTAGCGCGCGGGCGGCTCGGTCTGCTTGGCCTCGAGCTTAATGTCGAACACGTCGACCGTATCGCCCTGCTCCAGCGGCGGCATCTGCTCGTCGCGCTTGAGTCCGTACGGGTACGCCTCGCGGAAACCCGGGGTCACGAGCACATCGCCCGAAGCCACGAACGGCTCACCGTTCACGTCGAGCTCGAGCTTAGTGTTTTCGATGGTCGCGGGACCCATAAGCGTCGCTAGGAAGCGGCGGGCGATGAGGTCGTAGAGCTTGCGCTGGCCGCCGTCGAGCGTGGACGGATCGCCCTCGCCCGTGGGATAGATAGGCGGGTGGTCGGTGGTCTCGACCTTGCCGCGCGTGGGCTTCATGGGGCCGGCGAGGACCTTTTTGCACACGGGCGCCAGCGCCGGGTTGATCTTTGCAAGGTCACTCACCACAGCGCCCAGATCAAGCGTCGCGGGGTATACGGTATTGTCGACACGCGGGTAGCTGATGAGGCCCGCCATGTAGAGGGACTCGGCGATGCGCATGGTACGCGCAGGCGAGATACCCTCGGCTGCGGCGGCAGCCTGCAGCGAGGTGGTCGCAAACGGCGTGGGCGGCTGCTGCTTGCGCGAGCGCTTGGTCACCGCGGCGACGGTTGCCGTCTTGGCACCGTCAACGTGACCGTACGCCGTCTCAGCAGCATCCTTGTCGGTAAAGCGCGCCGTCTTGTGCGCGATCTTAAAGCGATCGTCCTCGGCAGCGCCTTGCGCGGCGCCCATGCCGCGAATCTGCCAATAGTCCTCGGGCACAAACGCCATGCGCTCGCGCTCGCGCTCGACCACCAGGGCAAGCGTCGGCGTCTGCACGCGGCCGGCGGAACGCACGTTGCCAAAGCCGCCAAACTTGGCGAGCGTCAGGTAGCGCGTGAGCACCGCACCCCAAATGAGGTCGATGTGCTGACGGCTCTCGCCGGCGTCGGCCAGGTTCTGGTCGAGCGAGACAAGGTTATCGAAGGCCTGCGTGATCTCGGCCTTGGTAAACGAAGAATACTGGGCGCGGGCGACCGGCAAGTCGGGCGCCACCTCGCGCACCTTGCTGAGGGCGTCCGAACCGATCAGCTCGCCCTCGCGATCGAAGTCCGTGGCAATGATGACGCTGTCGGACTTTTTGGCGAGGTTCTTAAGCGAGCGAATGAGCTCTTTCTCAGCCGGCAACTTAATGACGGGCGCCCAGGTGAGGTAAGGCAGACTCTCGAGCTTCCAGCCCTTAATGGAGATGCCATCGGCAAGGAACGGCTTACGCTTGGTGTCGTAAGGCGGACGCGCCAGGCCATCGGGCATGTCGGCCGGCAGTATCTCGCCGTCCTCGGTGACCGAATACCAGCCCAGCTTTTTATCGAACAGCACGCTGTCGCAAAAATCAGGCGCAAGGATGTGACCGGCAAGGCCGATCGTCACGCACTCCTCGCCCTTCCACTCAAAGCGGTAGATGGCGGTGTTGTACACCTTGTCCTTTTTGGGCTTACCCGTGGACAGACGCTCGGCGATCTGACGCGCGGCGTCGTTTTTCTCGGCGATGATGAGCTTCAAAAGAGGCTCCTATCTCGTATCTCTGCGGCTACGCCCGCCCGTATGGCGGCCGACTTACGCCCTTGCTTGCTCAATCTGCCCGATGAGCCAATCGCACCAGGCATCCATGCCCTCGCCCTTGCGCGCGCTCACGGCAAACCGCGGCGCCTGCGGATTGAGGTCATCGAGTGTCTTAGTATACCTATCCATGTCAAAATCGAAAGCCGGAGCCACGTCGACCTTGTTGAGCAGCTGCGCGCCGGCGTGTTGGAAGATGCCCGGGTACTTGATGGGCTTGTCGTCGCCCTCGGGCACCGAGAGAATCATGATGGACAGGTTCTCGCCCAGGTCAAAGTCGACCGGGCAGACCAGGTTGCCCACATTTTCGATAAAGATGACGTCGATGTTTTCCAGACCCACAGCCTGGTCGAACGCGTCGACGGCCTCCATGATCATGTTGCCCTCGAGGTGGCACAGGCCCCCCGTGTTGATCTGGATGGCAGGCATGCCGGCTTCCTTCATGGTGATGGCGTCGACGTCCGAGGCGATGTCGCCCTCGATGACGGCGCAGCGCAGGCCCGCCTTGTCACGCAGGCGCTCGTTGGTGCCCAGGATCGTGGTGGTCTTGCCCGAGCCAGGGCTCGACAGCACATTGATCACATAGGTGTTTGTCTCTTTAAATCGCTGTCGCAGCTGATCTGCCAGGCGCTCGTTGCGCGACAGAATCGGCGACGCGATATCAATCGTTTTCTCAGCCATACTCGGCACTCCTTACTTTGGCCCCTTTATACCCCATCACCAGATGGCTAGCGGGCTAATCGTCGGGGGTTTCGATTTCGATACTTGCGATGTCGAGCTCGCGGCCGTGCAGCAGACGCACGTTGGCGCCGCCACATTGGGGACAGCGGCAATGGAAGCGATCGTGCTCAAAGACCTCCCCGCAGTCCAGACACTCGCTTTGTGGATGGACTTCCTCCACGGCAAGCTCGCAGCCTCGCGTGAGCGGGTCCTCATCGCGAAATGTCTCCCACGCAAAGTCGAGCGCCTCGCGCACAACTTCGGTCATATCCCCGATACGCAGCGTTACCAAAACGGCGCGCGAGGCCCCCGCCCCACGCGCCGCGCGAATCACTGTATCGAGTATGCCGTTGACAATGCCAACCTCGTGCATACCGATTTACTCCTCGTCGTCCTCATCGTCCGAGAACAGGTCCAGACGGCTCACAAACAAGCCCTCCTTGCCCTCGCGTGCGGTAATGACCACGCGGGCAATGGCGAGCGAAATCTCGTAGAGCGAGAGCAGGGCACCATACATGAGGCCCAGCGTAACGGGCGAGCCGTCGGGCGTAATCACAGCCGAGCCCACAAGCAGGCCCACGTACACGTAGCGCCAGGCGCCGCGGAAGGCCGCGTAGGACACGATGTGGAAGACGGACAGGTAGAAGATGATGAGCGGCAGCTCAAACGCCACGCCAAAGCCGATCATAAAGAGCAGCTCCATGTTGACGTAGTTCTCCAGGTCGGGCAGCGCCGTGGCGACGGCCGAGGTCTCGCCGATAAGCCACTCAAAGCCCGCCGGGATGATGATGAAATAGCAGAAGATGGCGCCCAGGAAGAACAGCACCGTCGAGGCGAGCACCGTGGGCACGACCCATTTGCGCTCGTTGGGACGCAGTGCCGGCAGGAAAAATGCCAGAATCTGCCAGATGATCATGGGCGTGCACATGACCACGGCCATCTTGATGGCCAGCGAGAAGCGCAGGCCAAAGCCGCCGAGCGTGGTGGTGATGTAGAACTTACCGTCCGGCACAAAGGAGCGGATGGGGTCTTCCAGGATGTCGAGCACCACGGGCGTGGCGAAATACAGCACGATGGCGGCGGCAAACACCGACACGACCACGATGGTCAGGCGGCGACGGAGCTCGCCCAGGTGATCGAAGAGCGGCATGCGCGCAGGTCCGATAGGCATTACTCATCGCCTCCCTTCGGGGCATCGGCGGTGGCAGCCTCGGCAACGGCCTCGTCCTCGGCCTCGAGCTCGCGAGCGAGCTGGTCGACGACGGCCTTGCGCTTGCGGGGACGACGGGCGTAGAGGTCAGCCGTCGTGGGCTCTGCCGGCTCGGGCTCCGGCTCTGCAGCAGGCTCGGGCTCGACGACAAGCTCGGCGGCAGCGGCAGACTCGGCACCCTCGGCCTCGGACTCCTCAGCAGCACCCTCGCCCTCGGCGGCAGCCTCACTCGCGGCCTTCTCGGCAGCAAGACGGGCGCGACGCTCGGCAAAGGTCTCCTTCTTTGCGGGCGCAGCCGTCTCAACGGCATCCTCGTCTGCATCGGAATCGTCATCGACGGCAGCCTTCTTGGGCTTGACCGGGGCCGACGCGGCCTCGCTCACCGGATCGATTATCTCGGACTGAACAACGGCCGTCATCTTTTCCTGCGTCTCGCGGAACTGACGGATGGCACGGCCGATCGTGCGGCCCATCTGTGGGAGCTTATCCGGGCCAAACAGCAAAAAGCCGAAGACCACGATGATCGCGAGCTCACCCTCTCCAATACCAAACACACATACCTCCAAGGCTCGATGTGAGTCGAGCCCGCACCGCGCCATTCGGCCGGAACTCGTCTATTCATTCGGTCAAGTATAGCGCCCGGACGCCAAAACGTCCGAGCGCATCACAAACATATGCCAAACGGCACGCTCTTTTGAGGGCAAAGGTTATGCAGCGGTAATCGAAATCTCCTGGTCGACACCCAACAGCTGAACCACGCGCATCACCGGGGGCTGCACATTGGTGCAGCTAAAGCGCTTGTCGTGGTCGGCCGCGTGGTGCGCGGCGCCCACGAGCACACCAATGCCCGTCGAATCGATGTAGCTCACCTGGGCAAAATCGAGCTCAACGGCCTCAGTGGGCTGCTCGAGCGCCAGGTCGATGGCATTGCGCAGGCTATCGGCGTTAGAGATATCGATCTCGCCGGTCACCTTAATGGTGTAGAGCTCTGGCGTGGGGTTGGTGGAAATACCCAAATCCATGTATACGCTCCTTTACGTATCGAAAGTGCGGATAGTACGGGAAGCCGCGCGTTAGGCGCGCTCGGCACGCGCAAGCTCGGCAGCGACGAGCTTGACGGCCAGCACCAGCACATCGAGCGCAGCCTCTAGGTCCTCGACCGTGGGATAGCTCGGCGCGATGCGGATGTTGGTGTCGCGCGGATCCTTGCCATAGGGCCAGGTGGCACCGGCCGGCGTGAGCTTAACGCCCAGGTCGGCGCAAAGCGCAGCAACCTTCCGGGCCGAGCCCTCGGGACCATCGAAGCTTACAAAGTAGCCGCCGCGGGGATGCGTCCAGGTGGCGCAACCCGTATCGCCCAGGCCCTCGGTGAGCTTGCGCTCAACGGCCTCAAAGCGCGGGCGCAAAAACTCGGCATGCTTTTTCATGTGTTCCTTGACCGCCTCGATGGTGGGAAGGAAGCGCACGTGGCGCAGTTGGTTGAGCTTATCAGCACTGATGAGGCCGGCCTTCAGGCGCTTGGAGAACTCCGCGATAACCGCGGGGCTCGCACCGATAAAGCCGATACCGGCGCCCGGGAAGGTGATCTTGGACGTCGAGGCAAAGGCCACCACGCGGTCCTCGGTGCCCGCCGCGCGGGCAAGATCGAAGATGTTGGCGAGCTCGTCGGTCTCGTCGTACAGGTCGTGCACGCAGTAGGCGTTATCCCAGAAGATGCGGAAATCGGGCGCGGCCGTGGGCATCTCGACCAGGCGGCGCACAGTGTCCTCGCTAAAGGTGATGCCCGTGGGGTTGGAATACTTGGGCACGCACCAGATACCCTTGATGGAATCGTCGGCGGCAACCAGGCGCTCGATCTCGTCCATGTCGGGGCCGTTGTCGGTCATCGCGACGGGGACGTTCTCGATACCCAGGTCGGCGGTGATGCCAAAGTGGCGGTCGTAGCCGGGAACAGGGCACAGGAACTTGACCTTCTTGCCGTCATGCGCGGCCTCGTAAGCCTCCCAAGGCTCGCTGCCGCACGAGCCGCAGCGCCAGAACATACCGGCGATATCGTGCTCAATCAGCAGGCTCGATGAACCCAGCACGAGCGTCTGCTCGGCGGGGCAGCCCAAGAACCCCCCTGCCAGCTTGCGTGCCGAGGGAATGCCCTCAAAGCAGCCGTAGTTGGAACAATCGACGTTGCCGTCGTGCAGATCGGCATCGGCATTGAGGATATCGAGCATGGGTCGAGAGATGTCCACCTGGGAGGGCGACGGCTTGCCGCGGGCCATATCGAGCGCCAGGCCCTTGGCCTTGACCTCGGCGACCTCGGCTTTGAGCACCTCGATGGCGGCATCGAGTTCGGTGGTTTCCATCTTCTGGTAGATCGTCTGCATGGGTGCGACCTTTCGCGAAGCGGTACGTTGCAGTTCGTCTAAGTATAGACCGCCACCGCCGCAAGGGTATGAAGCCGTGATAGATTAAGTCCATCGCAATAAATTACGAAACGCCGCGCATGCCGGCGTGGGGCGCCCAAGGAGGCACTATGGAGTATGGATCGTTCCAGGCCGAGGAATTCGGCGACCTGCAGCGCCTGGTCGACGGACTGTTTTACGACCGCCACGCCATCGACCGCCTGGATCTGATCGTACAGGCCGAGATCTTGGACCTGGCGCCCGACCTCATGGAAATCGTCAACCTTTTGCCGCCCGGCTACTACGACCGCCAATCGCTTTGCGACCAGCTCAACTCCGCCTTGGCCGCCCACGGCTGGGGCGCCGTCTACGGAACGGTGGAATAGCCCTAGTCATTGGGGCCCGTGGCCAAATAAATGAAACGCCGTTTGTGACAGTGCTCACAAACGGCGTTTTTTGCATACGAGGGTATCCGGGGCATGTCCGGCCCCGTTTTTTTCGCTTTTACTCGCCCTTGGGCGCGGGGTGCTTGCAGACCACGCTCATGTAGATCATGCCGAGCACGGCAGCGGTGACCGAACCGGCAAGGATGGCGGCCTTGGCAGCCAGAACCTCAAACTGGGCCGTCGGGAAGGCAAGGCCGCTGATGAGAATCGACATGGTAAAGCCGATACCGCCCAGAATGCCCACACCGGCAATCATGTGCCAGTTGACGTTGTGCGGCAGCTCGCAGGCCTTGAGCTTGACCAAGGCGAACGTCATGCCAAAGATACCGATCGGCTTGCCCAGCAGCATGCCAAAGTACACGCCGAGCGTCACCGGGTCGGTGAGCAGCGTGCTCATGTCCACGCCCACCAGGCGAACCTGTGCGTTGACGAACGCAAAGATCGGCAGAATCACAAAGTTGACCGGCGTGGAGATCAGGCGCTCCATGCGGATGAGCGGCGGGGTCACGCGGTGCATGACGCGCTCGACCTTGGTGGTCGAGACGGTAAAGTCATGCTGGCCCAGGATGTGTGCCTCGTCGTCGTAGCGGTCATCGAGCAGCGGCAGGCACTCGCCCAACCAATCGGTGAGGCTATCGAGCTTAACGCCGCACTTGGCCGGGATGGTAAAGGCCAAGATGACGCCAGCAAGTGTGGCATGTACGCCGCTCTTGAACATGCAGAACCACAACAGCAGACCCAGTACCGAATACGGGGCAAGGCGGTAATGCTGCGTCTTGTTGAGCCACACGAGCGCGCAGGTCACGAGCGCGGCGGCACCCAGCCAAAACGGATTGGGGCTCTGACCGTAGAAGATGGCGATGGCGGCGATGGAGATGAGGTCGTCGGCGATGGCGAGCGTCGAGAAGAACACGCGCACGCCGTTGGGCACGCGGTTGCCCAAAAGCGACAGCACGCCCAGTGCAAAGGCAATATCGGTTGCCATGGGGATGGCCCAGCCGTTGTGGGCGCCGGCATGGTTAAAGATCAGGTAGATGCAAGCGGGAACGACGACGCCGCCCACGGCCGCCAGCATGGGAAGCATGGCCTGACGCGGATTCTTGAGCTCGCCAACTGTCATCTCGTACTTAAGCTCAATGCCCACTAGCAAAAAGAAAATCGCCATGAGGAAGTCGTTGACGAAAAGTTCAACGGTGAGACCGGCCGTAAGGTTGCCCAGACCCACATACAGCGGGGTCTCCAAAAAGTGATGGATGGCCTCGTAGGCATCGGTGTTGGCGCAGATAACGGCGGCGATAGCGGCGAAGACCATGACGGCGGCGGAAATAGTGCCGTTCTCGGCAATGCGCTCCCAAATGTCGTGACGCTCAAAGCGTTTGCGCTCACGAACGTTAAACAGCTGCTCGGGTGCTGCCATGGGCGGCTCCTTTCACGGGAAGGCTCCCGTCTTAAAAAAGCACGGCCCGCCCAAGTGGCGGCGCCGCGCTCCAACGTATTACGCTTGCATCTAGCCTACCCTGCACGACAAGCGCACAAGCACGGCCGAAAAGCGGAACCACAGGTTGAACATTATTTGCTCAACGGCGCGGGCACGCCTGTCCAAGAGACGACGCGGCGCCGCGCACAAAAAACGACCGGAGCGCGGGGCGTCCGCGATCCGGTCGTCGGTGTTAGGTCAAAAGAACCTAGCAGGCGGCCATGATGGGGGCAGCGACCTGCTTCTTACGGGAGAGGACGCCCGGCATCCAGACGCCGTCATGCTCGTCGGCAATGCCCAGGCCCTTCTGAGCGGCCTCGGTCTCGCCCTCGAGCAGGACCTGCGAGCCCTCCTCCATGATGTCGGTGATGCACAGGACAATGCCGTCAGCGCCCTTCTCGGCAGCGTAGGCGCGCATGGCCTCGCGAATCTCGTCGATCATGCCGAGTGCGCGGGTCTTGTCGACAGTCTCGTACTGGCCGATGAGCAGCTTCTTGCCGGCGGGCTCGAACATCTTGATGTCGTTGCCGACCATCTCGGCAGCGGTAAAGGAGCCGGACGGACGGGTGAGGAAGACCTCCATGCCAAACTTGACCGGGTCGACGCCCACCTGCTCGCCGAGCTTGGCGGCGACGGCGCGGTCGACATCGGTGGTGGTGGGGCTCTTGAGCATAAGCGTGTCGGTCATCATGGCCGAGAGCAGCAGCTTGGCCTGGACGTCGGAAAGCTCAACGCCGAGCACGCCGGCGAGCTTGGTGACGATGGTGCAGCTGGAACCCCAGGGCAGGCAGATGTAGTGCAGCGGGCCGGCGGTCTCGAAGTCGCCGATGCGGTGATGATCGACAACGCCAAAGACCGTGGCGTCCTTAAGGCCGGCGACGGACTGGGCAGACTCGTTGTGGTCGGTGAGGACGACGAGCTGACCGGCCTCGACGGACTCGATCACGCGGGGCTCGGCGATGCCGGCGTCGGCGAGCAGCTTGGCGGACTCTGCCGGAAGCTGACCCAGGGCGCAGGCCTCGTAGGTGTTGCCGGCATACTCAACCTGGTTGAGCAGCTGGGACAGGACGACGGCGCTCATGATGGCGTCGTTATCGGGGTTCTGGTGACCAAAGACAAGAACGTTTGCCATGGATATCCTCCACTTGATATGTGTACTTGGACGTAGCTATGGTAGCACGCTGGCGCCGAACCTTATGAGACGCAAGGGCCGCGGCGCAATTTGGGGCGAGCCTGGGGGCGAAGTCTGCCCCCTTGTACCACCGCCCTCCTGCACCGACTATTTACCGGCGGCGCGCAGGGCTACGTAGGCGGCACCGATGATGCCGGCGTCGTTTCCGAGCGAAGCGACCTTAATGGGCGTCTCGCGCGAGGCAGAGAGCGCGTACTGCTTAAAGTGCTCGCGAACCTTGTCGAGATAAACATCGGCCGAAGCGGACGCGCCGCCACCGATCAGGAACATCTCGGGGTCGACCACGTTGGCGATAAGCGCCAGGGCGCGGCCAAGGTAGTCGGCCATGGTGTCGGCTGCGGCCAGCGCGAGCTTGTCGCCCTCGCGGCAGGCCTGGAACACGTCCTTGGAATCGGAGGGGCCGGTGAGCTCAATGGGCTCGACGCCCGCCTTCTTGCACTCGGCAAGGTAGTTGCTCACCACGCCGGTGGCGCTGGAATACTGCTCCAGATGGCCATGGCCGCCACAGCCGCAGGTGCGCTCCTCGGCCGGGTTCAGGCACATGTGGCCAATCTCGCCGCCGGCGCCCACAACGCCCGATACCACGTCGCCGTTAACGATAACGCCGCCGCCCACGCCGGTACCGATGGTGACCATCACCACGTTCTGCACGCCCTTGGCAGAACCGAGCCAGGCCTCGCCCATGGCAGCGGCGTTGGCATCGTTCTCATACTTAACGACCGCATCGGGGCAGTGCTTCTGAATGGCGACCCTCAGCTCGGGCAGGTTAATGGCAATGTTGGCCTTGACCTTGGCATCGCCCGACGCCGGGATGGGACACGGAACGGCCAGGCCAATGCCCGCCACAAAGGCACGCGGAATCTGTGCCTTGGCGACCACCTGGTCGATAGCCTCGGTCACCGCGGCAAAGCCCGCGGCGTCAACGATAGGAGGCGTGGGCACGCTGGCCTTGGCAAGCAGGTTGCCGTCCTCGTCGAACAGGCCCTCCTTAACCGAAGTGCCGCCGACGTCGATGCCGATGTAGTACTGCTTAGGTTCCATGGGAGCCCACCTTTCTCGTTTAAACATTGCCTGTATGGTACCGCTCTCAAGGCAAAAACCTACCAAAAAGGGACAGGTTTGTTTTGGCAGGTTTTATCTGGGGTAACGCAATTGGCTGCCCAACAGGCCGCGCAAGACCATCCCCAAAAATAAAGGCGCCGGGAGGCGGAGGCTCCCGGCGCCCGTCAAAGGGACTATGTTGTCTGTTGGACCGCACGGTCCGTCGCGGCGATAACGCCGACTAGGCCTGAAGTGCCTGCAGCTGCTTGTGAACCTCGATGAGCTCCGTCGCCATGACGCGCATGGTCTCGGTGCCGGCCATCTGGTCCTCGGCATGCAGCAAAATCAACGGGGCCTCGCCGTTACGTTCGCCGTTGGCCTCCTTCTTCAGAAGCCCCATGTGAACATCGTGGCCACCGTTATAGGCCTCGTCGCCCTGCTTGATAAGCTCCTCGGCGGCGTCAAAATCGCCCTCCTTGGCCTTTTGCACGGCATTGATGTACATGCTCTTGGCGGTACCGACGTAGCTGATGATCTCAAAGCAGGTCATCTGCAGTTCGTTCATATCCTCCATGCGGAGCACCTAGCCCATCACGCTGACGCAGTGGTCGATGATGCCGGCAGCGTTCATGCGGCCGTAGTCGACCATGTTGATGACCTCGACCGGAAAACGACCGGCGGCCTCCTTCTCAAAATCGCCCTTGGTGTAGCCGATCTGCGGACCAAGCAGCAACATGTCGCACTCGTCCAGGTGATCGTGGGCCTCGTTCATGGGACGAGCCTCGACCTCAATATCCAGACCACGGTTTGCAACCTCGGCCTGCATCTTCTGGACCAGCAGGCTCGTGGACATGCCGGCATTGCAGCAGAGCATGATCTTCTTCATGGTTTCCTCCTTATAACTGCGCGGCGCGCAGACGACAACTGGTTGTATTCCTTGCGGCTATTGTGCCCGCTCCCCTGTATCTTTACGCAAGGGAGAGAGCCGCGGGCACCGGCACCGCGTACCGGCGCCCGCAAAGGTGAAAGGGACGAACGTTAGGCGTTCTACTCGGCGAGAGCCTCCTGCTTGGCGATTGCCTTCTCGGAAATCTTCATAAAGGGCAGGTAGACGGCCATGCCAATGACAATCTCGAGAGCCTGCCACACGCCGGCGCGCCAGTCAAAGCCCGTAGCGAGCAGGGCATTGATGACGGGAGGCATGGTCCAGGGCACCTGGGCGATGCAGGGGCTGATGATGCCTGCGCAGGTAAGGCCATAGGTGATGCCGATGAACAGATCGGGAAGAAGGACGAACGGGATCATGAGCGGCAGGTTGTACACGATGGGGTAACCGTAGATAACCGGCTCGTTGATGTTGAACAGACCAGGCAGGATAGCCATCTTGGAAACGGTCTCGGAAGCCTTGTTCTTGGAGAACAGGAGCGTGTCGAGCAGAAGCATGAGGGTGCAGCCCGAGCCGCCGATGAGGGCGAAGCTGTTAACGATCTGCATGTTCATGTAGTGATCGGGCTGGATGGTGCCACCGGCGGCAAAGGTAGCCATGTTGTCGACGATGAGCATGGTCAGGATCGGCTCGACGGTAGCGCCAGAGATGGTGGACTGGTGAATACCGACGCAGAACAGCAGGTTAGCAAGGGTGTAGATGAGGATAACAGCCCACGGACCGGCGTTCATGATGCTCTTGAGCGGGTTGGAGATGCACGTGGAGATGATGGTGCACAGATCGGTGCCGGCGCACACGGCGAGCAGGGCTGCGGCAAGAGCGAAGATCGCGAGGTTGAGCAGCATCGGGATCATGACGTTGAAGGAGTTGGAGACCGCGGGAGGCACGCCCTCGCCCAGCTTAACCTTGAGCTTCTCGACGCCAGAAATCTTGATGAAGAGCGAGACGGAAAGCAGGGCGATGATAATAGCCGAGAACAGACCGTTGGTGCCGGTGTTGGCAGTCGAAAGGGCGCCCGTGACCTCGGCGGAGGTGATCTTGTCGGTGAGCAGCGGGCTCGTGGCGGCAAGCGAGGCGGTGATCTGCTGCGGCATCATGATGACGAAAGCAGAGATAGCGACGACCACGCAAGCGAGCGGGTTATCGAAACGCTTGTTCTTAGCGAGGCTGTAGCCAATCAATCCGGCCAAGATAATGGCAGAGACGTTGAGGGTGCCCAGCGTAATTGCCGAACCCCACGTCTGAAGGTTGGCAAGGCCCGCCGCATCGAGCGGGAACAGAGGGAACACGACGTTGTTAATAAGAACCGCGATACCCGCAAGGATATAGAGCGGCGTGATGGTCGCGAAGGCGTCACGCAGGGAACGCAGGTGAACCTGGTTTCCCACCTTCGCAGAGACCTCGGCAAACTTGTCGAGGAAGCTCTTTCCGTTGTCACTGGCCATGATTGCTCCTAACTTTCAAATCCGGCCTTTTCCTATGCGCACGGTGGTCTGTCGCCCTCTGCCACCAGATGTGCCATGTGTTGCGCGCAGCGGCGCGCGGTCTGGGCGTTCGCCCGTTCGCTAATCAACCACGTGAGTCGTGGCGACCTGCTTGAGCCAAGCTGCCGACTTCTTAAGGCGGCGCTTGTAGCCGTCCATAAGGTCGACCTCGACAAAACCGTAACGGTTCTTAAAGGCATTCGCCCAAGACCAGTTATCGATGACGGCCCAATAATGGTATCCACGGCACTTGGCGCCCTCGGCAATTGCCTTGGCAACCCACTCCAGGTGCTGGCGTACAAAGTCGACGCGGTAGTCATCCTGGATGGTTCCTTCGGCGTCTCGGTTCTTGTATTCGTCCATGATGCCGATGCCGTTCTCGGAAACGAACCACTCAAGATCGGGGTAGTTCTTAGCGCAGTCCATGCCAAAGTCGTAGAGGCCCTGCGGGTAGATCTCCCAGCCGCGGCTCTCGTTCATAACGGCGTCGGGCCACACGTACTCGTCGGCAAAGTGCGGCAGACCGTACTGGTCGATCTTGCTCGCCGGCGCCTGAACGCGCGTGGGGTGGTAGTAGTTGCAACCGAGCCAGTCGACAACACCCTGCTTAAGAATCTCTTGGTCGCCGGCACGGAACGGAAGCTTAACGCCGCCCTCGGCCAGGCTGTCGAGCACGTCGGCGGGAAGCTCGCCCTTGGTAATGAGGTCGAGCCACCAGCGGTTGTTGATGCCACTGGTCATACGCACGGCCTCGAGGTCCGCCTCGCTGGGGTTCTCCTTGGTGTAGACCGGGGTAAAGCAGTTGATCATGCCGATCTTGGCATCGCTGCGAACGGCGCCCTCGTCATAGGCGCGACGGTAGTTGGCCACGGCCAGCGCATGTGCCAGCGAGATGTGATACTGCACGGTGCGAGCGCGGCTAAAGTCGTGGAGCTGTGGGAACCACACGCCCTCCTGATAGCGCTGCTCGGGCTCGACGATGGGCTCGTTAAAGGTGAACCAGTACTTGATCTCCTGGCCAAACTCGTGGAAGGCGACGTCGGCGTAATGTGCGTAAGCCTCGACAACCTCACGGCTCTCCCAGCCGCCACGGTTAAAAAGGTAGGTGGGCATGTCAAAGTGGTACAAGTTGACAAACGGCTCCAGGCCGGCTTCGCGAGAGGCGCGGAACAACTCGTGATACCACGCGGCGCCTTCCTCGTTGAGGTTGCCGTCGGCATCGAGCAGACGGCTCCACTGGATGGAAGTGCGATAGGTATCCAGGCCCAAGTCCTTCAAAATGCGAAGGTCTTCCTGGTACTTGGCCATAAAGTCATTGCCGGCGTAAGAGCCAACGCAGTTGTAGAACGAGCCCAGATCCTGGATGGACCAGGTGTCCCACAGGTTCTCGAGCTTGCCGCCCTGGTTCCACTGACCCTCAGTCTGCGGGCCGGACATAGCAGCGCCAAAGAAGAAGTCGTTGGGCAGCTGATACTGTGCCATCAAAGTCCTCGCTTTCGTGTTCTAGAGCTTCCGGTTGGAGACGGGTTTGCTTTGGCAGGTTATCCGGCGCGGGCGCGCACCGGTCATACCGATATCCAACCCGCCAAAACAAAACCGTCCCCAAACGGTCGATCCTGTTCTGCGGAAAGATTCCGTTCGTTGCTTAAACTATAGCGCTCTAATTCTAAAAGTAAAGCGTCTTTTTCTTTTTTCTTTCTCGAGCTTCTTAGATAAAGGTTATATGGGTGCCTTGTTAAGGGTTATACTTACTTGCGTATTGATATATGTCGGAAAGGAGGTTCAATGATTCCCAAATACGAGGCGATAGCTGCAGATATTCGTCGAAGCATCGAGGATGGCACTCTTAAACCGGGCGACAAGCTTCCCACCGTCGTTGAGTTCTGCGAGCTCTATAGCGTTTCCAAAATCACCGTCAAACGAGCTATCGAGCAAATCACCGAGGAAGGTCTTATTACCAGCCGACGCGGATCGGGTACCTACGTTAAGGACACGGCGGGACTTCCCGGTCAGGCGTTTTTCCAGGGCAAAAACGACCGTGCCCAGGGCTTTTCGTATGAGCACCGCGGGGAGAAGGTGACCTCGGTGGTCTACGATTTCTCGATTGTTAATCCACCAGCGGACATCGCAGCCCAGCTGGGAATTGCCGAGGATGACTTTGCCTATCACATCGTGCGCGTGCGTCAGGCCGATGAGAAGCCCATCGTTATCGAGTACACCTACATGCCCCTCGAGCTGATTCCAGGCCTTAAAAAGAAGGACCTGTACGGATCGGTCTACCACTTCATCCGCGAGCAATGTGGGCTGAAGATTTCGAGCTTCCACCGTACCATTCGCGCCGTGGCAGCAACCGAGGAAGAAGCCGAGCGCTTGGACACCAAGCCTGGCTCTCCCCTGCTCGAGCTCACCCAGATTGGCTTTTTGGACAGCGGCGCCGCCTTTGAGTATTCGGTCTCGCGCAACGTTGGCGACCGCTTTGAGTTGCACAACGTAACGTTGGCATAGGTTTTTGTAGTCATCCGGGCGCTCGCTTTGAGCTGTTTTGTGCAGCGCCCGCGCAACACAATGGGGGTATGAACATGTCCGATTTGATTAAGCTGACGCCGATCTTCCACGAGAAGATCTGGGGCGGTCGCCAGCTCGAAACCGTATTTGGCTACGACATTCCCGATGGCCCCATCGGTGAGTGCTGGGCCATCTCGGCCCACCCCAACGGCGACTGCCAGATTGCGGAGGGCCCGTATGCCGGCCACACGCTGTCGTGGCTGTGGGCCGAGCATCGCGAGCTCTTTGGCAACTGCGAGGGCAAGGAGTTCCCGCTGCTCATTAAGATTCTGGACGCCAAGGACGACCTTTCGATCCAGATTCATCCCAACGACGAGTACGCTGCCGAGCACGAGAACGGTAGCCTGGGCAAAACCGAGTGTTGGTATGTGCTGGACTGCGAGCCCGACGCCACGATCATCGTCGGCCAGCGTGCCAAGGACCGCGCCGAGGCCGCACAAATGATCGAGGAAGGACGTTGGGACGACATGCTCAACGTGTTGCCGATTCACAAGGGCGACTTTTTCCAGATTGATTCCGGTACCGTGCACGCCATCAAGACCGGCACGCTCATTTTGGAGACGCAGCAGTCGAGCGACGTGACGTATCGTCTGTACGACTACGACCGTCCCGGCACCGACGGCAACCTGCGCCCGCTGCACATTGAGCAGAGCCTCGACTGCATCGACTTTGATGCTCAGGCTCCGACCGACGGCACGGTGACCGCGCCCGAGGTGGACGGCGTAACCGAGCTCGAGTCCAACCCCTGCTACACCGTCGATCGCGTGCGCGTCGACGGCAGCAAAACCATCGACCAGCGCTGGCCCTTCATGTGCCTGTCGGTCATCGACGGCGAAGGCACCGTCTGCGGCGACCCCGTCCACAGGGGAAGCCACCTGCTGGCACCCAGCACCGTCAGCTCCATCGACCTCGAAGGCAAAATGGAACTGATCATCAGCCACCTATAGGTCACCGGTCCCCAAGCGCTCGTCAGGACGGGGCGCGGGGTTTGGTCGCCTGCTCGGACAGTCCTGCTCGCACGGAGAGCACATTAAGTGCTCTCTGGCTCGTGCGGAACTCGCGATCGACCAAACCCCGCACCCCGTCCCGGCGAGCCTCTGGCTAGTTACGACAATCAAAAAGCAACAAGGGGCTCCCCCGCTCATCAAACGGGAGAGCCCCTCACCATACATAACGAATCAAGGTGCCTATAGGTAGACCTTTTCGAGAAACGATAATGTGTCCTGAAGACGCGCTCTCTCTTTACGATCGGTCTGCCGATTTACATAAGAAGAAAAGTCCGCAAAGAAGTCTCCGGCGTCAGCCCTCATTTGCTCTATTAGCTCCAAGCGAGCCGAAGGCGGCAACAAACCCGCAAGTCGAACAATATCCGAGCGATGCTTTCGTCGATCTTTATCGTTGCAATGGCGCCCTTCTTCATAGCTCCTATTGATATCAATGTGTGCACGCATCTTGAGGGGAATGATATGGAGCGCGTCGAGCAACGTAATGCCCTCTACGTTCGTTGCGTTGTCGCGAATAAATTCGTAGTAGCCATCGTCGAGAATAATTGCCGAAAGACTTGATACGGCCCCGTCAAAGGAAAGAGGTGCCACTTCGCTCGTTTCATCTTCGAGCACAAAATCAGGATGTCGGGCGAATAGCTCAATTTGGCCGGGATAGTCTAGGACTTGCCTTGATCCTTCGGGCAAACAGAACCGATAGTAAGTGCACTTTCCATCGCCGACCTTCCCAGTCTCATATCCGACAGCTTTGATAAATGCCCACAATGCAGTGGCGAATTCAACGCCTTCCCCATCAACAATTACGACGATATCCAAGTCTTCAGTAGCTCTAAACGAATCGCCCTCATTGTCAAATAGAACGCTGCAGGCCCCTCCACCAATAAGGACGTAACCGCCTTTACAGCCGCTCATGGCATCGGCAAATCGCTCTATTCCCCTCACTTTTGACATATCGTCCTCCTGAGCTGTTCGACCGCGTCGAGCAGACGATCTTCTTTGTAATCTGCTTTTGCGCAAGCAACGTATAAGGAAAACGGGTCGACACACTGCAAACCCGTCGCGTCAAAACTAATATCGGACGGCGCGTCCACGGGATACGACCAGACCTCAATCACAACTGCCGCCGGTTCGTACCACTGAGCCTCCAGCCATCTGTCGCCCATATGCTCTTTCAAGGCCTCTAGCTGATATTTTTCGAGAGCAATGGTTGGAGCAGAGTCTTCATGGGCAAGGTCGGACATATAGCTAAGGGCAGACACACCGGAAAGCAGCGCATCAACGGCACGTAGCTCTGTTCTCTCGATAACCTTCTTGAGCCGGATTCGCTCTAAAACTGGCGTGCGAAGATAGTCCTCAAACCCATCTAGCAACGTCTCGGTCGACAGCCCGGCGTCGCACAATATACGCTTTTTGCCGTCCCGCATAATCAACCCAGGAGCTATAGCGGCGATTTCCGAAAGATAGCCGCTGACGCTTGCCGCGCTTTTGCCACACAGACGCGCTAGGTCGCCGGCGGAGCAGTCAACCCATCGTCCCGCAATGAGATTTAGGACGATTCGTTGAGATTGGGGCGAAAGCGGAGCAGCGGGAGAAGCACCCAGCACCTCATCGGAAATAACGGCTCCGATAAACGGCAGGAACGCATTTCGCTCATCTCGGATATATGCGATTCCCTCCGAAGAAAGCGCGCGCATAAAACCTAAATCCATAGCATCCCAGCAAATTACCACCGGGTGAACATCTAACTTGCGCACCGCACTGACGAGATTTCGCGCCGAAATGACACTGGGCGGTTCCTTTGGTTCCGCAACAATAAAACGGCCCTGTTTAGACATGCCGAGCCGTGCCAAGCGAAGCGAATACCGCTCAAGATACATGCGAGGAATCTGCATCTCAACTGGCTCCGGGTCGATAGCGAGCTCTAAAGAGAAGAGTCTTTTTGGGAGGCAGTTTATCAGCATGTACAATCACCGTTTTCATTTCGGTTACATTTTAGCGTCTATCTGAAATTATACTGAATCGTATAAAATCATCAATCATCAAAGCCAAGCGCACCATTCAAAACGCAACAAGGGGCTCCCCCGTTCTTTAACGGGGGAGCCCCTTGCCATGTCTAAGTATTCAGCCCACCCGGCCCTCCAGACCAAAAAGCGAACGGGCAAAGCGACGTTCGCAAGCAACGTTATCTAAGGACCTGGGCGGGCGTATGGGGCAACATCGATCGCGAGTCCCGCACGAGCCGGAGAGCACTTAATGTGCTCTCCGTGCGAGCAGGACTGCCCGAGCAGGCGATGTTGCCCCATACGCCCGCCCAGGTCCGCCGGGATTATGACAGCTTGACGATCGGAGCGAATCCCTTCATGAGCTTTTTGGTCTGGCCGGTCTTTTCGAACTGGACCTCGATCATGTCTCCGGCGACCGAGATCACGGTACCCGTGCCAAAGGTCTTATGGCTCACGGTATCGCCCGCGGCAAAGTCCTGCGATGCGCTGGCGCGATCGACCTTGCGCTCCACCGTCGGGGACACCTTGGACGACGGCTTTTTGGCTCGCAGCGCGCCCGAGCCAAAGGTCGAGGCAACACGGCCGGCGTCGGGCGAGACCCCACGATGGCGCTCGGTCCCGTAGCTGCTGCCGCCAAAGAAATCGTCAAAGCTCGATCCACCGCGCGAACCGGAACCGCCGGTCGAGCGCGTATGCGAGCCAAACACCTTGCCGCCATACATATCCGAACCCATGCCCGAGCCAAAGGTGCCGTGACGGTCGCCACGCTTCTCCCAGCCCGTGCCTTCAAAACCGGCAGAACCGATACCGCTAAACTCGATATCCTCAAACGGAATCTCGTTGAGGAAGCGCGAGCGCGGGTTGGCAGAGGTCGAGCCGTAGGTGCGACGCGTGGCCGCATAGGTCAGGAACAGGCGCTTGCGGGCGCGCGTGATGGCGACGTAGGCCAGGCGACGCTCCTCCTCAAGCTTACCCGGGTCATCGCTGCCGCCAAAGTCGTGCACGTGCGGGAAGATGCCCTCCTCCATGCCGGCCACGAACACCGCCGGGAACTCCAGGCCCTTGGCGGAGTGGATGGTCATCATGGTGATGGCATGCGTCTCGCCGGCCAGGGAATCCAAGTCGGAGCGCAGGGCCAGCCACTCCATGAGTGCCGGCAGCGCCTTACAGGTGAGCGGACCGTAGGTGCGCTCAATCTCGTCGGCATGCACGGCACCCGCCGGCATCTCCGTCGGCGCGGCATACGCGTTGCCCGCGATGGCAGCAGCCAGGGCATCCTGCGGAGACAGCGCCGGAGCAGCCAGACTATCGAGCGGATTGGAGCCCGCGGCATCGCGCGCGCCGACGAGTGCCTCAAACGAGGATGCCGGGGCAGATGGCCCCGGTTCGGGCGCAGGCGCGCTCACCACGACGGGCTCGGGCTCGGCGCCGGCAGGCACGTCGGCAACACCGGCTGCGCGCAGCTCTTCCAAGCTCTCGAGCGTACCCTCGATGTCCTCGTGCGTCTCCTCAAATTCGGCAGCGACGCCCAGGAATTCCTGGATGTTCTCGGCGCGGCTCTCGGACTCCATGGTGCCCTCGGCGCGGAAAGCCTGCAGTAGGCCCGTCTTATCGACAATCATCTCGACAACGTCCTTGAGCTCGCCGTCCATGCGGCGACCCTCGCGCACCAGCGACACAAAGCTCGACAGGCCGTTGCGCACCTTGGCGCTAAACATGCCGGTTTCGGCACACGCGATCTCGCAAGCCTGGAAGAACGAGCAGCGGTTGTCGCGCGCCAGCTGCTCGATCTTTTGGATCGAGGTGGAACCGATGCCGCGGCGCGGTGTGTTGATGACGCGCTTGACGCTCATCTCGTCGGCCGGGTTCACGATCATCTTAAGGTAGGCCATGACATCACGGATCTCGGCACGGTCGAAGAATCGCGTGCCACCCACGATCTTGTAGGGCACGCCCGCGCGCAGGAACATATCTTCGAGGATACGCGACTGGGCGTTGGTGCGATAGAACACGGCAATGTCGTCGTAGCTCGTGCCTTTGGCATGCAGCTTCTCGATCTCGCCGGCAATCCAGCGGCCCTCGTCGCGCTCGTCGCTCGCCTGGAAGGCCTGGATCTTCTCGCCATCGCCCTCGGCCGTAAACAGGCGCTTGTCCTTGCGCTGCGAGTTGTGGCGTACCACGGCGTTGGCGGCGTTCAGGATATGACCCGTGGAACGATAGTTCTGCTCCAGCTTGACGGTCTTGCAGTTTTTAAAATCCTTCTCAAAGTCCAGGATATTGGTGATGTCGGCGCCACGCCAGCTGTAAATGGACTGGTCATCGTCGCCCACGACCATGAGGTTTTGGTACTTGGCGGCCAGCAGGTTGGCGATTTCGTACTGGACGTGGTTGGTGTCCTGATACTCGTCGACGCTAATGTAGCGGAAGCGCTCTTGGTACTTATCGAGCACCTCGGGGCGGGTGCGCAGCAGCTCGAGCGTGCGCACGAGCAGGTCGTCGAAGTCCATCGCATTGGCGGCGCGCAGGCGGCGCTCCAGCTCCAGGTAGACTTGCGCGGCCTTTTTGTCATTAGGGCTGTCGGCGGATTTGAGCATGTCCTCGGGCCCGATCATGGCGTTTTTAGCCGAGCTGATCTTGCTGCGGATCATGTTGATGGGGAACTGCTTTTGCTCGATGCCGAGCGCCTGCATAATGTCGCGCACCATGCGCTTTGAGTCGTCATCGTCGTAGATGGTGAACTGCCCGGTGTAGCCCAGCAGGTCGGCGTCCTCGCGCAGCATGCGCACGCACATGGCATGGAAGGTGCACACCCACATGCCGCGGGTGTCGCTGGGGATGAGCGCTGCCAGACGCTCGCGCATCTCGGCCGCGGCCTTGTTGGTAAACGTGATGGCCAGGACCTGCCAGGGCTTAACGCCCAGGTCGCCAAGCATATGCGCGATGCGGAAGGTCAGGACGCGGGTCTTGCCCGAGCCGGCGCCGGCAAGGACCAGCAGCGGGCCCTCGGTGGTCAGGACCGCCTCGCGCTGGGCGGGGTTCAGGCTATCGATATCGACGAGCGGCTTGGCAGGTTTGGGTGCCGGGGCCGGGGCGTCGTAGATGTCGAGCGGGACGAGCTCGGGCTCCGGCGCGGCGGGGGCGGTGTACGCATCGAGCGGCACGGGTTCCGGCGCGGGCGGCACGGGTACCGCGGTGTTCTTTTCCCAGGGCAGGGGCTGGGTCATGGGCGACTCCTCATCTGACGGACGGCGCGCCTGCGGGCAGCGCCATAGTTTGAGCCGTACCAGTATACCGAGCCGCGCGGACACCGACGCAAATCACACCGCGACTCCGTGCGCCACCATCAGGCCCACTCCATTGCACCAAAAGAGGGCGGCATAGACCTTTTGGTCATGCCACCCTCTTTGAATGACAAGTTGTCGTTCTGGGCGCCGCGCAGCGTCAACCAAGTTACAGGCCGAGCATAGGCTCCAGAACGAAGAAGTATGCGAGCACTACGATACCCAGAATGATGCGGTAAACACCGAAGCACTTAAAGTCGTGACGGCGGACGAAGCCCATGAGCCACTTGATGGCGATAAGCGAAACCACAAAGGCCACAACGCAGCCCACGCCCAAAATAGCGACCTCGTTGGCGCCGAACGTGCCGCCCTTGATGAAGTACTTGACCAGCTTGAGCGCACTTGCGCCAAACATGACAGGGATGGCCAGGAAGAACGTAAACTTGGATGCCACCGAGCGCGTGCAGCCCAAAAGCAGGCCGCCGATGATGGTGGAGCCGGAGCGCGACGTGCCCGGAATCAGCGAAAGCACCTGGAAGCAACCGATACCCAGCGCGGTCTTCCAGCTCAGATCCTCGAGCGTAGTGATGGAGCCAAAGTCCAGGCTATCGTCATCGTCCTCATCCTCAGCGGTAGCCGCGGCGGGCGCCGCAAAGTGCGCACCGGCAGGGCGTCCGCCCGCCACCACAGCACGCGAACCAAACGAACCGGCAAGAGCGGCCTGGTCGCGCTTGTTCGCGCGCCAGTTCTCAATCACGATAAACAGCACGCCGTACACAATGAGCGCCAGCGCCACGACGGGAGCATTGTAGAAATGCTCCTCCATCCAGTCGTTGAGCGGCAGACCGATTGCCGCGGCGGGAATGCAGCCGAGCACAATCTTGCCCCACAGCACCCAAGTGTCGCGACGGCCCTCCTTGCCCTTGCTGGGAGAAAACGGGTTAAGGTCGTAGAAGAACAGCACACAGACGGCCAGAATGGCGCCGAGCTGAATCACGACCAGGAACATATTCCAGAACGTCTCGCTCACGTTCATCTTGACGAACTCGTCCACCAAGATCATGTGACCGGTCGACGAAACAGGCAGCCATTCGGTGATGCCCTCGACCAGGCCCATGAAGGCAGATTTTAGAAGCTCGATAATATCCAAAGGGACCCCCTCGTTAGACACCCGCCGATATTGTTCTGCGGACGGTGCGGGCGATGTCCCATTATCAACCGTTCGGGCGCGTCTACGCCTACCCTTACCAAAAAACTCGCCCGTTCACAGAATTGCGAGCGGTCAAACCCAAATCCTTGGGTATAACTGCAACAAGATAAAGTGTCCGGCGGCCAACGCGCCCGCGCCCGCCCGATGCACGAGCCCCGCGCCCGTGCGATAGACCAAGGAGGAAACCATGAACGAGGGCTACACCAAGGTATTTGTTTCACTCGACGGTACTGAGCAGCAGGATTTTGTGCTCGCACGCGCCATCAAGGTCGCCGCGAACAACGGCGCCAAGCTAATCATCGGCCACGTTATCGATTCCACGGCGCTCGAGAGCGCCGGTTCCTATCCGGTCGATCTGGTCAACGGCCTAGAGGAGGCATTTAAGAACTCCATCGCCAAGCAGCTCGAAGAGGCCAAGGCCAATCCCGATATTCCCGAGGTCGAGGTCATGATTCGCGCCGGCCGTATTCGCGAGACGCTCAAGGACGAGATGCTCGACGTGGTTAAGCCCGACCTGGTGCTCTGCGGCGCCCGCGGCCTGTCCTCGATCAAGTATGCGCTGCTGGGTTCGATTTCGACGTTCCTGCTGCGCAACACGGACTGCGACATCTTGGTCGTGAAGTAGCGTTGCCCCCACCGGCCGCGGGGCCTGCGGGGTTTCCACGGGCACGTCCTCGCCGCGTTGCGGCTGCGGGATGTGCCCTTAGGAAACCCCTCCCGGCCCCGCGGCCTTCGCAGCCTTGCTTCAACGAGTTGTCTGATGGAAAAATGGCGTGCCGCCCCGTTTGGGGCGGCACGTTTTGTTTGGGGCGACACGTTTTTGTTATGGGGGATTCATTTGAGCCCCCATAGTTGTGTTCACGTTCGGGAACATAGCGCCAATTGCCTTAGCTATGTTCACGTTCGGGAACATTGCCGTCCGCACCGCAAGACGGCCCGACTACTCGAAATATTGGAACTTGTTGGTTGAGAAGGCGAATGTTACGACGAAGCCTTCGCCCGGCTCCGATGCCGCGGTGACGTCGATGCCCATCTTGGAGCACAGGCGCGCCACCAGATAGAGACCGATGCCCGTTGCGCGCTTGGTGGTGCGGCCGTTGTCGCCGGTAAAGCCCTTCTCGAACACGCGCGGCAGGTCTGCCGCACACACGCCGCAGCCGTTGTCCGCGACGGTAAGCTCGATGCGCTCGCTTGCCAGACCCTCGTCCAGCAACGCACCCGAAAACACGATCTTTGCGCCGTCCTCACGCGCATATTTAATGCTGTTCTGAATGAGCTGGCCCAGAATAAACTCGAGCCACTTCTCGTCGGTAAAGACCTCGAAGTCGAGGTTCTCGCACACCGGGGCCACATGCGCCGCAATGAGCTCGCGCGCGTTGGCTTTAATCGCGCCCGTCACCAAGGTCTTGAGATCCCAGCGGCGAATCAGGTAGTCGCGCTCCACGACTTCCGAGCGCGCGTAGTACAGCGCCTGGTCGATATAGCGCTCCACGCGGGCAAGTTCGCGTGCCAGGTCGTCCACGCGCGACAGGTCGTCTTCGCTGCTGTCCAGGTTTTCCAAAATCAGGTGAGCCGCCGCCAGGGGCAGCTTGGCCTCGTGGACCCAGCTCTCGATATAGTCGCGATAGTCATCGGTCTGACGCCTGCCTTCGGCAACCTCGTCGCAGGCGGCTTTGCCCACCCGGCGCAAGACCTCGTATTCGAGCTCGCCCTCGGCATAGGTCGGGCATTGCACCATCTCCTGCACCCATGCGGGACTCTCGAGCTCCTCTGCCGCGCGCTCCAACTGACGCAGAAAACGGCGACGGCGAGCGTACTCGATCACGATGCCGAGCATACCAAAGATAAAGGACACGCCAACCGCCACGACCACGATAGAAACGGGTGCACCGGCGACCGTCAGCACAAAGCAGCTCAGCAGCACGCCGCACGTCCACACGGCAACGGGAAGCAGCGCGTCTTTAAAGAACTTGGCAAACGACATAGCCGGCCCCTAGACCGAATAGCCTTGGCCGCGGTGCGTCGTCAAATACCCCTTGATGCCGATTTTTTCGAGCGTGGTGCGCAGGCGGTTGATGTTGACGGTGAGCGTATTGTCGTCCACGAAGGCGTCGGAGTCCCACAGGTCCTGCATGATGGCCGAGCGCGAGACGATCTTGCCCGCACGGCTCAGAAGCAGCGAGAGAATACGCAGCTCGTTTTTGGTGAGCTCGGTACTGGTACCGGTCTGCATGTTGGTGACCATGGAGCGAGCGAGATCGAGCTCCAGGCCCTTGTGGACAAGCGTGCTGCGCTCGCCCGCCGCCGCGGTGCGACGCAGCAAGGCATTGATGCGCGCCACGAGCACACGGGCGCTATAGGGCTTGGGAACAAAGTCGTCCGCGCCGAGCGTCATGGCCATGACCTCGTCGATCTCGGTCGTGCGCGACGTGAGGACGATGATGGGAACCTCGGATTCGCGGCGAACCTCGTGGCAGATATGCTGGCCGTCCTTGACGGGAAGCGTGAGGTCGAGCAGCACCAGGTCGGGCGCGGTGGCGAGAATATCGCGCGAGACATGCTCAAACGATTCGCAGGCCTCGATTTCAAACCCGGCGCGGGCAAGGATGTCGATAAGTTCACGACGAATGGGCTCGTCGTCCTCAACGACATAGATCAGCGCCATGTGTCCTCCCATTTCGCGTAACTTGCACCTTTCACACCATTATGCCCACAGCGTCGCAGCGATACGACCCCGTGGGCACCTAATGTGACAAAAGCGTTCGGTAGTCTTGAGAGAAAATAGGGGCCGACCGGTCCTAAACCGATCGGCCCCATCACTTCGACCACGAGTCTCTACTCGAGCGTACGCATGTACGCGGAGATGGCATCCAGGCCCTTCTGCAGGTCGTCGGTGTTATCGGAGTATGCATAGCCGATGCGCATGCTCTTGGGCTCCTCGAAGCAATCGCCCGGAGTGACGAGCGCGCCGGACTTCTTAATCATGTCGATGCAGAACGTCCTGGAATCGATGTCGTAGTCGTAATACACGAGCGCGGTGGTACCCGCCTCGGGCTTGACGAACGACAGGTGCGGCTCGCTCTCGACCCACTTCTCCAGAACAGCAAGGTTCTGACGGACGATGCGACGGCTGCGCTCAAGGATCACGGAAGCGTTGCCCAGAATCAGCTCCGCCACCGTCTCGCTGAATATGCCAGCGGAAATCAGGTTGTAGTCACGATGCGAGAGCAGCGCGCGACGGAGCTCCGGGCTCTTGGTGACCGCCCAGCCCAGACGCAGGCCGGCGAACGACCAGACCTTGGACATGGATGCGGTGACGATGGCCTTGTCGTACAGGTCGATCACGGACTCGGAGTACTCATCCGTCTGAGTAAGCAGACGGTAGACCTCGTCGCAGAGCACCCACGCGTCGTGTTTGCGTGCGACCTCGACAATCGCCTTGAGCGTATCGGTGTCGAGCAGGGCGCCCGTGGGGTTGTCCGGGTTATTGATGCAGATGAGCTTGGTATCGTCGGTCACCAGAGCATCGAGCGCGTCGACGTCGACGTGGTAGCCGTTCTTGCGATCGAGCTGAAGGATATCGACCTTCGCGCCGCACATCTCGGGAATCGAGTAAAGCTGCTGGTAGGTGGGCTTGACGGAGACTACGTGATCGCCCGGTTCGACGAGCGTGGAAATAACCAGGGAGTTGGCACCGGTCGCGCCGTGCGTGGGCACAATATGCCCGGGCTCGACCGTCTTATAGAGACGCGCGACCCCCTCGAGGAAGCCGGGCTGCCCCTCGATGTCTCCGTAGGTGAATCGGCGCGAGCACAGGCTATCGAGCCACGCCTTCTTGTCGGTGTTCGTAAGCTCGAACAGCTGGTCGAGCGTGAGGGAGTAGACGCACGTCTCCGCAACGTTGTGGGTGCACTTGGTCTCCCACTCGTTCATCCACTGCTCGACGGCGAAATCCTTGATCTGCATTGTCGTTTCCTTTCCTTGACTTTCTTACAGTTCCACCACGGTGCCCAGCCCCGCCTCAATGGCGCGGTCGTAGGCGATTTTCGATGCCGAAAGGTCCTGAACGGCGATGCCCGACGTATCGAACACCGTCACCTGCTCGTCATCCGAACGCCCCGTAGCCATGCCGGCGATGACTTCGCCGAGCTCCGCTCTGATGTCCTCGGGCGTGATGACACCCTCGGCAACCGGAATCTCCAGCTCACCGGACGCGACGGATTGCTCGCGATCGTCGACGTAAACAGCGGCACGGGCGACAAGCGCCGAGGCGAGCTCCTGCTTGCCGGGCATGTCGGCACCGACGCAGGAGATATGCGTACCAGGACGCACCCATGCATCGGGGATGATGGGCTTGGTCGCCGGCGTGATTGTCACGATGATGTCGGCCTCCGCCGCGGCACCTTGGCCGTCAGCCGTCGCCTCGATGGAATAGGTGGATGCCTCGCGAGCATGCTCGCAGGCGCCCAAGATATGGGCGACCTCGTCTCGCATGCGCTCGACGCAGGCCTCGGGCGCGGCATCGGAAACCGGCTCCCACACCTTGACCTCGCTCACTTTGGGACAGGCGGCAAGCACGCCCGCCGCCATATAGGTGCTCATATGGCCGGCGCCCGCAACAAGCAGTTTGGATGCATCCGCCCGAGCCAGCCACTTGGCACCGAGCGCAGCGGCGGCACCGGTGCGAAGTCCAGTGACGGCGGAGGCATTGAGCAGCGCCAACGGCTCGCCCGTCGCGTTGTCGCACAGCAGCGTGGTGCCGAAGATCTCGGGCAGCCCCTTTTTGGGATTCTGAGAGAACCAAGCAGTAAGCTTGAGGCCGAAGAGGCCGCTTCCCGCCAACTCGCCCGAGCGGATATCCATATCGGCCACGCCGGGTTCGAATTGCTCATATACCATCGGCCACGCTACACCCTTGCCCGTTGCCTTCTGGCGATATGCCTCCTCCACGGCAGCGATTGCATCCTCAATCGTCAGCACCTTGGAAACTTCCTCGGCCGAAAGCACCACCATCTGCCCCATCATCGCTCCTCTCAGCGAAAGCTTTACGTTGCTTCACTGTACGGTTTAGTTACGATGCCACCAAGGATCATTTCTTGTTGGAATCTACAACGATTCTCAATCTGATTTTTCGTTCTATCAGCATGTATTTGAACTATTTCTCGCATCAACGGCATACTGATGTGCGATTATCCTATTTATACCTGTACTTATTGTAGTAATTTACAAGGTGATGTTGATGCTATACACCATCTCGGACTTCTCACGGGAATATGAGGGGTCGGTCCGTCTAATCGCCGGCAGCGATGGCGTCTCGCGTGCCGTCTCTGGCGTCGGGATCCTCGATTATGAACTTATGCCCGGCCTCAAGAACAAATACCAGCGCGTCAACTTCAGCTCAGACGAGATCATCCTCAGCACTTTCCTCTATGCGAAGGACGACCCGTACCTCATCACTGAAGCCGTGAAATACCTCGTCGCCAAGGGAACGAGCGGTCTCATCATCAAAAACGTCCTGCACATCCCGATTCCCGACCAAGCCATCCGCTACGCCAACGCGCGGCACTACCCGGTCTTTCTCACGACCGACGACTCACTGTTCTTTGACAGCGTCATCTATGAGGTCAAACGGCATATCGAGCAGCTCGCGTCCATCGACTTCGCACAGCGCGAGATCGATGCCCTGAGGACAGACGCATCGCCCGAGTCCATCTGCCGACGCATCCGAAGCCTCAACCCGTCATTTCTGGACGAAGCGGTCGCCCTGTTCGCATCGTTTGCAGAGCCCCTCGACCCGCGTGCGTTTTTGCAAATCGAAAGCCTCTGTGCAAAATCGATCCTCGCCGGATGCCACAACATGCTGGCACCCTATGACGGAGGTTTGTTATTCGTAGCGACAAGTGACTCGGAGCAGACGCTCGATGTGGAGCGAATCGTGCAGGCGCTCACGGAGCTCATCGAGGCTAGCGGTATCGATGGCGGAGCGGAAGGGCTCGGCATCAGCGATATTCTGTTTGGGGACGAGGCGGTGGCGCAGGCGATCTCGCAGGCGATTTACGCACAGCGCCTATCTTGTCAACGAGCCGAGGGTCCCGTCCGCTATACGCAGCTCGGCATCCTGAGAACCGTGATGCCTTTTGCGGAAACCCCGGAGATGCGATCGTTCTCGGAGGCGATTCTCTCGCCGATACGCGAGCACGACAGTGAGCATGGCAGCGAACTGGAATCCACGCTCGCCGCATTCATCGAGAACGACCGACGTATCGAGCAAACCGCCAAGCAGACGAGCCAGCACCCGAACACAATTCGATATCGCCTCGATAAGGTGACAGCTCTCACCGGACTGAGCTACAAATGCGCCCCGGAGATGGAACAGCTGTCGCTCGCCTACGCAATCGAACGCGCTCGCTCGCTTCAGTAAGCCCACCCCGCCTTGAGGTTAGGAGCGGCGGGCGCGGAGCTTTTCGTAGCCTTCGGCGAAGAAGGCGACCGTAGCGGCGTCGGCCTCGGCGGCGTCCGTCTCGGTTGCGGGGACCACACCGTGCTCGTCGCTCACCAGGAACAAGGCGCCCTTGAGCTGTGCGGGAATATCTACGCGCGCGACCGGGATGCCCTTGGTCTGGGCCAGCTGCTCAATGAGCGTCGCCGTGCCGCACAGGCACTCGTCCGCCGGCGCCACAAAGGCAAGCTCGCCGTTGTTGACGGCGGCGAGCAACTCGGGCGCCACGCCGGTCTCGTCGGCCTCGGAGCGGGCCTCGGCGGAACGGGCGCGCAGCGCCTTGGCCGACGTATCGGTTAGCGGCTCGTACTCCCCCACCGTCATGGCGGCGTTGCCGTTGACGTCGATCACTAGCATGAGTACGCCGTCGTGCGCAGTGTAATCGCCCTCGGCAAGCGACCACTCAACGTGTTGTTTGGCCCAGCTGAGCATGTTATGGGTAAGCGGCTCGCCCTGCACCAGGCGCTCGGACAGCGCGCGAATGTGGCGGTTGAGCATGGGCACCTTTTTGTTGGACATACGCCAACGGCAGACAAGTGCGGGCTTGTCGAGCGTAAACTTCTCGACCGCCTCCTGATTGGCGCAAAAGTCCTCGTACGCACGCTGATCCTCGGCATTGCCAAACAGCTCGGCATCATCAATCTGGGGCATGGTCATACCTTTCGTGTTAGTCATTCCGTCCTCTTATACCAAAAAGACGGCCCTCCAAACGGAGCAGCCGTCTTTTGCAGAGATTATTTTGTTTCGGGGCGAAACTTAGTGCCTAAAGTGGCGGGCGCCGGTAAAGACCATAGCAATATTGTGCTCGTTGCAGGCCTGGATGCTTTCGTCGTCGCGCTTGGAGCCGCCGGGCTGGATGATGCAGGTCACGCCGTGTGCAGCAAGCACGTCGACGTTGTCGCGGAACGGGAAGAACGCGTCGCTTGCACAGGCAAAGCCGCCCTTCTCCACGCCCTCGCGCTCGCAGAAGTCCTCAGCACGCTCGCAGGCAAGCAGTGCGGAGTCAACGCGGTTAGGCTGACCCGGGCCCATGCCAATGCCGGCCTTGCCCTTGGAGACCAGGATGGCGTTGGACTTAACGCCCTTGCAGACCTTCCAGGCAAACTCGAGCTCGGCCATCTCGGCGTCGGTGGGCTTGCGGTCGGTGGGGAACGTAAAGGTCGCGGGATCCTCGGTCACGTGGTCGACTTCCTGCACCAGCATGCCGCCGTCGATGGAGCGCAGCTCCACCTGGGCGCCGTGGTCCACGCCGCCGGTGGCCAGCACGCGCAGGTTGGGACGCTTGGCCATGCGCTCGAGCGCCTCGGCAGTGTAGCTCGGGGCGATGATAACCTCGACGAACTGCTTGTTCTGATCGGCAAAGTGCTCGACCAGCTCATAGGGAACCTCGCGGTTGCAGGCGATGATGCCGCCAAAGGCGCTCTTGGGATCGCAGGCGAAGGCGCGGTCGTAGGCAGCCGTGATGTCCTCGGCAACGGCAGAACCGCAGGGGTTCTGGTGCTTGAGGATCACGCAGGCCGGCTCGTCGAACTCGCGGACCAGGTTCCAAGCGGCATCAGCATCCAGATAGTTGTTGTAGCTGAGCGGCTTGCCCTGGATCTGCTCGGAGCCAACGAGCGGGAACTGCGAGCTCGCGGTGTTCTCGCAGCCCTCGGCAAAGCGGTAGACCGTAGCCTTCTGCTGAGGATTCTCGCCATAGCGCAGGTCGTCGACCTTCTCCAGCGAAATCTCGAGCTTGGCAGAAGTGTCCGCCACGTCGCTTGCCTGGGCGGCAAGCCAACGGGAGATAGCCGTGTCGTAGGCGGCGGTGGTCTGGTAGACCTTCACCTGCAGGCGACGACGGGTGGAAAGCGTGGTGCAACCGCCGGTCTCGTGCATCTCGGCCAGGACGGCATCATAGTCGGCAGGGTCGGAAATGACGGTAACGCTCGTGGCGTTCTTGGCGGCAGAGCGCAGCATGGAGGGGCCACCGATGTCGATGTGCTCGATGGCGTCCGCGAAGGTGACCTCGGGGTTGGCGACGGTCTTCTCGAACTCGTACAGGTTGACGACGACCAGGTCGATCAGCTTAATGCCGTGCTGAGCGGCCTCCTGCATGTGCTGCTCGGAATCGCGGCGGGCCAGCAGCGCGCCGTGAACCTTGGGGTGCAGGGTCTTAACGCGGCCGTCCATCATCTCGGGGTAGCCCGTGAACTCCTCGATGGGGGTTACGGGAACGCCCGCGTCCTCGATGGCACGAGCCGTGCCGCCCGTAGAGATGATCTCGACGCCAAAGTCATCGACCAGCGTCCGTGCGAAATCGACGACGCCCGTCTTATCGGTAACCGAGATCAACGCGCGTGCGATCTTCACATCAGATCCCATGCAGTCCTCCTGTCTGGTACGCCGCCGTGCTCTGTGAGTCGGTGATACGTCGATCTGCAGCGCTCGCGCAGCGGCATTGAAAATACTGATTTAATGTAGCGCATCGAGCGCATCGATGCACCCCGCAACGGGCGCATGTGCAGAAAAAGTTTGCGAGCAGAGGGGATGGGCACGGCGCTGGGCACGGTGAGTTCATGGAACACAGGGGCACCATAATTTGATGCCAATGGCGTGGTAGAACTGTGCTCGATATGCATCCGCAAAAGAAAGAGGCACCATGGTCTCGCGGGTTCTCTACCGACCGTTTGATACCGAAGACTTCGACGCCATCGCGCTGATTCTGCAACAGCTTTGGCATAACAATTCGGATAACGATGAGTACAACCGCCTTGAGGCCGCGTGCGACCTCGCCTATTGCCTTTCGTCATCGACGTTTTCGCAGGTTGCGGTGATTGACGGCGAGGCGCGCGGCATTGCACTTGCACGCGCAGGACAGAACTCCGGCGTCACTATCAACGAGCATTGGATGGATACCGAGCGCGCGCTGCTATCGCAGATGCGTGAGCTGGAGCCTGATGCCTGCGCCGAGTATCTCTCGTTTGTGCGCGCAACCATCCGAACCAACAACCGCCTGCTCGAGAGCAGCCCGTTGCCGCACGACAACGAGGTCACGCTGCTTGCCGTGGATCGCGATGTCCATGGCCTGGGCGTTGGCACGGTTCTGCTCGATGCCGCGGTCTCGCACCTGTCCTCGCTTGGAGCGACGAGGGCGCACCTGTACACCGACTCCAACTGCTCGTGGAAGTTCTACGAACTGCACGGCTTTAAGCGCACGGCCACGCACCGCGCCAACCGCGAAGAGCGCCGTCACGCCATGCCGCGCGAAAGCTTCCTCTACGAACTCGATCTAACAGCCTAAACCCGGCAGCCATACCTAGTCATTTAGGGATGTTCCCAGTGATTAGTCGTTGGGGACAGCCTTCGTAGGTAGCGCATAAAAATGGGATGGATCCGTCGGCAGTCGCCGGAGAAGATCCATCCCAAAAATCAGAACTCGCTAGAACGTTCCGCCGCCGCCTCCGCCGACGCCGCCACCACCGCCGCCAGAGAAGCCGCCGCCGCTGCCGCCGCTCGAGCTATCGGAGCTCGAAGCCAGCTCGCGGATGGTCTCGTGATACACATCGTTGAACGAATCGAGCGGAGACTCGTTGCCGTAGTGATGGTAATACCACCAGTAGCAGGGGTAGTTGTCGTAGAAATCGTCGCTGTTGCGCAGGTCCGCAGGCACGGCCTCGGCAAGCTGACGCAGCACTTCTTTCGAAACGCCCAGGGCAACGCCCATCACCAGCAGCTTGTTCCACAGCACCAAATCGCCCGGGACGGCTTCCTTTAGACGAGTGAAGTCCTCGAGCCAATGCTTAAGTGCCTTGCAGCGAGCCGCCACCTCGGCGCCCTCCGGCGTAAAGCGGCGGAACGTAAGGCCCACGCCGATACCCACCAGCACAATCGGCACCGAGATAACCGCGGCGGTAATGTTCGCCTGTGCGCCATCGGTAAAGAAGATGGATCCCACGGGAACAAAGGCAACCAGGATACCAAGAACCAGGCAAAACACCATTGCAACAATGCCGTCAGAGGCAACGTACTCGCTATCGGCCAGCTTGCCCTTAACGGTGTTCTGATAGTCCTCGAGCTTGTCGCCCACGGGTGTAGCGTGCTGTTTGACGTAGTGCTGCAGCTCGTCGAACGTGCGCGAGCGATCGCCGTTCTCGTCAGGCTTAGCACCGGCAAAGAAGACCTTGAGCACCATGTGGTCAATGCCCTTGGCCGACTTCCAGCCCGCATCGCTCACCGTCACGCGATACGTCTGCTCTTCTTTTTCACGCCCCAACAGACCCTTCTTGGCCTTGGTCACGGTCGCCTGCTCCAGCTTGATCACACGGTCGTCAGTGAGCTTCATGAGCGTGGCGATATATGCCTGATCGGGCACCTCGTTCCAGCTCATAAGGGCCGAAAGCACGGCGGGATGGTCGGCCGAGGGCACATCGCGGAAATATTCGTCCTGGAAAAACGGCTTGGGCTTGCGCTTGCGCAGCTTAAGCATAACGATTGTGCCGGTAAAGGCCACCGCCGCAACAACACTTAGCACGGCAAGTGCATTGGCAATCATGCGAGCGTGAGCGCGGCGGGCGTTAGCTTCGTCGGCCCATTCCTTCTCTTCGCTCAGGATCGTTGACATGCGCTCTTCGCCCGAGGCGGCAAGCTGCGGCACCCAGTCGCTGGGGAAGGCGATGCGTGCCTCGGCGAATTCGCCCTGATGCACGCAGGGAATGGTATAGGTGACCATGGGCTCGTCCTCATCGAGCGACACGTCGCCCGTCAGCGGACCGTGGCCCCATGCGCGGAAGTTATCGCCTTTGACGGCCGCCGTCCCGGCAGCGGCATTTGCGAAGCGCACTTCCATCTCGACATCGTCGGAATCCGCAGACCAGCCGTCGCCCACGAACTTCCAGTAGAGCTCGGCGGTATCGGCCCAGTTCATAACCGCACCGGTCATGGTGTAGCTCACGTAATAGATCGCGCTGTCGCCGCTCTCGTGGGGGCTGAACACCTTAATCCTTACGCCGTCACCGGCCTGCTCGACCGTGTAGACGCCAGAATCGCCCTTGTTCGCGCTATCGACTTTGTTAAACGCGGTGTCCTCTTCCTCGACACTCAGCACGTCAACGTCCGCCGTGCCGCCCTGCTGGTTGGTGCCCGTATTGATCTCCCAAAACACGCCGTTGATGTCGTCGTCGAAATCAAACTGGCGTCCCTCGACAACGGTCAGCGATCCATCGGCCTCGACCGTGGCACTGATGTAGGTTTGGGTCATGGAGTAGCCGTCGGCGTGCGCGGCGGCAGGCAGCAGCAACAACGCAAGCGCAACGAGCGCGCAGACGGAAGCGAATCGCGCAAACAGGCGGCGCTGCCGACAGGTTTTGGCAACGGGGGCGTTCATAGGCACATCCTTTGTCTGTGATACCAGCAACGCCATTGTCCCACGTTTACGGGCGCACATGACGAACATCTAGGCCAGCGGAGTATCAAACGGGACGAAAGTCACGCCCGCGGCCGGCACCTGGGGACGTTCCTTATCTGCCGGCAATCTGGGACACTCCTTGGCATAGCCCGCTCCGGCAATAGATACCACTTCATAGCTCCGTCACAGGTGTAGCGGCTTTGTGTTGCCGCACGCGCACTGATTGAGTCCGCGAGCAAGGGGCATAAAGCAGTTGAGCGAAAACGGTTTGCCCCTTTGCCGTTCGCTTGAGGATCATGTCCCCCTTTTCCGCGGAAACCCCGGCAGTTGCGAAGAGCTGCCGGGGTTTCTGTCGTTTGAGGGGTTGGGCTGGCGGGCGGCGATCGAGCTATCGAGCCGGTGGTCCGGCACGCGCAACGCGCGGCCTCGGCAACTTGCAGGCCACGGCAGCGTCTCCCCCACCGCGCCCCGCGCTATACTCGTCCGCATGGATATCAACGCATGCAACATAGCAACACACGCCGCGGACGCACCAGCAACGGCAGCGCCCATCCCCGTCGTGGGCCGCTTTGCCCCGTCGCCCTCGGGCCGCATGCACCTGGGCAACGTGTTCAGTTGCCTGTGTGCGTGGCTTTCGGCCCGCAGCCAGGGCGGCAGCATCGTGCTGCGCATCGAGGACCTGGACGATCGCTGCAAGCGCCCGGAACTTGCCGCTCAACTGATTGACGATCTAACCTGGCTGGGGCTCGAGTGGGACGAAGGCCCCTACTACCAGCACGATCGCCTGGATCTGTACGAGGACGCCCTGCGCCAGCTGCAAGACGCCGGCCTCACCTATCCCTGTTTTTGCACGCGTGCCGAACTCCACGCCGCGAGCGCGCCGCACGCCAGCGACGGCACGCCCATCTACCGCGGCGCCTGCCGAGGCCTTTCTGCCGAGGAGGTTGCCCGCCGCAGCGCCCTGCGCGCCCCGGCCACACGCCTGCGCGTGCCCACCGTCGACGACCTCGCAGACGACGTGATCGAATTCGTTGACCGCACGTACGGAGCCCAATGCGAGGCACTCGCCACCGAGTGCGGCGACTTTTTGGTGCGCCGCAGCGACGGCGTTTTTGCCTACCAGCTAGCCGTGGTAGTCGACGACGCTGCCATGGGCGTCACCGAGGTCGTGCGCGGATGCGACCTGCTGGGCTCCACGCCGCGCCAGATCTACCTGCAGCATCTGCTGGGACTGCCCACACCGCACTACGCACATATTCCGCTGCTCATGTCACCGGACGGCCGCCGCCTTTCCAAGCGCGACCGCGACCTAGACCTGGGCGAGCTCCGCACCCGCTTTGGCACACCCGAGGCGCTGTTGGGATGGCTCGCCGGGCAAACAGGCATCGCGCCGGACACCACGCCGCGTACCGCCGAGCAGCTGGTCGAGCACTTTAGCTGGGACGTCATCCGCGCGCATCGGGAGAACATCACTGTAACGGTCGAGTAGCCAGCCACCCCGCCTCTACGCAACATCCCAGGGCTGGAGTTCGTCGCCCAGGCGAACGATGCAGTCGTAGAGCACGGTATGGCGCTCGGCCGGGTTGACATCCCGATGAAAATGCCCGTAGTACCAGCGCTTGTAGTCCAGACGGTCCTCCAGCTCGTCAAAAAACGTGGTGAGTCGATCGACATCGGGATAATTCCAGCCGGGCGCCGGATAGAGCGTGGGCGACAACATACGCGTGGAGCAGGTGTGGGTGATCACGTAGTCGACCTTCCAGCCCACGCTGTCGAGCTTTGTCCGCGCCTCCTCAAAGTTGCGCTCGTCCGGCAACTCCTGCGGCCACCAGCTGGAATACGGAATGCGGTATTCCTTGTCCACGCTCGTGGCGCCGCCCATGGTAAAGATCGTTGAGCCATCAAGCTCAAAAACCTCGCCGCGCGTCAGGCGCCGTATGGGAGAGGTATCCGACAGGCGCTGCGTCAGCCCGCCGTGCCACAACTCCATGGGGCGCTCCGCCCAGTGATCGAAACGTTCGTGGTTGCCGTCGACGAACAGCACGGTATAGGGGCGCGACTCCAGCCAGGCGATATCGGCACATTCCTCGGCAGAGAAATCCCACGGAAAGCCAAAGTCGCCCGCGACAATCAGATAGTCGTCGCTCGTCAAACTATCCCCAAGATCCCAGTCGCGCAGCTTTTGCATGTCGAGGCCGCCGTGAATATCGCCCGTCACATAGACCGTCATCGGATTACCACTTCCCTGTAAGTCGCTAGCCCACATTCTGCACGATCACTAAGCCAACCGTTCCAGCCCTTCCATCCCTTAGGGCTTACCCCTCGTTCTTCCATCCAAACGGGTCGAGCACCCAAAAGATCAAATCGAGCGCGCCACCGGTCATCATGGCGCCGGCAAGGGCCATGCAAACGTGCAGAGAGCTAGCACTTCGGAGCACGTCGAATGGCCCCAGAACAGCCAGCAGCGCAACCGCTGTGCCGGCAAGGCGCAACGCGAGGCACGGCCACGCGTCCTTGACGCACTTCTTTGCGAGATGCTTGGTGTTGTCACTCATCAATATCGAACTCCTTAGAGGGTCGTTGTTCAGATACATGCCGCCGCGACAGAGCGGGGCGGCAGGGTAAGTGTCACATGCTGTGCGGACATCAATGGAGAAACCGCCTGCTCGACCAACCTTTGACGCCGTTTTGCACCGGCACCACATCCCCCGCTATCGAGGTCTAATACTTTTCCCACCGCTACCCAAAAACTCATCCAACGTTAATCTTGGCTCAAGAATCGCTTAATCTATAACCTGCACTATAGAGTTCGACCAAGGGCGGGGCGGCGCCGCGCAACGCAGACCGCCGAACGCAACGCTCGCGCCCGGGCAAATCGCCCGGCGTCGCGCCCATCGAACGAAAGGACAGGTCATGGACGACCTCGAAAAAGTTGAAACCATCCGCACCAAGTGCAACGTGAGCTACACCGATGCCAAGGCCGCGCTCGACGCCGCCGACGGCAACGTTTTGGACGCCATCATTTGGCTCGAGTCGCAGGGCAAGACGCAGACCACGTCGGCGCACGCCGCCACCGAGTCCGCGCCAGTCGATGAGCCCTCAGCCGAGATGGTCGCCGCGCAGGCCGCCTACGAGAAGTCGAGCGAAAAGACCGACTTCTCCAAGAAGATGGACAGCGTATGGGAGTACCTCAAAAAGCTCTTCCGCCTGAGCCTGGACACCAAGTTTATCGCCACGCGCCGCGATGCAATCATCCTCAACATCCCCATCCTGATCCCCATCATCGCCCTGTTTGCCTGGGGCGCTACGATTTGGCTGATGCTGATTGGCCTGTTCTTTGGCATGCGCTACCGCATCGACAGCGACGGCGACGTGCCCGGCAGTATCAACAACCTTATGAATCACGCCGCCGATGCCGCGGACGACATCAAGCAAAATCTGAACGACGACAAGTAATCGCAGACGGGGGCACGCATGGCACGGATCCTGATCGTAGAGGACGAGGAGAAAATCGCCCGCTTTGTGACGCTCGAGCTGGAGCACGAGGGCTACCAGGTGGAACACGCCGCCGATGGCCGCACCGCCGTGGACCTGGCGCTGGAGCGCAACTACGATCTTATTCTGCTCGATGTGCTGTTGCCGCAGCTCAACGGCATGGAGGTCCTGCGGCGCGTCCGCAAGCACAAGGATGTGCCGGTGATAATGGTCACCGCGCGCGATGCCGTGATGGACAAGGTGGCCGGGCTCGATGCCGGCGCCGACGATTACCTGACCAAGCCGTTTGCGATTGAGGAGCTGTTCGCACGGATCCGCGTGGCGTTGAAGCGCTCGGAGGCCGTGCGGGCGGCTTCGGGCGTTGGCGGCATCGGGACGGGCGCGGCAGGCGGCACGGGTGTCGGCGCCACTGCGATGCCCCCGGTCAGTGACTCGACCCAGGTTTCCGCCTCGCTCTCCCCCGCCACGCTCGCCGTGGGCTCGGTTGCGCTCGACCCCGACCGCCGCGAAGTCACGGTCGGCGGCTCGCCCATTGCGCTCACGGCCCGCGAGTTCGATGTCCTCGCCCTGCTTATGGCGCATGCCGAGACCGTGCTCACGCGCGAACGCATCGCGCACGAAGCGCTGGGCTACGAATACATGGGCGACACCAACAACGTCGACGTGCACATCGCGCATCTACGCGCCAAGATCGAGGACGCCGGCGGCGCCCGCATCATCCAGACCGTGCGCGGGGTGGGCTATGTCTGCCGCGCGTAACGCCGAGGCCAAGCGCGTCACCTCCATCGCCCGCGCCATCAACTGGAGCTATATGTGGCGCCGCCTGATGAGCTACGTCTGGCTCGATCTGTTGCTGGTGGTGATTGCGGCGGCGATCCTCGTCTATGGATACAACCAGACACTGCCCGACAGCGCGTTTACCGCAGGATGGATCCCCGGCGCCACCGTTCGCGGCATGTCGCTGAAGCCCGCGCGCGGCTGGGACCTGACAACGCTCACCTATACCGTCGAGCTTGCGCGTACCACCAAGACCTTCCCCCTCGCGCAGGACCTCATCGCACTTTGGCCCCTCTATATCGTTGTTGTAGGTTGGCAGGTCATCAGCATGCTCGATATGCTCGGCGGCGCTCGCCGTGTGCGCCGCACCATGGCGCCGCTCAACGACCTGGCCCTGCGCGTGGACGAGCTCGGCCGCATGCAGCTCTCCGGCGGCAAGATGGAAACGCTGGAGCAAGCCATCGAGCGCGCGAGCGTCGACTCGCCGAGCGTCACCACCGGCGACGCCGACCTGGCAAGCATCGAGGTCGCACTCAACCGCCTGCTGCGCCAGATGCAAGAGGCCAAGCTGCAGCAGATGCGCTTTGTCAACGATGCAAGCCACGAGCTGCGCACGCCCATCGCGGTGATTCAGGGCTACGTGAACATGCTCGACCGCTGGGGCAAAGACGACCCGGACGTGCTGGCGGAATCCATCGCGTCCCTCAAGGCCGAAAGCGAGCACATGCAGGAGCTCGTGGAGCAGCTGCTGTTTTTGGCGCGCGGCGATGCCGGGCGCACGGTCCTGCGGCGTGCGCATACCAACCTGGCTGCACTGGTCGGCGAGGTTTGCGAAGAATCGCAGATGATCGATGCCGGGCACACGTATCGGCTGGCCTTTGACGCTGCGCTTATCAGCGACCCGCGCTGCGACGCGTCCGTCGATGTCGCGCTCGTGAAGCAGGCTCTGCGCGTGATCGTGCAAAACGCCGCCAAGTATTCGGACGCGGGCACGCCCATCTCGTTTGGCGTAGCGCCGGATGCGGGCGCGGGCACGATCGACATAAGCGTTGAGGACGAGGGCATCGGCATGAACCAGGAATCCGCAGCTCACGCGTTCGAGCGGTTCTACCGCGCCGACAACGCGCGCGATGCCGGAGCGCAGGGCTCGGGCCTGGGGCTCGCCATCGCCAAGTGGATCGTCGATAGCCACGGCGGCGTCATCGGCGTGACCTCGGTCGAGGGCGTCGGCAGCCGCTTTACGATTCGCCTGCCGCGGTAGGAAGCCCCTCGGCATAAATAAAGGGATAGGGCCACGCAGCCCTATCCCTTTTTGCTAGCTATGACAGCTTGTGCGCTACTCGCGGCACAGGTGCACGGCGAAGCCGGCGAACTCGCGCTTAAAGTACACGAGCTTGGTACCACCGTCGGGTAGCAGCGCGCGCGACTCCTCGTTGACCTCGAGCCCGCGCTCGGCAAACCACTTCTCAGCTGCATCGATGTCGTTAACGGCAAAGCCGATGTGGCCTTTGGTGCCACGACCGTTCTGCTTCATGACCTCGACCAGCGAATCGTTGAAGTACGAAACCGGGGTCTCGATAACAGGCAGGCCCATCATCGTCGAGAACAGCTCCGCGATCTCCAGGGCGTCTGCCGGGTCGGCGGCGTTAATGCCCACATGGGCAACGCGCATGCCAAAGAGCTCGACCGGGTTGACGTTCTGCTCACTCATACAGGCAGTGCCTACTGAGCCATGACGTCGAGAACGGCCTTCTCGGCAGCGACGCGGTTCATGCCGGTCATGAAGGGCACGCCGCTCACGTACGGGCAGGTGAGGCCTTCGGGGGCAACGGTGGTGGCGATCAGCAGGTCGGCGCCCTCGTCGCAGTAGTCCTTGGCCTCGGAGATGGCGCACTGCACGATCTCGTACTTGTCGGCGTAACCGTTGGCGTCGAGCAAGGTGGCGACCTTCTGGGCAACGAGTGTGGAAGTAGCAGCGCCAGCACCGCAAGCCAAAACGATCTTCTTCATAGGTAATGTCTCCCTTCATGGTTTACTTTAGGTAAGTGTACCGCAGCGAGCGATGGCACTCAGCCTCGATGAGCTTTTATGCCAGTTTGCTTGCACGCTGCGTATAATACATCTAGTACGTGTTGTCATACCGCTCGCTTTAAGAGCGACTAAGGACTCTGAAATGCCCGATTCCCGCACCCTCTGGACCGCCGTCGTTATCATCTGCATCGCCGTGTCGGTGTTCTTTAGCGTCAAAAAACGCACCACGTTCAAACGCCTGCAGCAATTGATGGCCGCCAAGCAGTGGGACGAGTTCGATCGTTTGCTCGACGGCAAACTCACCAGCATGCTGTACCCGCGCTACAACCGCGACTACCTGCGCCTGAACTCCTATCTGCTGCGCGAGGACCATAAGCGCGCCGACGAGATGTTCGACCTGCTACTGGGACTCAACCTGCCCAAGATGCAGCGCGTCGACCTGGTAATCAAAGCTTTTAACTACTACGTTGGCCAGGAGGACCGCAAAAAGGCCAAGGAGTTGCTGCATGAGATCAAGGGCTTTGAGGGCGGTCAGGCCGAGGCAGTCGCACACGAATGCCAGCTGATGTACGACACGATGATCCTCAAGCGCCACAACGACATTCCCGAGCTGGAGCGCATGCTCGAGGATGTCGGCGACGACCCGGTCAAGCGCTGCCGACTGGAGTACCTGCTGGCCCTGCAGTATCAAAACAAGGGCGACGAGGAAAAGTTCCAAGAGTTCCTGGAGAAGTCGGGCCAACACTCGATGGCCGTCAACGCGTAACGGACGGCTTGTGCTAGACTTCTAGTCTCACGGGGGCGTGGCGGAATTGGCATACGCAGGAGACTTAAAATCTCTCGCCGCAAGGATTGTGGGTTCGAGTCCCACCGCCCCTACCATATGGAGCTTTCGAGCCCGTGTCCCCAAGGGATGCGGGCTCGCTTCTTTTAGATGCCGGTGGGACTCGAACCCGCGAGGGGGCGAGCGTTAAGCGGACGCGCAGCGTCCGAAGCCGGTGCGTATTTGCGCAGCAAATGCGCGGACGTCCCACCGCCCCTACCATATGGAGCTTTCGAGCCCGTGTCCCCAAGGGATGCGGGCTCGTTTCTTTTACACGCCGGCGGGGCTCTAAGTTGCGGTGGAATAGTTCCTGTTTTGGCAGTTTATCAGCCCATTTAGGAACTATTCCACCGCAACTTAGGTTGGTATTTACACATTTTCCGATGGAAAAACGTGGCTGTCTCGCACATTTTCCGATGGAAAAACGTGGTTGTCTCGCACATTTTCCGATGGAAACGACCAAATGGCCTTATACTAGCCGAGAGGGTTGGGAGGCAATATGCAGCGACAGCTTATGAGTGAACTTATCGCTTGGAAATCAAGGGCGAATCGCAAACCTCTCTTGCTTAGGGGAGCCCGCCAGACAGGAAAGACTTGGCTTCTTAACGAATTCGCAAGCCAGCAGTATCGAAACGTCATTCGTTTTGACTTTATGCTCGAGCCGAGCACACGCTCGCTGTTCGATGGGGACCTCGACCCCAAGCGCATCATCTCCCAGATAGAACTCCTACGTGGCCAAACCGTAACGCCGGCAGACACGCTCATCATCTTCGACGAGATCCAAGAGGCGCCACGCGGGATCACCTCACTCAAGTACTTCAACGAACTCGCACCCGAATACCACATCGTGGCAGCCGGTTCCTATATGGGCCTCGCGCTCCGACGCGAAAACGAGTCATTTCCCGTCGGCAAAATCGACCAGCTCACCATGCGTCCCATGGGGTTTGCCGAGTTCGTTCGTGCCGTCGACGGCAACCCGCTCGCCGATGCCATCCTTGCCGCAGACATGAACCTTCTGGCAAACGTTACCGAAAAGCTCGAGCGCTTGCTCAAGGAATACCTTGTTGTCGGCGGTATGCCCGAAGTTGTCTCCGCTTTCGCCGAGACACGCGACTTCATCGAAGCCCGAAGGCTTCAGCAGCAAATCATCGAGGCTTACGAATCCGATTTTGGCAAACATGCACCCGCCCGCATCGTCGAGCGCATGAGGTTGGTTTGGAAATCCCTTCCCGGCCAGCTTGCAAAGGAGAACAAGAAGTTTGTCTATGGCGCCCTTCGTCCCGGAGCGCGCGCACGCGATTTCGAGGAAAGCCTCCAGTGGCTCACGGACTACGGAATCGTTCATAAGGTGCCACGTGTCTCCGCTCTAAAGGCGCCGCTCTCGAGCTATGAAGACCTCTCGGGCTTCAAACTGTTCTGCATCGACACCGGCATCCTCGGAGCGCTCTCCGGTCTCTCTCCGGCCATCGTTCTTAACGGATCCGCTGTTTTTACCGAGTTCAAAGGTTCGCTGACCGAACAATACGTCGCGCAGGAGCTTTTGCTCCAGGACAAAACTCCCGCGTATTGGTCCTCTACCTCCGGCAATGCCGAAACCGACTTTGCCATCGACCATGCGGGAACCGTGCTTCCGCTTGAGGTCAAGGCAGCAGAGAACCTTAAAGCGAAGAGTCTGAAAATAGCCTGCGAAAAATTCAAACTCGAGCGTTGCGTGAGGAGCTCCCTGGCGGCATATAGAGACGAGGGCATGCTCGTCAATATTCCGCTTTGGGAGATTGGGCAGATCGACAAGCTGGCATAGGCGCTGTGGGGACGCCCCGCAAGGACTGTCCCCAGGTGCCGGCAGAAAAGGAACGTCCCCAGGTGCCGGCTGTTGAGTTGCGGTGGAATAGGGACTGTTTGGTGCCCGAAAGGGCGATTTTAGTCCGTATTTCACCGCAACTTATTTAAAGGGCGCTGAGGCTGGGAGTCCAGCCGATGGTGGGGGTTGTGCCGTCGAGAGTCTCGTTGATGGTGGCGGCCATGCCAGCGAGTAGGCTGTTCTCGCTTACGGTGAGCGTCTTGTAGCCGCCGGCTCGCATGAGCTCGCGAATCACCACGGCGCCGGCCAGAATCACGCCCGCGCGCTTGGACTGCACGCCCGGCAACGCGGCAATGCCTGCAACATCCAACGCAGACATGCGCTCGATAGCGGCCGAAATCTGCTCCATCGAAAGCTCGCGCAGGTGCACAAAGTTCGAGTCGTACGGCTCCAGCTCGTGGACCAGCGCCACCAGCGTAGTCACCGTGCCACCCACCGCGACCAAGCGTTCGGCGCGCTCAAAATCGCTGGGCAGGCCTTCAAAATAGGCGGCGAACTGCTCACCTGCCCACGCGGCAGCGGCAGTAAGCTCGCCGTCCGCAGGCGGCAGCGCCGAGAAAAACCGCTCCGTCACGCGACGGCAACCGATGTCCAGCGAACGCGTTCCCTCCAGCGCAAAGACCCCGCGCTCCGGCGCGTACACGCCCGTCGCAAGCTCCGTGGATCCGCCGCCCGAATCGGCAACAATGATGCGCTCGCCGGCAAAGTCGTGCGCCACGCCAAAAAACGTCAGGCGTGCCTCGACCTCGCCCGGAATCACCTGTGGCTCAAGCCCCAAATCGCGCAGGCCGTCCAGCAGCAGTGCGGCGTTGGACGCATCGCGCGCGGCGCTCGTGCAGGTGGTGCAGATGCACGCGGCCCCAAAGGCACGGGCCTCGTCCACAAACATCCGACACGCAGCGAGTACACGCTCGACAGCCGCCTCGCAAAAGCGCCCCGTCGCATCCACGCCCTCGCCCAAATCGGTAATCTCGGTATGCTTGGACGATTCCACGATCGCCCCGCCCTCGACCTGGGCCAGCACCAGTCGCGACGACACCGTTCCCAGGTCAATCGCCGCCACCTTATATCGTTTGCAATTTGTCATTGCGGGCTCCCCTCCGGGCGCTATTTGCCGTTGGACACGACCGTCTGGCCCTCGACGCCGTTAAATCCAAACAGCATGTCGAGCGTCTGGATGTACCACGGTGCGTCCTTGCCGACCTCTTCGATCTCTTTGGCAACTTCGCTGGCCTTCTTGGCGTTCGACGACTTCTGGCTCGACGAGGCATTCGAATCGCCGTCCAGGCCCTGCACTTCAATCCTCTTCTCGCCGGGCATCACCAAGCCCAGGTCCTCGGATGCCGCATCCTTGATACCCTCCTCCGAGAGCAGCTTGTCGACGCTTTTTTGCAGCCCATCATTGTATTGCTGGCGAATCTCAACCTGCTTGGCCAAGATGTCGCTCGAGCGTTTTGCCACGTACAGATCGCGCACGGGGAAATACAGGCTCACAAGCGCCAGCACCACCACGATACCGATAAACAGCGGGCGCAGAGAGCCATGCGTAAAGTCATAGATCGCCTTGACCACCGCATTGTCGTTGGCGTAGCGCATAAAGTCCGAGCCCGAAAGACGGCTCGAGGGCCTGCTCGACCCGTCGTGCGTCTGGGCCGAGGGACGCGACGCATGCGACGAACGTGCCGGGCGCACCGGTCCATCTGTCGAAGTATTCACTTGAGCATTGGGGCGCGAGGTACTTGTCGGGCGCTGCATGGAGCGGTCGGCGCCGGCGTAGGCGGACCCACCGAGCTGCACCGTGCGCGCACGGCGAGGCGACGGCTCACGCGAACCGGCGGAATAGTACCTGTTGTCGTAAATCTGATCCATGTGCGCCTTGTGCGGTTGAGGTTTGTTTGCGCTAAGTATTCTAGTTATAGCACGAGCGCCCGCACCGCCTTCGCCAGCCTTTGCTCGACATAAAAAAGGCGCTGAGTCATATGGCCCAGCGCCCAATGGTGCTCAACAGCGCCCGGCTGAAGCAAGGCGAATCCGAGTCTTCCCCGCCCCCGCGAGCTCCGCGTGCCTAGCGAATGTTGTAGAACGCGGCCTTGCCGGCGTAGCGCGCGCTGCCCTCGAGCTCGTCCTCGATGCGGATGAGCTGGTTGTACTTGGCGATACGGTCGCTGCGGCACGGGGCGCCCGACTTGATCTGGCCGGCGTTGACGCCCACGACCAGGTCGGCGATCGTGGAGTCCTCGGTCTCGCCGGAGCGGTGGCTCACGATGCAAGCGTAACCGGCCTCCTTGGCGGTCTCGATGGCCTCGAGCGACTCGGTGAGCGTGCCAATCTGGTTGACCTTGACCAGGATCGCATTGGCGGCGCCCAGCTCGATGCCCTTCTTGAGGCGCTCGGTGTTGGTGACGAACAGGTCGTCACCCACCAGCTGCACCTTGTTGCCAATGCGGCGGGTAAGCTCGACCCAGCCGTCCCAGTCCTCCTCGGCCATGCCGTCCTCGATGGAGATGATGGGATAGGTGTCGACGAGCTTCTCCCAGTAATCGACCATCTGGGCACTCGTGTACTCCACGCCCTCGCCCTTGAGCTCGTACATGCCGGTCTCGGCGTTGTAGAACTCGGTGGACGCTGGGTCCATGGCGTACATGAAGTCGACGCCGGGCTTAAAGCCGGCCTTCTCCACGGCCTTGGTGATGTACTCGAACGGCTCGGCATTGGTCTTAAGGTTGGGGGCAAAGCCGCCCTCGTCGCCCACGCCGCCGCCCAGGCCGGCCTCGTGCAGCACGCCCTTGAGGGTGTGGTAGACCTCGGCGCACCAACGCAGGCCCTCGGCAAAGCTCGGGGCGCCCACCGGCATGATCATAAACTCCTGGAAGTCGACGTTATTGTCGGCATGCACGCCGCCGTTGAGGATGTTCATCATAGGTGTGGGCAGCAGATGAGCGTTGACGCCGCCCAGGTACTGGCACAGCGACAGGCCAGCCGACTCGGCAGCGGCGCGGGCAACGGCCAGCGACACGCCCAGGATGGCGTTGGCGCCGAGCTTGGTCTTGTTGGGGGTACCATCCGCAGCGATCAGCGCGGCATCGACGGCGCGCTGATCGAAGGCATCGAGGCCCACGACGGCATCGGCGCACTCGTTGTTGACGTGCTCGACGGCCTGCGAAACGCCCTTGCCCAGGTAGCGGCCCTTGTCGCCATCGCGCAGCTCGCAGGCCTCAAAGGCGCCGGTCGAAGCACCCGAAGGCACCATTGCGCGGCCAAAGCTGCCGTCCTCGAGCACGACCTCGACCTCGACGGTGGGATTGCCGCGGCTGTCGAGCACTTCGCGACCGTAGACGTCCAAAATATCGCTCATGTTGTCTCCCTCTCACTTGGAAACGTAGTGGATGCAAGCGACCGGCTGACCGTGCACCGTCGGTGCGCCTCCGTAAGTTAGCCATGTCGCACTTTTTGCATTATGCCCTAAGTTAGCCGAGGGATACACTTGATTTTCGAAAAATTTAGCGGGAACGATAAGGCGTGTCAGCCCGTCGTTCCCGCAGTCTTACTCCTCCGCCTTTGCGGCATCCCACAGGTCGTTGAGGCCGTGGGTCGAAAGCTCGGCAAGATCCACGTGAGCATCGGCCGCCATCTGCTCCATCGCGGCCCAGCGACGGCGGAACTTTGCCGTGCTGGCACGAAGGGCACTCTCGGCGTCAATGCCCTCTTTGCGCGCAACGTTGACCAGGGCAAAGAGCAGGTCGCCAAACTCCATTTCGCGCTCGGGCGTTCCGGGGGCCTCGGCCTCAAACTCGGCACGCTCCTCGGCGACCTCGTCCCACACGTCCTGGACCGTCTCCCACTCAAAGCCCACGGCAGCTGCCTTGCGCGACACCTTCTGCGCCTGCATCAGCGCCGGCAGATGCGTGGGCACACCATCGAGCAGACCCTCGGGCGCGGCCTCACCCGCCGCCACGGCTTTGTCCTTGGCGGCCTTCTCGGCAAGCTTGACCTCGTCCCAAATCTTGAGTACCTCGTTGGAGCTGTCGGCATCCACATCGCCGAACACGTGCGGATGACGGCGGATGAGCTTGGCATCGATATCACGCGCCACGTCGGCCAGTGTAAACTCGCCGGCGTCAGCAGCAATCTGCGCATGCAGCACGACCTGCATGAGCACGTCGCCCAGCTCCTCGCGTAGGTGAACCGCGTCGTCCGCCTCGATGCAGTCGAGCGCCTCGTAGGCCTCCTCGATCATGTTCTTGCCAATGCTGCGGTGCGTCTGCTCACGGTCCCATGGGCAGCCATCGGGCTGACGCAGACGCCAGATGGTCTGCACCAGATGCTGCAGCTCGGTCGACGCGTCGACTAGCGTGGACAGATCGCGCGAGCCCTCGGCATTTTGCTGAGCCATGTGCTGCGCCATGGTTAGTCCTCCTCCAGGATCACGTGGCGGAACGCGCCGTCCTCGTAGATGCCGTAGCTGTGCGTGCCGTCCTTGGGAATGCTCACGCTACCGGGGTTGAAGAGCCACAGGCCCGGGTGCGCGGCGCTTTCCTCGTTGACCTTGATGTGCGTGTGGCCGTAGACGAGCGCTGAGCCCTCGGGCAACGCGGGCGCGTGGTCGACGCTGTTGTGCATGCCGGCGCCAAAGACATGGCCGTGCGTCAGGAACAGCTCGCGGCCGGTCTCGTCGAACAGCGTGGCATAGTCGGCCATGACGGGGAAGTCGAGCACCATCTGGTCGACCTCGGCGTCGCAGTTGCCGCGCACCGCGATGATGCGGTCGGCTAGGGCGTTGAGCAGCGGGATTACGCGCTTGGGGGCGTAATCGCGCGGCAGGTCGTTGCGCGGACCGTGGTAGAGCAGGTCGCCCAGCAGGACGATGCGGTCGGGCTGCTCGGACTCGATGGCGGCAACCAGGCGCTCGGCCCAATATGCAGAGCCGTGGATGTCGGAGGCGATGAGGTATTTCATGGGGGATCCTTTCGGGATGGGGTTAATGCGGCTGGGCACGGGATGTCGCCGGCCGCGCTATTCAAATCGCAGTGCCGCGCTCTGGGCCGCCTGCATCACGCGCTGGAGCGGCACGCCGTGCTCGCGGGCAAGGCGGGCGCAGTCCTCGTACTCGGGCGCTGCACGCTCGCTGCCGTCGGGCAGGGTGGCCACCTTGACGAACACCTCGCCCCATGGCGTCGTTACGCGCTCAAAGCGGCGTGGTAGGCAAACGCGCTCCATAACCTGGCGACGAATGCCGTTGGTCGTGGTTTCCAAGAAGATGATCGTCTGCAGGCGCTCGATATCCTCGTAGGTGCAGATTACCTGCAGCTGCCAGCCGGGGCGGCCTTTCTTACAATAGAGGGGCAGCCAGTGCACCTCGCGCGCACCCGCCTCGCGCAGGCGGTCGGCGGCGTAGGCGAGTACCTCAGGCGACGCGTCGTCGATGTCGCATTCCAGCTTGACGATGGTTTCGGGCGCATCGGTCTCGCGGGACAGCGGGGATGTGCTATCGCATGGCATACGGTCCGGCTCCTTTCCGCGCGGGCTCGTTTTGTTCATCCAAACGCTAGCACATCGCGGGCGGCGCGGATGTGACGGCGCGCGATGAGCGCGATTTTCCTTGCCCGCAAGAAACCGACACACCACCGCCTCATCCAAACATGTACATCAGCCTCCAAACATGTCATTTTCTGCAGCTTTTGGAGGCTGATGTACATGTATTGGAGTAGAGCCGCACCGCGCACCCTTTCCAGTCGATTTCGGCCCCCCGCGTGCACGACGCGCCGAGGCTGCGCCATTACAATGAAGCGGATTCGCTTGACGCAAAGGAGCTGCCATGCCTGCTTGCCCGCTGGTCGATTGCCACACCCACACCTCGTTCTCGGACGGTCATGCCTCGTTTGAGGACAACGTTCGCGCCGCTGCTGCGGCCAGCTGCCGCGTCATGGTCTCAACCGACCATCTCACCCTGCCCGCCAGCATGGATGCCAACTGCGAAGTGCAGGTTACTGAGGGCGACCTGCCGGCACATCGTCTGGCTTTTGAGGATGCTCGCAAGCTTGCCGCGCAGATTGCGCCGGAGCTCAGCTTTATCTATGGCTTTGAATGCGATTGGTACGAGGGCTGCGAGCCTTTGGTTGATCGTTGGTCCCAGGGCGCCGTCGTGCGCCTGGGCAGTGTGCATTGGATTGGCAACCCAGGCGATATTGCGGCAGGCGCTGCGGGCACGGCGGGGACGGAGGACGCCGCTCGTCCCGATACGCCCGATTCGAGCTGCGGTTGGATCGACGACGACACCAACCTGCATGTTTGGGAAAACTTGGGCGTGCGCGGCGTATGGGAGCGCTATGTCGACGACTGGTGCCGCGCCTGCGAAAGCCCACTTAACTTTGATGTGATGGCTCATCCCGACCTGGTCATGCGCTTTTCGAAGGAAGGCTTTGCGCCCGACTTTGACCCCGCACCGTTTTGGCAGCAGATGGCCGAGTGCGCGCACGATACGGGTCGCCGCGTTGAGGTCTCGACCGCCGCACCCCGCAAGGGCCTCGACGACTACTATCCCGCGACTGGGCTGTTGCGTTGCTTCGCCCACGCCGAGGTACCGATTACCTTTGGCTCGGACGCGCACCGCGCCTGCGACATCTGCTGGAACATCCGCGAGGCCCAGGCCCACGCCTACGACTGCGGTTATCGAACCTTCGACATCCCCCACGCCACCGGCGAATGGGAATCCACGCCCCTCGCCTAGCCATCCCTTCATAAGTTGCGGTGAAATAGGGATTGTTTTGCTTGATGAAGCGCTTAAACAGTCCCTATTTCACCGCAACTTCCATGACCCCGTTACACCAACAAAGACTGTCCCAAACGACTAGTGGCGGCGGGCGTTGAGTTCGCCGGCCAGCTCGTCGAGGGTGATGCCGTAGCGCTCGAGCGTCACGAGCAGGTGGTAGACCAGGTCGCCGGCCTCGTAGCGGATGTGATCGTGATCGTTATCCTTGCAGGCCATGATCACCTCGCTCGCCTCCTCGGCAAGCTTCTTGAGCAGCTCGTCCTCGACGTCGGTCAACAGACGAGCGGTGTAGCTCTCCTGCGGCGATGCGTCGCGACGGCCGTGAATCACCTCGGCGAGCCCCGTCAGCGTCTCACCGATATTTCCATCCTGAACGTTTGCGGTGCGCACACCCATAGTTCAATCCTTTCTGGTTGGCCGAGCGTCTAATCGAGCGCCCGCCCTACGCGAGTTTCTTAAAGAAGCAGGTACGGTTGCCGGTATGGCAGGCCGGACCCGGCGAGTCAACCTTGACCAGCAGCGTATCGCTATCGCAGTCGGCCCAAAGCTCCTTGACCTCCTGCATATTGCCGCTCGTCGCGCCCTTGTTCCAGAGCTCCTGGCGACTGCGGCTCCAAAACCACGTGGTACCGGTCTTGAGCGTCAGCCCCACCGACTCCTCGTTCATCCAAGCAACCATAAGCACCTCGCCGGTGTCATACTGCTGAACCACACAAGGAATCAACCCACGGGCGTCGTATTTCAGCTCGGTAGCATTTACCACCTCAGTCATCATTCCTCCCAAGTAATTACCGTGAACATCGCAGGTCGGCGAGGCTTGCCCAGGTGCCGCAGGTTGCCGCGAAAGAGGAGCGACGCGTACTTTGGTACGCGAGCGACGGTTTGAACGGCAAGATGCGGTGCCTGGACAAGCCGCAGCGAAGCCCGCAGCATTAGAAGTCCAACCTCACAGGAATACCTTGAGAGGCCATATACTCTTTGACTTCGCGAATGCTGAACGTCCCAAAGTGAAAGACGCTCGCCGCCAGCACGGCATCGGCCTCGCCCTCAATCACGCCCTCGGCAAAATGCTCGAGCGCGCCCACACCGCCGCTCGCAATCACCGGAATCGGCACCGCGCGCGCCACGGCGCGGGTGAGCGCCAGGTCAAATCCGGCCTTGGTGCCGTCGCGGTCCATACTGGTGAGCAGGATCTCGCCGGCGCCGCGACGAGCCGCCTCCTCGGCCCACGCCACCGCGTCGATGCCCGTGGCGTTGCGGCCGCCCGCCGTGAAGACCTCCCACTTGTCGGCACCAGATGCGCCGGGCAAACCGACGCGCTTGGCATCGATCGCCACGACCACGGCCTGGCTACCAAACGCCGCGGCAGCCTGGCTAATCAGCGACGGGTCGCGCACGGCGGCAGAGTTGAGCGACACCTTGTCGGCACCGGCTGCAACCATGGTGCGCATGCCCGCCAGGTCGCGAAAACCGCCGCCCACGGTATAGGGAATGGCTAGCTCCTCGGCCGCATGCGCCGCCATCTCGATGGTCGTCGCACGGTTGTCGCTCGTGGCGGTAATGTCCAAGAAGACGACCTCGTCCGCACCCTCGCGGTCGTAGGCGCGCGCCAGCTCCACCGGATCGCCCGCATCGCGCAAGCTCACAAAGTTGACGCCCTTGACCACACGGCCGTCCTTGACGTCCAGGCAGGGAATCACACGTTTGGTAAGCATGGGCTACTCCTCCCCTCGGGCGGCGGTCAGCGCCTGTACCAGCGTAAAGTTGCCCTCGTAGAGCGCGCGACCGGTAATGGCACCTTCAATCGCGCCCTCACGCACTGCGGCCAGCGCGCGGATGTCGTCGAGCGTCGAGATGCCACCCGATGCCACGACGGGAAAGCCCGCGACCTCGGCCACATGGCGATACGCCGCCACATCGATGCCCGCCTGCATGCCATCGCGCGCAATGTCGGTATACACCAGATGCTTAAAACCCAGCTCGGAAAGCTGCGCCACGGCGTCGTCGAGCGCCACGCCCGCGCCGTCACGCCAGCCATTCACCTTGACCTGGCCGTCGCGTGCGGCAATATCTGCCACCAACAGCTCGCCAAAGCCTTGGGCCGCCACCTCGGCAAAACCCGGCTCGGTCACGAGCACCGTGCCTAGTGCGATGCGGCGCGCACCGTAGCCGGCCAACTCGTCGATGCGCGCGAGCGAGCGGACGCCGCCGCCCACGTCCACGGACAGACCGTTGACGCCGCAGATGGCCTTAATCGCCGCCGAGTTGGCAGCGCATGTGTCCTCGTCCTCGCCAAAGGCAGCGGACAGGTCGACGACGTGCACCCAGCTTGCGCCCTGCTCGGCAAACGAGCGAGCAACGGCCACGGGGTCGTCGGAATATACCTTGCAGCGACTCCGGTCGCCGCGCTCCAGGCGCACGACCTTGCCGCCGATCAGATCGATTGCGGGAAACAGGATCATCGGCCGGCCTCCTCGACGATGTTGACGAAGTTCTTAAGGATGCGCTGACCCAGCGCGGAGGATTTCTCGGGATGGAACTGGCAACCCCACACGTTGCCATGGCGCACGATGCACGGGAAGCTCCGCGTATAGTGCGTGCGCGCCAGCACATCGGCGGCATCGGAATCGTCGGCCACCGCGTAGCTGTGGGTGAAGTACATGTTGGCACCCTCGGCAAAACCAGTAAGCAGCGGATCGGCCGCACCGGCGGGCGTCATGTGCACCTGGTCCCAGCCCACGTGCGGCACCTTCAGGCGGCTCGACTCCAGGCGCGTGCACGAACCGCGCATAATACCCAGGCCATCGACCCAGAGGACACCGGCCCGCTCGGAGGCGTTGCCGTCGGCGACCGCGCTCTCGCTCGCAGGAACGCCCTCGTTGCCGCGCTCAAAAAACAACTGAAGGCCCAGGCAGATGCCGAGCAACGGAGTTCCGGCGGCAACGGCGTCGAGCACCGCGTCCGCCTCGCCGCCCTCGCGCATAAAGGCGACCGCGTCGTAAAACGCGCCCACGCCCGGGATGACCAGGCCGTCGGCGTTGCGGATCTGCTCCGGATCGTCCGACGTGCAGGCGGCGGCACCGGCGCGCGCAAGCCCGCGCGCAACGCTCGACAAGTTGCCCTTGTGGTAGTCGACCACCACGATCTTCGGTTCGCCCACGCGACCCCTCCCTTATCTCATCATCCAAAACCACCACAAAGGAGACAGTGAACTGCGCCCCGAAACTTGGACTGAATAAATAGCGACTACGCCGCAAGGGCCTGGTTCCGGAACTCCTCCGGCGTCAGGCCCTTCAATCTTACCTGCCTGCGCCGCGCGTTCCAATGGGCTATGTACTCTTCCAGGTCGCGCTTGAAGTCCCCGAAGCTGCCCCACTCCCTGCCGCGGTAGAACTCGTCCTTCACGTGGCCGAAGAGCTGCTCGGTGGCGGCGTTGTCGATGCAGTTCCCCTTGCGCGACATGCTCTGGGTGATGCCCGCCCCCTCCAGCCTGGAGGTGTAGGACTCGTGCTGGTACTGCCAGCCCATGTCCGAGTGCATGGTCGGCGCCGCCCCGTCGGGCAGGGCCTCGAGGAGCCGGTCGAGCATCCTGTGCTGCTGGGCGAGGTCCGGTGAGGTCGATATGTCGCTCGCCACGATCTCCTTCGTGCAGAAGTCGAGCACCGGGGCCCAGTAGGCCTTGGCGCCGGTCACCTTGAACTCGGTGACGTCGGTGCCGAGCTTCTGCCACGGCCCCTCGGCGCCGAAGTCCCTCGCGATGACGTTCTCGAACGTGCTCCCCACGAGCCCCCTGTAGGAGCTGTACCGGCGACGAGAGCCCCGGCGGCGTATCCCGCACCGGATGCCCATCTCGCGTATCATCTTGAGCACGGTCTTGTCGGCCACGACCGCGCCCAGCTCGGCGCGCAGGCACATGGCTATCTGCCGGTGCCCGCAGCCGTTGGCGGTGCGCGAGAATATCTCGGCCGCGGCGTTGCGCAGCTCGGGCCTGGTCGGCCTCCGCGGGTGCGCCAGCGCGTAGTAGTAGGTCGACCTCCTGAGCCCCGAGCACTCCAGCAGGTGGCGCAGGGAGTGCCCCTCCGCGCGCAGCGCCCTCACCGCCTCGGCCGCCGCCCTGGTCAGAGCCCGTCCCGCTCGACCAGGGCGCGCAATTTTTTTAGGTAGGCGACCTCGGCCTCGAGCCTGCGGCAGCGCTCCTCGAGCTCCTGCTCGCGGGTGCGGGCCCGGGGTTTCGACCTCGACCCCCTCGGCCTGCCCTTCGGGCGGGGCCGCAGCGCCTCGGCGCCGCCCTCGCGGTAGAGCCTGCACCAGCGCTCCAGCGGGGACTTCGACCTGATCCCGAACTCGGCCATGGCGTCGGCCTTCGCCATCCCGCCGTCGACCACGGCCGACGCCGCGGCGACCCTCTGCTCGAATGTGTAACTGGATTGTTTCCCGCCCATGGACAGCAGCGCCTCGCTTCCGAACGCCCGGTATACCCACTGCCATTCTCTCACGGTCTCGCGGGGGACGGACAGGGCCTCGGCCGCCGGCTTGCAGCCGACGCCGGCGTCGAAGAGCTCGACGGCCCGCCTCCTGGACTCCAGGTCGTGCTTCACCCTGAGGTCTATACTCATGGAAAACCTCCCATTTCCCGATGTCCAAGAAATGGGAGGCAGTTCACAGGCACCTCTGTGGTGGTTTGTGCGATCCGTCAGCTACAGCGAGCCCTTGGTGCTGGGGATGCCCTGTACGCGGGGGTCCAGCTCGCAGGCGTGGCGCATCGTGCGGCCCACGGCCTTAAAGGCGGCCTCGATAATGTGATGCGAGTTGCCACCCGCCAGCTCGCGCACGTGCAGTGTGAGCTTGGCATCGCGTGCAAAGGCATAAAAGAACTCGACGGCCAGCTCGGTATCGAACGTGCCCACGCGCTCGGTCGGCACGGGCAGCTCGCAATAAGCCTGGCCACGGCCCGAGATGTCCACGGCAGCCATCACAAGTGTCTCGTCCATGGCGATCGCCGCGTCGGCAAAGCGCGTAATGCCCGCCTTGTCGCCCAGCGCCTGGCAGAACGCCTCGCCCAGCACAATGCCCACATCCTCGACGGTGTGGTGCGCGTCGACTTCCACGTCGCCCACCGCGTGTACCGTCAAATCAAACAAACCATGGCGGCCAAAGGCGTTGAGCATGTGGTCGAAAAACGGCACGCCGGTCGAGATGTCGCACACGCCAGATCCGTCCAGGTCGAGCTTTACGACAATGTCGGTCTCGCCCGTCTTGCGGGTCACCTCGGCATAACGGCCCATCTACATCTCCTCCTTCACCAGCGCGGCAAACGCGGCCAGCACCTCGTCATTTTCCTGCGGGGTGCCCACGGTAATGCGTAGGCAGTCCGCGAGCCCCGGCGCGTAGCTAAAGTCGCGCACCAAAAGTGAATACTCGTCGCGCAGGCGCTCGCGCACGCGCGTGGCATGCGGCGTGCGCACGAGCACAAAGTTCGCCGCGCTCGGCCACGCCTCCACGGGCAGACCCTCGGCAGCCATTGCGTGCAGGGCACACAGTTCGCGCTCGCGCTCGGATGCAACCTGTGCTACCACGGGTGCGTACGCATCGCGGGCACGCACGCAGGCAAGCGCGGCGGCCTGGCTCAGCACGTTAACCGAGTAGATCTGGCGAATTGCCGCAAACACATCGATGGCCTCGGGCGCCGCGATCACATAGCCCAGACGCGTGCCGGCGGCGCCGAACGCCTTGGACAGCGTATGCAGAATCACCAGGTTGGGATGCTCGGCGATAAGCCCCTGCGCCGTAGTAGCCGCGCCAAACGAATCGTCGGCAAACTCAACGTAGGCCTCGTCGACCATGACCATGCCGGGGCACGCATCGCACAGGGCCGCGACAAAGTCGAGCGGCGTCACATCGCCCGTGGGGTTATTGGGCGAGGTCACGATCGCCAGATTGCACTCGGGCGCCGCTGCGAGCACAGCCGCTTGGTCGAGCTCAAAGCTCGTCGGATCACGCCACACGTCGCGCACCTCGGTCTGGCACAGAGACGCAAAGAACGCATACTCGCTAAAGCACGGCGGGCAGTTGAGCAGGGTCCGTCCCGCGCCGCCAAACGCCAGCAGGTAGTTATAGAGCAGCTCGTCGCCGCCGTTGCCCACGCAAATATTCTCACGTGCCACGCCATGCCAGGCAGCAAGCTCATCGCGCAGGTCGTTGGACATGGGGTCGGGATAGCGGTTGAGCGGCGTGGCAGCCAGGGCCGCGTCGACCGCCTTGCGCACGCCAGCCGGCACGGGATAGGTGTTCTCGTTGGCCGAAAGATTGATGCGCGTGGGCGCAAAGTCGGGATCGTAGGGTTCGATACCGGCCAAGTAGGGCTGGACGAGCTCCTTCATGCGCGGCGTGAGTTCGGCCATGTTAGGCCTCCTCGCCAGCCACGCCAGCGCCATCTGCGCCTGCTGCCGCCAGGTCCACGCCCTCGGCAACCGTCGCGGTCGTATCACCCGGCCAGGCAACCTTGGTCAGGTCGGCCGCGGCCAGCGACTCGACGCTCACGGCATCCTCGCCTTGTTCCAGCACGCGGCGACGCAGAGCGGCGGAAAGCGCGTGTGCCCACAGACCCTCGGCCTCGGCTAAACGCTGTGTGGCGGGAGCGTCGGAGAGCAGGCCCTCGGGTGTATAGCAAATGATACTCGAGCGCTTAACGAACTCTTCGACCGAAAGCGGGTTGGAGAACATGGCCGTGCCGCCGGTCGGCAGCGTGTGGTTGGGGCCGGCAACATAATCGCCAAGCGGCTCGGAGCTCCAAGCGCCCACAAAGATGGCGCCGGCGTTGCGAATGCCGCCAAGCAGGCCCATCGCATCCTTGCAGTGCAGCTCCAGGTGCTCGGGCGCCACGGTGTTCACGGCCTCGACGGCGGCAGCCATATCGGCGGCCACCACGATGGTGCCCTCGTTGTCGAGCGAGGCGCGCGTGATTTCGGCGCGTGGCGACTGCGCCACCAGAATGTCGATGCCAGCCTCGACCTCGCGCGCAAACTGCCCATCGCAGGTCACCAGATAACAGGCGGCCAGCGGATCGTGCTCGGCCTGGGCCATCAGGTCTGCCGCGACCACCACGGGCTTGGCCGTGGCATCGGCCAGCACGCAGACCTCGGACGGGCCAGCGACCATGTCGATTCCCACGCCGCCCGAGACAATCTGCTTGGCAGCGGCAACAAAAGCGTTGCCCGGACCGGTGATTTTATCGACACGCGGAATGCTCTCGGTACCGTATGCCAGCGCGGCCACGGCCTGGGCGCCGCCCACCATATAGATTTCGTCCACGCCGCCGAGCTTTGCTGCGGCGAGCGTGTAGGGGCTGATCAGGCCGTCTTTTTGCGGCGGGGTCACCATAACCACGCGCTTGACGCCGGCAACCTTGGCGGGAATGGCGTTCATGAGCACCGTGGAGGGATACTGCGCGCGACCGCCCGGCACATAGATGCCAGCCGCCGCGAGCGGGGTCACCTTAACGCCGAGCATCGTGCCGTCCGGGCGCGTGGTAAACCAGCTCTGTTCGACCTCGCGCTGGTGGAACTCGCGAATCTGGCGCGCGGCCTTCTCGAGCGCGGCGACAAAGGCCGGATCGAGGCCTTCGAGCGCGGCATCGATCTGCTCCTGTGGCAGGCGGAAGCTCTGCAGCTCAACACCGTCAAAGCGCTGGCAGTAATCGCGCACCGCGGCATCGCCGTTGGCGCGCACATTGGCCACGATATCGCGGACGGCGTCGACGATGTTTTGCGGCAGCACGCCCTTGCGGTTGAGCTGGTTGGTAACGAGGCGCTCACCGGGAGCAAGCTTGATGGTCTTCATATCGGTATCCCCTATCGGTCGAGGTTGCGTCTGAAAAACGAAAGGCCGGGCGGCGGCGCCAATCAGCCCGCAGCCCGGACGTTGGGGCGCCCGTGCGTGCTCGCGCTATTGCGCCGAGCCCGCGACGGGCTCAAAATGCTTGTCCTTCACGGCCGCGGCCAGGCGATCTGCCAGATTACGCACGCGCGGATCCAAGCGAGCGGCACCCGGATTGACGAAGAAGCGCGCCGTGCAGTCCATAATGCGACCAGTAATAACCAGGTCGTTGTCACGCAGCGTGGCGCCCGTGGCGGTGATGTCTACGATACGGTCGGTCATGCCGACAATGGGGCCCAGCTCGATGTTGCCGTGCAGCGAAACGATGTCGGCGTTCACGCCGCGCTCGGCATACCAGGCGCTCGCGATGCGCGGGTACTTGGTGGCCACGCGAAGCGACCCGCGGCGGGCATAGTTGCGCTCGGCCTGGCCGGCGCGCCACGCGGGCTCCGCCTCGATAAAGGTGCACAGACCGTAGCCCAGATCGACCAGCTGCAGCAGGTTGAGGTCTGCCTCGATAAGCGAGTCCCAACCGCAGATGCCGCAATCGGCACCGCCGCAGCCCACAAAGGCGGGCGCGTCGCCGGGACGCACGATGACAAACTCGATATCGCCGACCGTGCCCTCGCCGGCACGCGTGTCGCGGCCGCGCACGATCAGGTGACGGCCGGGGTCGCGCAGCTCAGAGACGTCCAAGCCCGCGGCCTCGAGCACGTCGAGCGTGTCGGCCTTAAGCGAGCCCTTGGGCACGGCGATGCGCAGCGGGCCCTCGGCGCCACGGCCCGCAGCGTGATCGCCGTCGGAAGCGGCGTCCTCGGCCGAGGTGCGCGCGGCCTCCAAGCGCTCGAGCGAAAAGGCGAAGCCCGCCGCTGGCACCTCGATACCGTCGCCAAATGCGCCGGTAAAGATAGAGTCGTAGCGACCGCCCGAGCCCACCGGATCGGGCAGGCCGCCGGCATAGGCCTTAAAGACCAGGCCCGTGTAGTAATCGAAAGAGTTCATGATAGAGAAGTCGAACGACAGCACCTGGGCGTCCTCGGGTGCCAGGCCCTCGACCAGGGCACGCAGCTCGCGCGTCAGCGGCGCGACGATACCGGCGGCCTCCAGCAGCGCGTCCACGCGGTCGAGCACCTCGGCACCGCCGTGCAGACGCGGCAGCTCGCTAATGGCGGCCTTGACGGCATCGGACTCGACGCTTACCGCCACGCGGGCATCGAGGCCCACAAAGTCGTTGGCATGCACGCAGCGCAGGGCCTCGGCAGCCAGCTCACGATCCTCGCACGCCGCAAGCAGCTCCTTAAACGGACGCACGCTACCTGCGATAATGCGCGCATCGGGCAGCGCCAACTTGCGCACGGCCTCGGCCACGAGCGAGACAATCTCGACATCGCCCGCGGTATCGCCCGCGCCGATAAGCTCAAAACCCAGTTGCGTAAACTGACGCGAGCCGCCGGCATTGCGCTGACACTCGCGGACCACCGGCGCCTCATAGCGCAGGCGCAGCGGCAGATCGGCCGCGCGCATGCGAGTCGAAACCAGGCGAACGATCGGCAGCGTGTTGTCGGGACGGACCACCAGCAGGCGACCATCATCGTCAAAGAGCTTAAACGGCGTGTCCGCAATGCGGCCGCCCTCCTCGAGTGAGCCCTTGTCCTCGAGCAGTGGCGTCTCGACCGGCAGGTAATGATGCTCCCTAAAGCAGCCCTTCACCGTACATGCGATCTCCTCGCGCGCCTGAGCCTCCTCGGGCAATATGTCCCGGAATCCCCACGGTGTGGCCGTCATCTGGTGAGCCTCCTCATGCTGTGTTTCATATAGAGCAGAAGACCGGCATAGCTCCGCCGGTCTTCTGGGTACTTTAGCATACTAGAGTGTTTGCGGGGAGAATCGTCCTCCTCGGCTCATAGCGTATTCATTTGGAAACATAGGGGAAAGCGTGTCCCGCCCGCCAGCCAAAAACTGGGATGCGGTTTCCGGTTGAGGTCCTCAGCGGAAAGTGTGTCCCATTCTGAGCGCCTGTTCTGGGACGTGCTTTCCGCCAGAAGCCTCAAGCGGAAAGCACGTCCCGTTTCTCAAAAAACGTCAAACGCCAACTCGGCGCCCTGTCCCACTTAGGCGCCAATCGCGCGTCGGTACTCTGCCATTACCTGCGCATCGGCAGCTGCGGGGTCGGCAAAATAGCGCCAGTCATAGGTCTCGGCCGAAACAACTCCGCGATAGCCGCGCGTCACCAGCCTATCCAGGTCGGCGCGCATATCGCGGTCGCCGTCACCCCAAGCAAGATGCGTCGTGCCATCTGCCGCAACATCGACAAAATGCACGTGGGCGACATCATCGCCAAGCAGATCGAAATAATCGTCGATGGTATCCCCCGCCACCGCCATAGCGCCCAAATCCAGACACGCCTTAAGTGCCGGATGATCAACTGCCTCGATCATGCACTTCGTATCGGCCGCCGAGTTCACGATCATCGACTCAACCGGTTGTAGGGCCTCGAGCACCAGTCGCACGCCGCGCTCTCCCGCATGCTCGGCAATCGCACGCAGCATCGAGGCGCTGCGACCCCACGCGTCCTCGATCGGCTCGTTCAAAAATGCCCAGCCGCTCGAGACCATGACCTGCTCGGCTCCAAGTTCCGCCGCGATATCTACAACGTTCTTAAAGTACGCGAGCGTGCGGGCACGCGCCTCATTCCCGCGCGCCGCGATATTCCACGGCTTGGGGTTGTTCTGTTCGGGACAAAGCCCCACAATCCGAACCCCATACCGCTGCGACAGCTCCCGCACCTGCTCGAGCGAATCGTATCCATGGCAATCGACATACAGATGCATCGCCCCGGTCCAAAGCTCGCAACACGTGTAGCCCGAGGCCGCTGCCGAAGAAAAGAATTCCTCAAGGTCAAAATAACGATGGCTGATATTCATGACGGCAAGCTGGGGATAGCTCATAATTACTCTCCAACCCAAGCGAGGCCCCGTTCCATATAGGAGCGAGGCCCGATTACACAAACGTTATTTGCTCTTAGTAGTCGAACTGGTGATAGTAGCGACGGTAGTTGAGGTTGTGCTTGGTGACCGTCTCGTAGTAAGCGGCAAGGCGATCGGTGATCAGCGAGGAGAGGATCCACGGGGAGACGATGACGCGGAACTCGTCGTCAAGGCCGGGGATCGCGAACTCGGCGGTATCGATGATGTTGATGTCGGTGTCGCCGGTCACGCCGCGGGTCAGGAACGCGCGGGCGCGCTCGTCGAGCTTGCGGTTCTCGTCCTCGCCCATGAACAGGAACACGGGGACGCCCGGCTCCACGAGCTCGAGGGTGCCGTGGAAGAAGTCGGCCGAGGTGATGTAGCGGGTGCGCTTCCACTGCATCTCCTCCAGGATGCACATCGAGAACAGGATGGTCTCGCCCCACAGGGCGCCGGAGCCGATGAACATGGTGTAGGGGGCCAGGGCGTACTTCTTGGCGAGCTCCTCGGCGCGCGGCTCGAAGCTCTTGCGGATGTCGACCAGGTGGGTCCAAACGTCCTTGGTCTGCTCGATGAACTTATCGAACTTGGGGAAGCAGCCGCGGCGGTTGAGCAGGCGCAGGCCGAAGCAGTCGGCGAGGTAGTAGCCCATCTCGCAGCCACCGTTACCATGATCGGAAGCCATCTTGACGCAATTCTCGGCGCCGACAGCCTGGCCGATGGGGCCCTCGGGCTTGGTCATGGCGTAGACGCGAATGCCCTTTTCCTTCATCTTCTTGACGGCCTCGAGGACCTCGGGGGTGGTGCCGGACTCGGAGGCGGTGAGCACGACGGACTTCTCGGTCATGCGCTTGTGGCCGGAGACGTTCCACTCGGCGGCGTGGATCAGGTAGACCTCGAGGTCGCGGTCGCCGAACTTGTTCATGAGGTACTCGAGCTGCATGAGCTCGTCCCAGGTGCCGCCGACGCCCATCAGGAACACGGCGTCGTAGCCCTCGTCGGCGACCTTGTCGGCGAGCTCAATCATCTTCTTGCCGGTCTCGTAGACGTTCTTGCCGTCCTCGACGTAGCCCTCCTGGCTAAAGTGCATGATCTCGATCTTCTCGGTTTCCTTCATGGCTTTTCCTTTCTGTCCTGCACGCAACTCTATACATCGCGTTTCTTTTCGATACCAATTATAGACATACATCTAATGTGTTTTTAATACCACTTATCAATCTGCTCCAATCCTCGGTGAACGGTCGAAATTCTCTGGTGAGTGGTATTAAATTAGAATTGAATGTATAGCTAACGCCTCTGGCGCCTCCCTTGTGTGACAAAGAACAGCGTTCCTACCAGCGCAATAATGGTCGATGCCCCAAACAGTACCGTCTGGACACCCAAAGCCTCCGCCAAAAACGGAGCCGCCAGCAGCGGCAGCACGCCGGCGCTCATCAGGCCAAAACGCACAAAGCCGGTAATGCGCCCCAGGTATTTGATGTCAGCGCGCTCCTGAATCAAGATCATCTGCAGCGGTTCCAGGAATCCCCAGGCCAGACCGTTAATCGCCTGACCGATAATCGCGACCCCCAGCATATCGGTGCCCACGTACACCATGGACCCAATGCCCACGGCCATGAGCGCGCCGAGCAGCAATCGCAGGTTGACATGGCGGGCAGAAAGCTTGGTCAGGATGAACGCGCCCACCGAGGAAGTGAGGCCCACGACCGAGGACAGCCAGCCCAGCCAGACGATATCCACGTTGAGCACATCGCGATAGAACAACGACTCCAGCGAATCGAACGCGCCAAACGCAAAGAAGCCCAGAAAGCCCGAGATAAAGATAAGGCGCAGGTCGTGGTCGCGAAACGTAAGTCGCGCGCCCTCGGCCATGCCGCCCAGAATGCCGCCCTTCGGCTTCTCCCCTTTTGCGGGAGCAACACACTCGTGACAGCCCAAGGAGAGCACGGCCGCCACACCCATCATGCCCGCCATGAGCAGATAGACCGATTGCGTGGCAAAACAGCTCACGATGGCACCACCGAGCAGCGGGCCAGCGGTATAGGCAATATTGCTGTAGAACACCATGAGGCCGTTCACGCGGGTACGGCCCTCGGTGGTCGACTCCAGGTATCCCGGAAACGCATGCGTGCAGGTGTTGATAAAGCCGCCCGCAAGTCCCAAGACGCACGCGGCAAACACAAGCCCGGGGACAGACAACGGCGCCAACCCCACGCCAAGCGATAGCACAGCCGTAATCACGCACGTCACAAACGACGTCCGGCGCGGTCCAAAGCGGTCGATGACCGAGCCCGACACCATATTGCCCACCGACGTCATAAGATTGCGCACGAGCGTAATGGCGGCAACCAAAAAGGCCGTGCCGGCCAGATCATACGTGGCCGCACCGATAAGCCCCAAAAAGTAGACCGCGTTGTTGGCACACCACTGCAGGGACTCAATAAGAATCAGCCTGACCTCTGCCGGCGTCAGGCGCATTGCTTCGCGATCCTTCGCGAACATACGAACTCCTTCTATACAAAAAGGGGATGGAGGGCATAGGCCTGCTCCATCCCCTTTCCAGGTTGCAACGAAAATCTATGCAGCCGGGCCCTTACGCCAGCACGCCGAAGAACGCGCCGATGATGCCCACGACCATGGTGGCAACGATCAGCACCATGGGGTTGATCTTCTTGGACAGCAGCCAGTAGTACAGCCAGAAGGCGATCATGCCGAGCATGCCGGGCATGATGCCGTCCAGGATGTCCTGGAGGGTCTGGGCGTCCTCGCCCGAGCCGATGGCCACCGGGATGCTGGCCCAGAACATGTCCTTGCACATGGCGCCCACGACCATGACGCCCACGATGCCCACGCAGGTCATGATCTTCTGCATGAGGCCGGTCCTCTGGGCCTCGTCCAGGAAGCCCACGCCCAGCTCGTAGCCCTTGACGGCGCCCCAGACGCGCAGCGCGAAGCCGGGGACGTTGTAGATGAGCAGGAAGGCGATGGGGCCGAAGGGGTTGCCGGCCTGGCACAGGCTGATGCCCACCGCGGCGGCGACCACGCGCAGCGTCGACAGGAAGATGGAGTCGCCGATGCCGGACAGCGGGCCCATGAGGGCGGCCTTGACGTCGTTGACGCTCTCGGGCTCGATCTCGCCGCGGGCGACCTTCTCCTCCATGGCCATCGCGATGCCGCCGACGAACGGGGCGAACTGGACGGTGATGTTGAAGAACGCGCAGTGGCGGTGCAGGGCCTCGGCGTAGTCGTCGGGGCGGCCGGCGTAGATCTTCTTGAGCATGTTGGCGACCATCAGGCAGAAGGCGATGTTCATCTGCTTGTAGTAGGTCCAGGAGAACTCCATGCCCAGGGCGCCGACGTTGACGGCGCTCTTGACGAGGTCGGAGCGCGTGATCTTGTTCTCGGGACTAGAAGTCATCGTCCTCATCCCCTTCCGCGGAGAGCTGGGGCTGGGCTCCGCCCAGGCCGAGCAGGTCGAACTTGTCGATGCCGATGATGATGGCGATCAGGGCGACGCCCAGGACGGGCACGTTGGCGTAGGAGCACAGCAGGAAGCCCAGGAAGTAGAAGGGCACGAGCTGCTTGGTGAGCACCAGGCGGCCGAGCATGGCGAAGCCCATGGCAGGCAGGATGTTGGCGGCAACGCCAAAGCCAGCAAGGACAAAGGGCGGGATGAAGTCGAGCATGCCTTGGATGGCGTCAGCACCCAGATAGAACGACAGCGAGCACAGCAGGAACGCCATGATGATACCGGTCAAACCGATCAGGAAGTGCATCGCATAGACACCCTTAAGGTTGCCCTGGCCGGAGAAGACATCAGCGCGGTCAACCAGGATCGGCAGGGCGGCGTTGAGGATGTTCTTGATGGCAAGGCACAGCGTGGCGATGGGCATGGCAAGCGCGATGGCTGCCTCGGTGCTCTGGCCCAGCTGGATAGCGAAGGCGCAGGCGAGCACGCCGCCGATCGTCTCATCAGGCGGCACGTAGGCGCCGATGGAGATCGAGCCCATGAACAGCAGCTCCAGGCTGGCGCCGATCGCGAGGCCGGACTGCAGGTCCCCCAGCACCAGGCCCACGAGCGGGCACAGGACGATGGGGCGGAACGCATAGAGCGTACCGAGCTGGCAGTCGAACTTACCAAATGCGGCGATAAGTCCGATGAGGATTGCTTGGGTAAGCATATATCCCCCTTTCCTAATAGGACACTACGAAGAGCTCAGACTCTTCGAAATTGAACGCCTAGAGCACGCTGGCGCAGTCAACCTTGGGCTCATCGGCCAGGGGTCGAATCTCGACCTCAACGCCACGATCCAGCATCTCGCGCACATCGGCTTCCTCGGCCGCGGTCAGGAAGATCTGACGAGAGACCTGACGAGCATCGGGACGCTTCTCGTCCTTGGGCTTGGTGTTGCCCAGGTTGACCGACTTGATCTGCGGGCAGCCCTCAACAAGCTGCTTTGCCTCAGCAATAGTGGCGACACAGATGATCATCTTGTACTTGTCGGTCACGCCCGAGTTGATAGCTTCGATTGCATGCTCCATATCTTTGATGACGAGCTTGCAGCCGGCAGGCTTGCCCATCTTGAGCGTCGTCTTCCACACCGGGTCGTTAGCGACCTTATCGCCCACGCAGAAGATGCAGTTGGAGCCAAGGCCCTGAACCCAGGAAACTGCGACCTGGCCATGAAGCAGGCGATGGTCAACGCGAAGTAGCTGAATCATAATGTGACCCCCCAAAGGTCTTGTGCCGTCTTACGGCGTGTCAGTAGGTGCTGCGGATTAGAACTCTTCTTCCTCGTCGTCATCGACCAAAAGATCGTTGACAAACTTCACGCGCGTATCGTCCGCAGCGACGATGGCGCGAATCGTCTCCTCAACCGGCGCCGACTCGTCAGAGAACAGCAACTGGATGAGGAGAGGAAGGTTCATGTTGGTAACGAGGTACGTGCGGGGACGCGTCTGGACGACCTTGGTAAACTCGTTGTTGACGCTGCCGCCAAAGAGGTCGGTGCAGACAACGACATCATCGTCAGCAGACATGCCTGCCAGCAGTTTTTGGGCCTCCTCGGCCACGTCCATGCGGCCATCGACGAACATCGAAAGATCGTGGACGTTGTCGCGAGCGCCCGAGAGCAGCTCGACGCTCTCCTTGATGCCGGTAGCGAAGTGCGCATGGCTGGCGATGATGTACTGTCTCATTCTGTGTTCCTCTCAATAGCCCGGCACGTTCCCGCACCCGTTTTCTTTAGTAGTCGAACTGGTGATAGTAGCGACGATACTTGAGGTTGTGCTTGGTGACCGTCTCGTAGTAGCGAGCCAGGCGGTCGGTAACGAGCACCGTCAGAATCCACGGAGACACGATGACGCGGAACTCGTCGTCAAGGCCGGGGATCGCGAACTCGGCGGTGTCGATGATGTTGATGTCGGTGTCGCCGGTCACGCCGCGGGTCAGGAAGGCGCGGACGCGCTCGTCGAGCTTGCGGTTCTCGTCCTCGCCCATGAACAGGAAGACCGGGACGCCGGGCTCCACGAGCTCGAGGGTGCCGTGGAAGAAGTCGGCCGAGGTGATGTAGCGGGTGCGCTTCCACTGCATCTCCTCCAGGATGCACATCGAGAACAGGATGGTCTCGCCCCACAGGGCGCCGGAGCCGATGAACATGGTGTAGGGGGCCAGGGCGTACTTCTTGGCGAGCTCCTCGGCGCGCGGCTCGAAGCGCTTGCGGATATCGAGCATGTCCTTCCAGATGTCCTTGGTCTGCTCGATAAACAGATCGAACTTGGGGAAGCAGCCGCGGCGGTTGAGCAGGCGCAGGCCGAAGCAGTCGGCGAGGTAGTAGCCCTTCTCACAGCCGCCCGAACCATGGTCAGAAGCCATGGCGACGCAGTTCTCGGCGCCGACAGCCTGGCCGATGGGGCCCTCGGGCTTGGTCATGGCGTAGACGCGAATGCCCTTTTCCTTCATCTTCTTGACGGCCTCGAGGACCTCGGGGGTGGTGCCGGACTCGGAGGCGGTGAGCACGACGGACTTCTCGGTCATGCGCTTGTGGCCCATGACGTTCCACTCGGCGGCGTGGATCAGGTAGACCTCGAGGTCGCGGTCGCCGAACTTGTTCATGAGGTACTCGAGCTGCATGAGCTCGTCCCAGGTGCCGCCGACGCCCATCAGGAACACGGCGTCGTAGCCCTCGTCGGCAACCTTGTCGGCGAGCGCGGTCATCTTCTTGCCGGTCTCGTAGAGCGCCTTGCCGTCCTCGAGATAGCCCTCCTGGTCGAAATGCATGATCTCGATCTTCTCGGTTTCCTTCATTTGTCTCTCCTTTCTGGGGTTGTTTCCACATCCCCCATGCCAACGGGCATCAAAACCCGCTTACATTCCGTAACACTCGGCCGCTTTGGCCTTAAGCGCATTGACTGACTCTTCGTAGCCCTCCGCCTTGACCTCCATTTGCTTGGAGACAGCATCGAGATACGGGTGAACGTCCCATGACTTCAGACGCTCGGCGATCATGGCCGCAATCGTCTGGAAGAACACAAGATTGGGAATTGCGCTGAGCAGCGGAGCCACCTGAGGCACCGCAACCTCGTGAGCCCTACCCTTGGGATGGGCCGTGAGCAGCACCGTTTTTGCCGTAACGTTCGATAGCGCATCGGCGATATTCGCAAGACGCTCCGACCCCTGCGGATCGTCGACGATAAACACCAGATAGCCCGGAACGATCTGCATTTCGGGACCATGGACGAACTCCTCGCCTTCGTGATGCATGGCAGGAATCTTGATGGTCTCGCTCAGCTTGAGCGCTGCCTCCTCGGCAACACCATAGTTGGGGCCGTTGCCGACGACCATGGCGGGCATGTGCTCAGAAAGCTCGAGCATGTGATCTTGGACATATGCCTCGGCGGTCTTGCACATCACGGCATTAGCCTGGATAGCCTCGCGCAGGTCATCAAGACGCTGAGCAACGCCCTTGGCGTCAATCGTTCCGCGCGCCTGACCGCCGTAAATACCAAAGAGCACCAGGTACTCAACGAGAACCTCGACGCCCAGAGTCACAAAGTCCACCGACTCGACGCCCACACCGTAGTCAAGAACGATGTCAGCGTGTTCCTTGATGGGTGCCTCGACGTTTGCCGTGAGCGCAACTGCAGCCATATCGTGTGCGCGCATGTAATCGAGCGCCGCAATCGTATTGGTTGAATAGCCGCTCTGCGAGACGGCAATGTTAAGCGCATGCTGTGGATAGGTGTGTTCAAAATCGACGAAGGCCTCGGGCGTCACAACGGACACCTGCATCTGCAGCGCATCTTGCAGGTAATCGCGGGCGCAATCCGCAGCATGGCGCGACGAACCCGAAGCAACGATGCGCAGCGCGTCAAAAGAACCGGACTGGAAAATATCAACGAGCTGCGCTACCAGCTCAGACGAACGCTCGAGGTTCTCTCCCATACGCACATGGGCAAGCTGAACGTAATCGAGCATCTTCATCGTCTCACCTCGTAACAAATCATTAGTATTTGATACCAATCACAGTTATAGGTTACGGCTTTTTGATACCTCTTTGTCGATTAATTTATCCCCTTCGGCGAACGGTCGATTTTGAGCCATGTAAGGTTGTATATACAGCTGACCCAACGATCAAAACTGGTTAGTTTCCCAGCCGTTATTCACAAAATACCAGCTAGTACGTATAGGTGTAGCCGCCCGTATCGCCACGATTGAAGGACTTTACATACTCGATAGCCTGACCGCTCGCGTCATAGCTCACGCATTCCAAAAGCAAAGCAAGATCGCCCTGTTCCAGTCCAAGGAGGCCGGCATCTCGTGCGCCCAGTGCCTCGATATCGAGCTTTTCCTGTGCCATGACTGGCTTTCGGCCCAGCATCTCATAGGTCTCGTACAAACTGAAGACCGACACGTCAATATCTTCGATGGTTGGGAACAGCAGGCAGGGAATCAGCGCCGTCTCAATCGATACGGGGCTACCGTTTATGCAGTTCAGGCGTCGAACGGAATAGAGCAGGTCGTCCTCGGCGATGCCAAACAGGTCGGCGTAATATGGCCCCGCATAACGCTTGGAACGCGCGAGAATACGGACGGACGGCTCGCCGCCCGAAGCACGGACCGATTCACGGAAACCGACCGTGCGTTCAAAAAAAGCAGGTACTTTCTGCGCCACAAAGGCACCTTTTCCCCGAACACGGCGAATCTGCCCGCGTCGAACCAGCTCATCGACAGCGCTTCGGATGGTCAAGCGTGTCGTACCAAATTCCTCGGCGAGGTCTTTTTCGGACGGAATCATGGAACCCGTGGGATATGCACCGCGCTCGATACGTTCCTCGATGCAGCGTCGAATGCGCATATAAACCGGGGTGGCATCTACTGTTTCAGCCATTGTTCACCTGCCACGCTCCTCATGCCGTTCTCTTCGCCGTTATCGGCAAAGCGGAACTTTGTGGGCAAAATCACCGATTTGCAATGCTCCACAAAACGCATGTCCTTATCAAATTCGATCGAGCTCTCATAGAACACCGGCGTTCCCTCTTCTTGCTGGAGCAGCTCGGCCTCTTCGACGTTCAAACGCGAGATGGAGATATGCTCACGTCCATGCTCAACGCGCACGCCACCTTCTTTGAGCAAGACATCGTAAAGGCTCTCACACTCAAAATCGTGCTCGGGAAGCGATGGGCACAGGGACAGGTTAACGTGAGCGGTCTCGATTGACGCCGGCTCGCCCTCAATAAGTCGAACGCGCTGCATGCGGAGCAAGGGAGCGCCTACAGCCACCCCAAGCTTGTCGGCAAGCGCCTCATCCGCCTCGATGGTCCCGGTGGAAACCAGACGAGAAGAGGGGTGCAGGCCGGCAGTCCGCACAGCATCGGAAAAGTTATACGTTTCCTGGAAGATGTTCAGCGGCTTGGGAGGACACACATACGTGCCCGATCCGCGACGGCTCTCGAGCGTTCCACACGAGATAAGCCGCGTGATACCGGCACGCAACGCCGTACGCGAAACGCCAATCTCTTCGCACAGCACGCGCTCGGCCGGCAGGCGATCGCCGCCGGCAAGCTGATGGTGCTGGATATACCAAAGAATTCCCTCAACAGCATGATCTTTGGGGGGAATTGCATAAGATTCGCCTGCCATTGCACAGACTCCTCATTCAGAAACGTATGCCGCCAAAATTAGGCCAGCCCTCCCATGGCATCAAATTCTGCCTTGATCTTCTCGGCGACATTCCGATACGACTTATATAGACTTGAATCGCGTTTGACTTCGTCGGTCATAACGGGAATCTCTAATTTGGAAACCTCGTCTTTTCCCGTCTGAACCGCCACAACAACGCCCATACCAAGACACATATTACGCTTGGCAGCATTTATTTTTGCTGCCTTGGCAGGATTTGCCAGGATACGCTGGGCAAATTCCTGTTTAGAGACCGCTTCTTCGGCCTCCGGATCGCCCGCCTCGGCCACTTCGCACTGCAGCACGTCCGCATAGTCAAAAATCTTAGGCTCTGCACCACGCTGATGCACGGCCCACTTGCGGCGCGTGGCATCCTGGTAGATAGCCGGCAAAAATGTAAACCGCGGCGGGTCCAAAATCGTATCCGTGATGGTAAACACATCGGGATCAAAGGCATCCTGCGGGTTTTTCTTCTTGAACAGCCCCATATCAGCCTCCCGTACTAGCATTAAACAACTCAAGCTGAATATAGCACCAATTTCAAGCCGCTGCCTTACCCTATCGGTGCGCGGCGTCTATGGCTCGCCCAGCGGAAGAGTTAACGGACGAGGGCCGGGCTGCCTGCCTTGTTTTGAGAAGTGGGCTCCGCGAACTTCTCAAAACAAGGCAGGCAGCCCGGCCCCGCCGGCAAATAGTGGACACTCCGCATGCAATCTATGCAACCAAACAAGTACGCTTAGCTACATTCGGTAAGTTCGAGCACGCTGCCCTTAACGATAAGCGCCGGCTCCAGGACGACCTCTTCGGCACGTCTACCGCCCCTACCGGCAAGACGCTTGGACATGCAGCCAAAAGCATGCTCCGCGAGGATACCTGGATCCTGCTCAATCGCGGTCAGCGCCGGCTCAAAGAGAACGTCGGCGGCCGAGTTGTCGTAACTCACCACCGAAATGTCGCCCGGAATGCTCTTCCCCATCTCGTGTAAGCGCTTGAGCAGACCAAGGGCAATGTTGTCCGAACTTGCGAACACAGCGGTGGCATCAGTTGCGAGCACCGCCTCCGAGGCCTCGTAGGCACTCGGAATGTAGTACTCGCTCTCAAACTCCAAACGTGCGTCGATAGGCAGGCCAACCTCGCGCAGCGCGCGCTCATAGCCGGCAAGTCGCTTACGCCCCGTATTGGAACGGCGCGCGTTAACCAAGCAGGCAATGCGACGGTGGCCCTGCTCGATCAGATAGCGAGTGGCCATGTAGCCACCCATCTCGTGGTCGAACATCACCTTGTCGCACTCGAGCCCCTCAATGGCACGGTCGACCATCACGGCAGGGATAGGCAGATGGCTGACTTCTTCGCGCAGGGCGCGGTCGTCGGAGAACTCGTCGCCCACAACCAGGAAGACGCCATCAACGCCGCGCGTTACCAGCTGGCGCAGCAGCTCCAGATCGTCGTCGGCACTTCCACCCGAGCTGGTAATGAAGAGCGCATAGCCGTCCTCGCGGCAGCGCTTTTCCAGGCTACCGGCGAGCGAGGCAAAAAAGCGGCTCTCGATGTTAGGGACGATAAGGCCCAGCGTGCGCGACTCGCGCATGACCAGACTACGCGCAATCTGGTTGGGGACATAGTGGTTGCGCGCCGCGACCTCCTTGATGAGCTTGCGGTTTTCTTCCGAGATGCGACAGGGCCGATTATTGAGAACAAGCGAGACCGACGAGGGGGAAAGCCCCACCTCCTGGGCGATCTGCTTGAGGGTGACTTTGTTGGCCATCTCGCTCCTTCCAGGTTTACGCGCAATCTCTTGAAAGTATAGCGACCGACCCTCTACCTCGGTGATAAACACTTTACCAATCCGGTAGACGGCTGTTTTATCGCCGCCAGCGCACCAAATCCGTCCGGGTGGGGTATATTTCAATCGATTGATGACAACAACCACCAAAAGGCGGATATTCGTATGCACGAGAACGACTTTTTTAACGAGGACCTGCTGTGCGCGCTTGCTGGCGTTGCCGGCGAGGACAACGTGCTGATGAGCGAGCCCATGCGCGAGCACACCACGTTTAAGATCGGCGGCCCGGCCGACGTCTTTGTCACGCCCGATACCGAGCAGGGCCTCGTCGCCACGCTCGATACCTGCTATCGCTGCGATCTGCCCCTCACCATCGTGGGCAACGGCTCCGACCTGCTCGTCGGCGACAAGGGTATCCGCGGCGTCGTCGTGGCGTTGGGCGAAGGCCTCTCCGACATTACGGTCGACGGTACGCACGTCACGGCGGCGGCCGGCGCCTTGCTTTCCGATGTCGCAGCCGCGGCAGCCGAGGCCGGTCTCACCGGCATGGAGCCCATCTCGGGCATCCCCGGATCGGTCGGCGGCGCCTGCTACATGAACGCCGGTGCCTACGGTGCCTGCATGGCCGATGTGCTAGAGTCCGTGCGCGTCTACAAACCCGCTCGCCAGCTCGACGACGGCACCCGCGGCAGCGGCAATATCATCGAGTTCGATGTCGACGAGCTCAACCTGGGTTATCGAAAGAGCCGCATCGCCGATGACGGCTTTATCGTGCTTTCGGCCACCTTCAATCTCGCCCCGGGCAACGCCGCGATGATCAAGGCCGACATGGACAACTACCGCCAGCGCCGCGAGGACAAGCAGCCACTCGACATGCCGAGCGCCGGCTCCACCTTCAAGCGCCCCGAGGGCTACTTTGCCGGCAAGCTCATCATGGACGCCGGCCTGCGAGGACACGCCGTTGGCGGCGCGCAGGTGAGCGAGAAGCACTGCGGCTTCATCGTCAACGCCGACCACGCCACCGCCGCCGACGTCGACGAACTCATCCGCGACATCCAAGCCAAAGTCAAAGAGCAGTTCGACGTAGACCTAGAACCCGAAGTCCACCGAGTAGGCGAATTTTTATAAAAAGAAGGCCCCGAAAGGGGCCTTCACCATATTTATTCAGACAACCCAGTCCGGTGTGTCACGCCTTGGACCCAGAAGGTCCGGGGCTGGGGGCGAGACATAAGGTTGGTCGCGAGTTCCGCACGCAAAGAAGGCCACTTAATGTGGCCTTCGTCTTGCGCAGGACTGTAGAGCAGGCAACCTTATGCCTCGCCCCCAGCCCCGGACCAACTTGCTTCAAACCGCAGCTACGACAGCGCGATACCGCCAAGCCAGCCCCAACGCACGCCAGAGCCAGTGCCATAGAAGCTAATAAACGAATCAAGCGACTTAGACGTAATGGCACCCTCGTTGCTCATAACGATACCGCCGCCAACGTAGATACCCACATGACCGTAGATAAGGCCCGGAGCACCCGTGCCGCTATGCGATGAGTCGGCCACGATCATGCCCACCTGTAGCGCCGAGCGGTCGGAGCTATAGCACCAGGCGTTGAACATGTCACACGCGTTGCCGCCAAAATAGCCCACGCCGGCGTTACGGAAGACATTGGTAACCCACGCCGCGCACCAGTTCTGACCCGGCGAAGGCGTGGAGTAGCACGCGTTGACGACGGCCTGCTGTTTGCCCGAGCCGGCATTCTGTTGCGGGGTTCCGGGCGCATACGATCCGCCACCCGAGCTTGAACCACCCGAGTAGGAATTGTTCTTGTTCGCGGCAGCCGCGGCAGCGGCAGCCTTCCTAGCAGCCTCCTCGGCCTGGGCGGCAGCGAGGATCTCGGAATCGCGCTGAGCCATGAGCTCCTTGACGTCGTCGGAAAGACCGTTCAGCACAGTCTGGACTTCTTGCTGCTTGGCCTGCATATCCTGCATCTGAGCAGTCTGCTGGTCCTTGAGCTTCTCTAAGTCGGCCTTCTGCGACTCGAGCTCGGTCTTTTGCGCATCGAGCTCTTCCTGGATAGTCTGAATGTCCTCGATGGCGTCGCGGTCGCTCTTGTTGATCTTCTCAACATAGTGCGCATTGGCGACGAGTTCCTCAAACGAGCCAGAGGCCAGCAGCAGCGACAGAATGTTCGTGCCGCCGGACTTGTAGCTGGCGGCCACGCGATCGGAAAGGTCGTTGCGCTTCTTCTTGAGCTCGGCCTTCTTTTCATCGATCTGGGCCTGCGTGTCGTCAATCTTGCCCTGGACATTCTCGATGTCGTTGAGGGTCTGGGCATTCTTGTTGGCCAGCGCCGCATACTCATTTGCGATGCTGTCGAGCTGGGCCTGAACCTCGTCGAGCTGGGCCTGGGCGGCATTCAGTTTATCGGTGGTTTCTTTGGAAGCCTCCGCCGCATGGGCGCGAGCGGGCAGGCCAAAAAGAACTGCCGCAGAAGCGGCGCCGAACAGGGCCTTGAGGGCAGTGCGGCGCGAGAGCTCCTGGGAAAGGATGGAATCGCTGTTTGGTGACATATGTACTCCGTTACATGTTTATTTATATGTCGCTCAACTCATACATATTAGCGTACATATGGCGCGTCCCAACGATTTCCACGAACGGCAGGAAACTACAAGGTCAGCGGCTCGTAAGCAAATGCCAAAGATCAGGTTATGCGTACGCAAGCTCTTCTGATGAGTACGTTAGCACAATCCTCTGCTTTTCCCACAGCGCACGATTTGGGCGTCCCTGCCTGCGCTATACTCCCCTGAAGAAGTGTTCCTGATTCGATAGGAGACTACATGTCCAAAGCACTCGACCCCAAAGACACCTGCGTCCTCGTTACCGGTGGCGCCGGCTTTATCGGCTCGCACACCGTCGTTCAGCTGCTCGAGGGTGGCTACCAGGTCGTCATCGTCGATGATCTCTCCAACTCCAGCGCCGTCGCCGTCGACCGCGTCAAGACCATCGTGGGCGACGAGGCCGCCAAGAACCTCACCTTCTACGAGGCCAACGTGCTCGACCGCGATGCGATGAACAAGATCTTCGATACCCATCAGATCGACCGCGTCATCCACTTTGCCGGCTTTAAGGCCGTCGGCGAGTCGGTGAGCAAGCCCGTCGAGTACTACCACAACAACATCGAGAACACCCTGGTGCTCATCGACGTCATGCGCAACCATGGCTGCAAGTCCATCATCTTCTCGAGCTCCTCGACCGTCTACGGCGACCCGAACAACCCGCCCGTCACCGAGGAGGATCCTAAGAAGCCCGCGACCAACCCCTATGGTTGGACCAAGTGGATGATCGAGCAGATCCTTATGGACGTCCACACCGCCGACCCCGAGTGGGACGTCGTGCTGCTCCGTTACTTCAACCCCATCGGCGCTCATCCGTCGGGCCTGATCGGCGAGGACCCCAAGGGCATCCCCAACAACCTGGTGCCCTATGTCGCCCAGGTCGCCGTGGGCAAGCTCGAGGCCGTTCAGGTCTTTGGCAACGACTACCCCACCCCCGACGGCACCGGCGTGCGCGACTACATCCACGTGTGCGATCTGGCCTCTGGTCACGTTGCTGCCCTTAATTGGATGAACGGCAAGACCGGCGTCGAGATCTTTAACTTGGGCACCGGCACCGGCACCTCGGTACTCGAGGTCGTCGCCGCCTTCTCCAAGGCTTGTGGCAAGGAGCTGCCCTACGTGATCCGCGAGCGCCGCGCCGGCGACATCGCTGCCAACTGGTGCGATGCCTCCAAGGCCGAGCGCATGATGGGCTGGAAGGCCCAGTACGACATCGCGGACATGTGCCGCGATAGCTGGAACTGGCAGAGCCACAACCCCAACGGCTTCGCCGACGCCGAGTAGCAAAAACCTACATACCGCTCTTGCCCCGATCTCACGTTGTGAGGTCGGGGCTTTTTCATGGCATGTAACCATTCGCCGAAAATCGACCAACTTTTTTATCTTGCCTGTACATGTTTAAACAACATGTTTTACAATAGGCGTATCAGATCAGAACATCGGAGGCGGACTGCACATCCATCGGCAGGCCGACCCCACAACAAGAAGGTTGGTGAGCGCATTCATGGAGCGTGCAAGCGGCGTCCTCATGCCCGTCTCATCTCTGCCCGGACCATACGGAATCGGCGGCTTTGGCTGGAATGCCTACGACTTCGTCAATTTTCTCGCCTCGTGCAAACAACATTACTGGCAGATTCTGCCCCTTACGACGACCAGCTATGGCGATTCGCCCTATCAGTCGTTCTCGGCCCGCGCTGGCAACCCCAACTTTATCGACTTTGCCGAGCTTATCGAGGCAGGGTATCTGGAGCAGCGCGATATCGATGGCGTGTATCTGGGATCCGACCCCAGCAATGTCGACTACGGTGCTATCTTTGGCGGCCGCCGTCAGATTCTCGACCGCGCCGCTGAGCGCTTTGCCGCCGACAAGCCAGCCGATTTCGATGACTTTATCCAGGCCAACGAGGACTGGCTCATCCCCTACTGCGAGTTCATGACCGTCAAAGAGGAGTGCGGACTCAAGGCGTTTTGGGAGTGGCCCGCAGAACTGCGCACCCGCGGCGAAGCATCTGCCAAGGTCTGCGCCGCCCATCCCGCGCGCATGCTCTACCACCAGATGACGCAGTATTTCTTCGACCGCCAATGGAGCCGCCTCAAGGCCTATGCCAACGAGCGCGACATTCTCATCATCGGCGACCTGCCCATCTATGTCTCGCGTGACTCCGTCGAGATGTGGGCGACGCCTGAGCTCTTTAAGATCGACGCCGCCGGCAATCCCGTGAGCGTCGCCGGCACGCCGCCCGACCAGTTCTCGGCCACCGGCCAGTACTGGGGCAACCCCATCTACGACTGGGACGCCATGGAGTCCGACGGCTTCTCCTGGTGGGAGGGCCGCATTCGCGCCGCCCTCGACATGTACGACGTCATCCGCCTGGATCACTTCCGCGGCTTCGAGGCCTATTGGGAGGTGCCGTTCTCCTCGCCCGATTCGTCCTACGGTTCGTGGACGCAGGGTCCCGGCCTCAAGTTCTTCAAGACGCTCGAGGAAAAGCTCGGCACGCTGCCCATCATCGCCGAGGACCTGGGCTTCCTCACCCCCGGCGTCATCGACATGCGCGACAACTCGGGCTTCCCCGGCATGAAGATCCTGCAGTTTGCCTTTGAGGGCACCAACTCGTACTACCTGCCGCATAACTACATCGCCAACACCGTCGCCTATGTGGGCACCCACGACAACGAGACGGCGCGCGGTTGGTTTGAGGGAACGGCCACCCCGCGTCAGCGCGAGCAGGCAGCCCTGTACACCCATCAGCAGGCCGGCGAACCCATGGCAGATGCACTCAATCGCACCATCGCCGCCAGCGTGAGCGACACGTGCATCTACACCATGCAGGACCTGCTCAACTTGGGCAACGAGGCGCGCATCAACACCCCTGCCACGCTGGGCGGCAACTGGACCTGGCGCATGCTCGACGGCGCCATCACCCGCGAGCTCGAGCACAAACTCACCGACTGGACCGAGACCTACTTCCGCATCCCGTCGGAAGCCGAAATCGAGCTTCCTCAATAGGAGCCACCGCGCCCGACCCCTCCCCACCGTGCGGACGCGCTTGCTTTTCCCGCGCGAGGCCACCCCAATCCCCTCGCGCGGGCTTCTTATGAATTGCAGACATGAAACAACCCATCACAGGAGAAAACATGCCCCAAATTAACCTCATGGAACTCGCCGAGCAGTCTTTTGGCACCTCGCTCGAGCAGCTCGACGACCGTCGCATTTACAAGCTGCTGGTCAAACTCGTGCAGGAGCGCTCCGCCGCCCGCCCGCTCAACAACGGCAAGAAAAAGCTCTATTACATTTCCGCCGAATTTTTGATCGGCAAGCTGCTCATCAACAACATGATCGACCTCGGCATCTACGACGAGGTTAAGGACCAGCTCACCGCCGCAGGCCACGACCTCAACAAGATCGAGGAATTCGAGGTCGAGCCGTCACTCGGCAACGGCGGCCTGGGCCGCTTGGCCGCATGCTTCCTGGATTCCATCGCCACGCTGGGCTTGACCGGCGATGGCGTGGGCCTCAACTATCACTACGGTCTGTTCCGTCAGCGCTTTGTCGACAACCAGCAGAAGGCCGTCCCCGACGAGTGGCTCGGTGAGCAGGACATCCTAGTCGACGATGACCGCTCCTACACCGTCGAGTTCGGCGATTTTGCCGTTACTTCCAAGCTCGTCAACATCGATGTGCCCGGTTACGGCCAGCCCACCAAGAACCGCCTGCGCCTGTTCGACCTGGCGAGCGTCGACGACGGCCTGGTCCCCGGCAGCTCCATCGACTTCGACAAGACCGAGATCGCCAAGAACCTCACCTTGTTCCTCTACCCCGACGATTCCGACGAGCAGGGCCGTCTGCTTCGCATCTACCAGGAATACTTCATGGTGAGCAACGCCGCCCAGCTCCTGATCGACGAGGCCATCGAGCGCGGCAGCAACCTGCACGATCTGGCCGACTACGCCGTGGTTCAAATTAACGACACGCACCCCACCATGGTCATTCCCGAGCTCATTCGCTTGCTCACCACCAAGCATGGCATCGAGTTTGACGAGGCCGTGACCATCGTACGCTCCATGGTCGCCTACACTAACCACACGATCCTTGCCGAGGCGCTCGAGAAGTGGCCGCTCGCCAGCCTGCAAAAGGTCTCCCCTGCCATCGCCGACATTATCGTCAAGCTCGATGAGATCGCGAAGGCCGAGCACGATGACCCGCGCGTCGCCATCATCGACGAGCACGACACCGTCCACATGGCTCACATGGACATCCACTTTGGCTTCTCCATCAACGGCGTAGCCGCCCTCCACACCAAGATCCTGGAGGACACCGAGCTTCATCCGTTCTACGAGATCTATCCCAAGAAGTTCTCCAACAAGACCAACGGCATCACCTTCCGCCGCTGGATCCATGGGGCCAACCCCGCGCTCGCCAGCCTGCTCGACGATGTGATCGGCACCGACTGGCGCAGCACCGGCGATCTGAGCAAACTCGCCAAGTTCGCTGACGACAAGGACGTTCTTGAGCGCCTGGCCGCCACCAAGGTCGAGGCCAAAGCCATCATGCGCCAGTTCATGGCGCTCGAGCAGGGCGTGACCATTCCCTCCAACGCCATCATCGACGTCCAGGTCAAGCGCATCCACGAGTACAAGCGTCAGCAGATGCTCGCGCTCTACATCATCTGGAAGTACCTCGATATCAAGAACGGCAACAGACCTAAGCACCCCGTCACCATCATCTTTGGCGGCAAGGCGGCACCTGCCTACACTATCGCGCAGGACATCATCCATCTGATTCTGACGCTGTCGCAGTGGATTGCAAACGACCCCGACGTGGCTCCCTACCTGCAGGTTGTCATGATCGAGAACTACAACGTCACCGCCGCCGAGCGCGTGATCCCCGCCGCTGACATCTCCGAGCAGATTAGCCTGGCCTCCAAAGAGGCGAGCGGCACATCCAACATGAAGTTCATGCTCAACGGCGCCCTAACCCTGTGCACGCTCGACGGCGCCAACGTGGAGATTGCCGAGCTCGTGGGCGACGAGAACATCTATACCTTTGGTGCCTCGTCCAAACAGGTCGAGCAGCTCTATGCCGACGGCACCTATGACGCCGGTGTGCTCTACCGCAAGCCCGGCATTAAACTGCTGGTGGACTTCATCACCAACCCGGCCTTTATGGCGACCGGCAATGCCGAGCGCCTGCAGCGCCTGCACGACGACATTAAGGGCAAGGACTGGTTTATGGCCCTGCTCGACATTGAGGAGTACATCCAGACCAAGGAGCGCGTGCTGGCAGACTACGAGGACCAGGACGCCTGGATGCGCAAGGCGCTGATCAACATCGCCAACGCCGGCACCTTCTCGTCTGACCGCACGATCTCCCAGTACAACGACGAGATCTGGCACCTGAACTAATTTCGCTTCCCTTACCCATCCTCCTGAGAAACGGAGTCGTGGCAACACGGCTCCGTTTTTTGTGCCCGCACGTTACCCTGTGACCCGACTCGACCAAACAATCTCAATCTATAACAACTACTCAATCAAAACGGCCCTACCCGTTACAGATCGAGACAAACGACCGGCCAGACAACCCCAACACAAAGAAAGGCTCCCCTCTCGCCCAGTGGACGGGAGGGGAGCCTTATATGTGACCGCGGCAAAAGGATGGCAATACCGCAGTCGCCCAAAGGGAGGGCCCGGATGCACCGGGCCTAGATAAGGTTCTTGCCAGAGACCTTATCGAAGAGGTGGGTCGCGTTCTTCTCGAACTTGAACCAGATGGGGTCGCCCGCCTTGAGCGCACCCTTGGCCTCAAGGTCGACAACGGGAATGATCAGGACGAACTGGCCATCGGGAGCAGTCACGTGGACATGCTCGGTCGAACCCATGAGCTCGGTCACCTCGACGGTACCCTGGAGCGCGCCCTCCTCGTCCTTGTCGGCAAGCAGAATCTGCTCGGGGCGCACGCCAGCCGTGATCTCCTTCACGTCGCCGCCGTCCCAGTTGAGGGCAAGCTGAGCGCAGGTCTCGGGGGCGAGCGCCACGTTCATATCCTCGGTCTTGACGGTAAAGCCGTTGCCCGAGCGCACCAGCTGGGCATCGAAGAAGTTCATCTGCGGCACGCCGATGAAGCCGGCGACGAAGATGTTCGCGGGATGGTTGAAGACCTCCTGCGGGGTGGCGATCTGCTGGACGACGCCGTCCTTCATGACCACGATACGGTCACCGAGGGTCATAGCCTCGGTCTGGTCGTGAGTAACATAAATGAACGTGCCCTTGATCTCGTGGCGCAGCTTAATGAGCTCGGCACGCATCTGGTTACGAAGCTTGGCGTCCAGGTTGGACAGCGGCTCGTCCATCAGGAAGACCTTGGGGTCACGCACGATGGCGCGGCCGATAGCGACACGCTGGCGCTGGCCGCCGGAGAGCGCCTTGGGCTTACGGTCGAGGTACTCGGTAATGCCCAGAATCTCGGCAGCAGAACGAACCTTGCGGTCGATCTCGTCCTTGGGAACCTTCTTGAGCTCGAGCGTAAACGCCATGTTCTCGTACACCGTCATATTGGGGTACAGAGCATAGCTCTGGAACACCATGGCAATGTCGCGGTCCTTGGGCGCCACGTCGTTGACGCGCTTGCCGTCGATGAGCACGTCGCCCGAAGTGATGTCCTCCAGGCCAGCGACCATGCGCATCGTCGTGGACTTGCCGCAGCCAGACGGGCCAACGAGAACGACAAACTCCTGGTCATGCACGGTGAGATTAAAGTCCTCCACCGCGAGCACGCCGTCCTCGGTAACCTTGAGGTTGTGCTTCTTCTCCTCGGTCTTCTTCTTTTTGCCAAAGAAGCCCTTCTTTTTGGACTCGTTGTTGGGATACACCTTCTGAACATGTTTGAGAACGATCTCGGCCATGTCTTTACCTTTCGATATGCGGCGCCGCGCTGAGGGGCGCCGCAGAAACTTGCAAAACAGTTACGGCATCAGCCCTTGACGGCACCTGCCACCACGCCGTCGATGATGTACTTCTGACAGAGGATGTACATGATAACGATGGGGATAACGACCATCATGATGCAGGCCATCATGGGGCCGAGCTCGACGTGGCCGTAGCCGCCGCGGAAGTACTGGATCAAGATAGGAATGGTCTTGTACTTGGTGGAGTCGAGCGTAAGGTAGGGCAGCAGATAGTCGTTCCAGACCCACATGGTCTCGAGGATGCCGACCGAAAGATAGGTGGGCTTCATGATGGGAAGGACGATCTTAAAGAACACCTGGACCGGGTTGCAGCCATCAATCATGGCCGCCTCCTCGATCTCGAGCGGGATGTTCTTTACAAAACCGGCGAACATAAAGACCGCCAGGCCCGCGCCAAAGCCGAGGTAGATAAAGCAGATGTTGAACGGCGTGTTGAAGCCGATGCGGTCCGCCAAATTGGACAGCGTGAACATGAGCATCTGGAAGGGCACGACCATCGAGAACACGAACAGGTAATAGAAGAAGTTCGAGATCTTGTTGTTGACACGAACCACGTACCAAGCGCACATGGAGCAGCACACCAAGATCAGCACGACCGACGTGACCGTGATGATGAGCGAGTACATAAATGCCGAGGCAAAGCCCTGCTCGTTAAGGGCGTGCATGTAGTTTGCGAGGCCGTTGAACGTCTCGGGCGTGAGCAGATCGAATGCCGTGGTGGTGCTGATTGCAGTCGCTTTCTTAAAAGAATTAAGCGCAATCATGAACACGGGGTAGATCCACGCGAGCGACAGGATCGTAAAGAAAATCGAGAGCGCGCGGTTGATAACCTTATCGCGTTTCATTACTGCTGCACCTCCTTGGACCTCGTGGCCTTAAGCTGGATCATGGAGATGGCCACGACCAGGATGCAGAAGATAACCGCCTTGGCCTGACCAATGCCCTGCCATGCGATACCGGCACGCGAATAGAACGTGTTGTAGATGTTCAGGGCGAGCATCTCGGTGGAGTGCGCGGGGGCGCCGCCGGTAAGGGCGAGGTTCTGGTCGAACAGCTTAAAGCCGTTGGTGATGGACAGGAACAGGCAGATGGTGATGGTCGGCATCAGGTTAGGGATCTTAACCTTCCAAAACGTCTGCCATGCCGTGGCGCCGTCGACCTTGGCGGCCTCGATGTAGTCGGACGGAATGGACTGCAGACCAGCGATGTAGATAATCATCATGTAGCCGACCTGCTGCCACAGGGTCAGGATGATAAGGCCCCAGAAGCCAGCAGCAGAGTTAAGGGCGATGAGCTGGGCGCCCACGTTGGAGAGCAGGCAGTTGATCAGAATCTGCCAAATGTAGCCCAGCACGATGCCGCCGATCAGGTTAGGCATAAAGAAGATCGTACGGAAGATGTTGGTGCCCTTGAGCGCCTTGCGGGTGAGCGCCTGCGCGATGGCGAGGGCAATCACGTTGATAAGCACCGTCGACAGGAAGGCAAACGCCACCGTAAAGAAGAACGACGTAGCAAACTGCGAATCGGACAGCGCGCGCACGTAATTCTTGATACCGACAAAATGCGTGTTGTTAATGGTAATAAACTGGCAGAACGAGAGATAGAAGCCCTGGATAAAAGGGATCACGAACCCGATCATAAACGCCAGGCACGTGGGCAGCATAAAGAGCGGCCACCAGCGCTTGAGTGCTTTGCCCATAAAAGGGTCCTTTCAATATGCAGGGGGCGGGCAAACCAACGTCTGCCCGCCCCCTGTCGCTAATCAGATAGCTTGGGCAGCAACTGCTTACTCGGAAGCGGCCTTCTCGGTCTTCCAGCCATCGACGAAGGCGTTCTTGACGCCGTCCCACTTGCTGTTGTCGGCAGCGTAGGCGATCAGAGCCTGCTTGAGGTTCTTCTTCCACTCCTCAGAGGGGATGTAGACGAAGTCCCAAGCAACGGTCTTCTTGCCGTCTTTGGCCATGGCAACGGCCTGCTGCGAGAAGACGTTGGTGGTTTCCTTGGCGCTCTTGAACGGAGCGGTCAGACCCATCTTGTCAGCGATGATGCTGGTGGCGGTGTCAGAAGTGACGCACCAATACATGAAGTCCTCGGTGGCCTTCTGGGCATCCTCGGAAGCCTGGGAGCTGACGCACCAGTAGTTCTCGCCGCCGGAGCACAGGCCCTGGTTCTCCTCGCCGTCGACACCGATGTAGATGGGCATCATGCCAATCTGATCGTCGGTCATGCCGGCCTTGGTGAGGTCAGCGTAGGCCCAAGAACCGTTCTGATAGAAGACGGCCTTGCCGGTTGCGAACTCGTTGGTGGCGTCGTCGCCGGTCTTGGAGGCAAGCTGCGAAGGATCGCAGGTGGAGTCGGTGATGTACAGGTCGAAGATCTGCTTGAAGTTGTCGAGATACTCGCCCTTAATCTCGTCGTCCTCCTGGTTGTGCTCCTTCTCGAACTCGTAGTAGAGCGGGAGGTTGGCGAGGTGGGTGGTGTAGCGCCAGCTGGAGGAGTCGTCCATGCCGGCGGAAGTGAAGGCACCCTCAACACCAAGCTCGTCCTTGCGGGCCTGGATGTCGTCGGCACAAGCCTTCAGCTTGTCGAAGGAGTTGATGTCCTCGGCCTTGTAGCCAGCCTTCTCGAGCAGCTGCTTGTTGTAGATGATGCCGTAGCTCTCCTGGACCCAGTCGATACCCAGATCCTTGCCATCGGACTGCAGAGCCAGGGAGTCGTCAATGAGCTCACCGCGGAGCTTGGTATCGGACAGGTCGGCGCAGTAATCCTTCCAGTTCTTAAGACCGGTGGGGCCGTTGACCTGGAACAGGGTCGGAGCGGAGCTCTTGGACATCTCGGACTTGAGCTTCTCCTCGTAGGTGTTGGAGGCGGCGGTCACGATCTTGACCTCGACGCCCTTCTCCTTCTTGTACGCCTTGGCGATCTCCTTCCACTCCTTGTCGACCTCGGGCTTGAATTGGAGGAAGTAGACCTCGGCAGCGTCACCAGAAGCAGAGGAGCCGGAGCCGGCAGAACCGCCGCAACCCACGAGACCCAGACCAAGAACCGCAGCCGCGGAACCAGCAAAGCCCAGGAACTGCCTTCTGCTCATTTCGTTCTTCATTACAATCCACCCTTTCACACCGTGGCGGCACCCTTTGCCGCCGCCTTCGGAGATTGGCTCGGGGACTTTGCCCCTTTTGCTGATTTGTACGATACGCTATTTGGCTAGTTGTTTGAACAAGTATTACTAGAGCGGTAGAAAAACTTCGGTGAACGGTAATTTCAACTTGATACTTGACAAGTTTTGTATAAACAATTATTTGTTATCGAATGCAGAGAAAAACGCCCGGTCAAGCCGATGCATCGTCGGTTTGACCGGGCGTTTTCTCTTTGAGGGCACGGGTCTCGTCAGGCTGCGAGCTAGCCGACTATCGCTTGGAGTTGACACGGTAGTGGAAGATCTCAGGATGCGTGCGGGCATGCGTCACCTCAAACAAGATGCCATCCGAGGTGTACGACTGACTCTCCATGACGGCAACGCAGTTGTATTTGCCGAGGTCAAGATAGCTGCAATCCTCATCGTTGGCGAGCTCGACACTCACCGTACGGCGGCTCGCCATCACTTTGATGCCACGCTTGTGCTCCAGATAGTCATAGATAGATTCTGCCGCGATCTCGGGGGTCAGACCCTTGGCGATCGACGCCAAAAAGTAGCCATGGTCCACTTGGCGCGCACTGCCGTTGAGACTTCGGACACGTACCACGCGAATCAGCTCCTCGCCCACCTTAAAGCCCAGGCGACGAGAGAGTTGCTCAGTGCAGATCAAATGTTCAAAAGACTTAACGTCCGTCGATGCGACGGCATTGTTGCGCTTTGCAAATTCGCCAAACGACTCGACTTCCTCGAGTGCACCCAACATGTCGGTTTCGCCCTTAAGCCAAATAACGCGCACGCCCTTGCCGTGTATGGGCTGCACAAACATCCCGTCGGCCAGCATGCCCAAGGCGCGACGGACGGTATTGCGAGTACATCCGAACTCCGCGGTCAACTCAGCTTCGGTTGGCAGCATCTCCTGAAACGCATAGGTCCCATTAATGATGCGCGAGCGTATTTCTCGGTAGATTCCTTCGTATATCGCTTTTGGCATTGTTCCACCTCTACATTATTCATTTCCGGCTAGGCACGATAGCATTTCTTAAAGTTGTTTAAACCGAATATCGGTGAAGCGACAGGATTTAGCCGTTGACGGTTTCTGTCATGCCCAAATCGGTTTCGCTCAAAACTGCCGGTACGACACTCGTCTGGTCCTCTACAATGAATCCATTGTTTAAACGTTTCCCCACGCGCAACGCGCCTCGATATTCGGAAGGCAGAACATGCTGCAAAAAATCCAACGCTTTGGCGGGGCAATGTTCGCGCCCGCCATGCTGTTTTCTATATCAGGCCTCATGGTCGGCGTCTCCGCTCTCGCAACGACTGCGGACATCGTCGGCGATCTCGCCGTATACGGAACCCCTTGGTACGTTTTCTGGGCTATCATCCAGCGCGGCTCGTGGACGGTCTTTAAACGCCTCCCGCTCCTTTTTGCCGTAGCGCTGCCCATCGGTCTTGCCCAAAAACAACCGGCTCGTTGCTGCCTCGAGGCTCTCGTCGCCTATTTTGCCTACTGCTTCTTTTTGAGCGAGATCATTAAGCTGAGCGGAGACAACCTTGGACTTGAGTACCCGTCATCTTTGACCTCCGCCAGCGGTATCACCGTCATCGACGGCATCAAGACGCTCGACACCGGCATTATCGGCCCGCTGGCGGTATCGGCAACCGTCGTTGCCATCCATGACCGCTTCTACGATGCCAAGGTTCCCGATTGGCTCGGCACCTTCTCGGGCTCCTCGCTGGTCTACCTCATCAGCTTTTTTGCCGTGTTTGCCCTTGCTGCTATCTCGGCCGCCATCGTGCCCTACGTATACGATGTAACCGATACGCTGCGTCACGCGCTTGCAGGCGTCGGTCCCTTTGGCGTGGGCATCTTTGTCTTTTTAGAACGAGCACTCGAGCCCTTTGGCCTGCACCACCTGCTCTACATGCCGATCTACTACGACAACCTGGTCATTAACGACGGCATCTACGCCACGTGGAGCAGTTTGCTCCCCATCCTCTCCCATAGCACGCGCCCCCTTAATGAGCTTGCGCCGTGGGCCGGTTTTACCGCCACCGGCTGGGTCAAGCTCTTTGGCCTTCCTGCCATCGCAGCTGCGTTCTACTCCACCGCAAAACCCGAGCGCCGCGCCGGCCTCAGGGTCATCCTTGTTCCCGCCATCATCGCCTCGGTGGTTTGCGGCGTTACCGAGCCACTCGAGTTTCTCTTTATGTTCACCCACCCCGGGCTCTTTTTGCTCTACGCCGTCTTATCGTCTTGCCTTGCCACAGCCATGAATCTCTTTGGCATCGTCGGCATCTTCTCGGGCGGCCTCATGGAGATGGCAGCCTTCAACTTTATTCCGCTCATGCGCACGCATGCCGGTGCCTATCTTTTGGCGCTCGGTATCGGCCTTGCCTTTAGCCTCATCTTTTTTGTTAGTTTTCGAGCACTCATCTTGGTCTATGACCTTAAGACTCCGGGCCGCGAGGATCATGTCGTCAATCGCGCGGCAATCGATTGTTTAACGGGAAGCGACTTTGCCAAAGAGCAATCTCCCAATGACGAGGTCAATAGTCGATCCGATCAAGATCACGTCCTCGCTGAGCGGGTAATTCAGCTTTTAGGTGGCGTTGGCAATATCGTGGGCGCAACCAACTGCGCCACGCGCCTGCGCGTCGAGGTCGCAGACCCTTCCATCGTTGCAGATAACGCGTCGTTTGTCGCAGTGGGCGCCAAGGGCCTCATCATTACGGGCAAGACCGCCCAGGTGATTATCGGCATCTCCGTTCCCCGCGTTAAAGAGCATTTTGACCAGATCATGGGCCTCGAGCCGGAATTTGTGCCCACCACCTCGGCCTCCCCTGCCGCCAGCGCGGCCCATAAGCGCGGCAATATTTGCTTCTTCGATATCGACGGAACGCTCGCCTGGCAAGACCCCAGGCTCGCCCAAGACCTTCCCGAAGACGAGCGGGACCTCTCCCCCTATCCCAACGAGGCGGTTTCGCAGGCAATCCGCGAGTTTGTCGCCAACGGCAACATGGCCTTTATCTGCACGGGACGTACCCTGAGCTGCATCCACCCCAAACTTCTTGAGCTGCCCTGGACCGGCATCGTCTGTCTTGCGGGCGGTTACGCCGAGATCAACGGACACACAATTCGCGATCTGTCGATGACGCCCAGTATGCTGCAGCGTCTTGCCCCCTACCTTGAGCAATCGGGCGAGGTCATCCGCTTTGAGGGCCTCAACGGCGTCGTGCGCATGAGTGCCGATGCGCCCGATGCTCCCGGATACGCGCGCACCCTGGGCGACGCAGTCACGCAGCTGCAACATTACAGTGTCTACAAGATCTTGATGTCTACATCGCTCGCCAACCACATCGCTCAAGATAAGGCACTTGAGCCGCTGCTGTGCTTTAACGAGCTCGAACTCGAGGTAACCGAAATCTCGCCCCGCGAATGCACGAAGCGCGGGGGCATCCAGTCTGTACTCGACGCCCTCGATCCCCACCACGGAACCGTATACGGCATCGGCGACGCCAGCAATGACGTCTCGCTGATGAACGCCGTCGATGTCGGTATCGCCATGGGCAATGCACCGGACTATCTCAAGGATAAGGCCGATTACGTGACCGACACCGTCGATCACGACGGTGTCGTTGCGGCGCTCGAGCATTTTAGGCTGATTTAGGCGCGCTCCATCAAACGCACGCCCGTTGTCCTAAATCGCCAAAACTGCCGCGCCAAACGCCCTAATGTGGCAATATGTTGTCTGCATATTGCATCAACGCAACCTCAGAAAGAATGCGAGAACCCGTGTCCAGTCCGTTTACCAGCTTTTTAGCCCAGCACTTTGACCAGATTAACGCCTATCTGGCCACGTTCTTTGACGGACAGGCGACCTCTGCCGATATCGAGCGCTACCTGTATGCGCCGCTCTCGGCTTTTACGGCCAACGCCGGCAAGCGCCACCGCCCGCTTATCTGCATGCTCGCCGCAACCGCAGTGGGCGGTAGCTTTGAGAGCGCCCGCAGCGCCGCGGCAGCCATCGAGCATTTCCAGTCGGGCGCGCTGATCCACGACGACATCGCCGACAACGGACAGCTTCGTCGAGGCAAGCCCTGCATGCACCTTACCGAGGGCACGGGCCTTGCCATCAATTGTGGCGACCTGGCGCTCACCATGGTCACCAAGACGGTTCTCGACGACCCCACGCTGGAGTCCGACGTGAAGCTGCGCGTGCTCCACGAGCTTACCGAGATGATCGTCCGCACCATTGAGGGTCAAGCACTCGACCTGGGTTGGGTCCGTGACGGGCGCTTTGATATCTCGGTTGATGACTACCTGGACATGGCGACGCACAAGACCGCGTTTTACAGCGGAGCCACGCCGCTTGCCGCCGGAGCCATTATCGGCGGCGGCAACGATGAGCAAATCGAAGCGCTGCGCGCCTTTGGCCTGCACACGGGCCTTGCCTTTCAGATTCAGGACGACCTGCTCAACCTTGTCGGCACTAAGGAAGCCGCCAACAAGGACTTCCGCACCGACATCACCGAGGGCAAGCGCACGCTTGTCGCCGTACACGCCCTCTCTGATGAGCGCCACCACGACGAGGTCGAGGCGATTCTTTCCTCGGGCACCGATGATCCCGCGCAGCTCGCACGCGCCGTGGAGATCTTCCAGGAGACCGGCTCCATCGATTACGCCCACACTTACGCGCTCGACCTGACCGCTAAGGCCAAAGCGGCCATCGAGAACGTTGAGCTTGATCCGCACGCACGCGAGCTGTTCCTCTCCATGGCAGATTTCTTTGTGGAGCGCCTTAACTAACGGGGGTTATAAAATCTGTCAGCAGCGTATTTAGGCACAACTTGCTACACTGTTGAGTGCATGTTTATGCATCCCTTTGCGTTGTCTATCCGACAGACGCTCAAATAGTACGAATGGTACGCCGAAAGGGGTTCGTTCATGGAACCTATTACAACGGGCATGCAAGGAGCAGCCGTCGAGGACGTGCAGTCTCGTCTCCTGCAGCTCGGCTACACGATTGATGCCGCCGAAGTCACCGACAAGTACTTTGGAGCCACCACTGAGCAGGCCGTCAGCACCTTCAGGCTCGACAGCGGCCTTGCTGCCGGTCATGCCGTCGATATCCCCTGTTGGAGCGCCCTTGTAGACGCTTCGTATAAGCTGGGCGACCGCACCCTCTATCTGCGCATGCCCAATTTCCATGGCGCCGATGTGCAGGCCCTGCAGCGCGCTCTCAACGTTTTGGGCTTTGCCTGTGGCGAAGACGACGGCTACTTTGGTCCGCATACCGAGGCCGCCCTGCAGCAGTTCCAGGAAAATGTCGGCCTGTTTGCCGACGGCATGGCCTTCCAGGACACCTACGCCTACATCAACCGCCTGCACCATGTGTGGGAGGGCAAGCCCTCGGTCACCGAAGCCGAGTCCCGCATCGGTTTTGCTCGCGCCGCCAACGTGCTCGAGCGCTTCCAGATTGCCGTTATCGGCGAGGACCCCATCGCACGCAGCGTTGCGTCGCGCATGTGGAATATCGCCACGGCAACGACCGACAACAGCGGCATGATGCTCTGTGACTCCGAGGTCCCAACCGACGTTGACCTGGTGCTCGAAATCGCAAGCGACGAGCTGCCCGCCGACGCCGCACCGCGCGCCACGATTGCCCTCGCCGAGTGCCACAACCTGGCCCAGCGCATCCGCACCGCCAATGTCGCCGCGCAGCAGAAGCCGGCTCGCATTCGCATTGAGCTCACGGGCATGACGCGCTACAACGGCACTTTCACGGCCAGCGACGCGCAGACACTCGCCGTACGCCTGCTCGATGGCGTTTGCGATGCCCTCGCAGATTAGGTAAACTAAACGAGTTGCTTTTGGGCAACACCACACATTGGGACGTAGTTCAACGGTAGAACTCCGGTTTTTGGTGCCGGCTGTTGGGGGTTCGAATCCCTCCGTCCCAGCCCTTAAGAACACAGCGCTCCAGGCCCTTATGAACCTGGAGCGCTTTCTTGTGGGCAAGCGGAGGAATTCGAACCCGCAAGGAATCTACCTATATAAGACAGACGCCCCAAGCCCGAAAGGACCAAGAGCGCCTAACATCAAGAAAATATCAGCCCAGTTCCGAAAAGCGAGCCGCATGCAACAACCAAGTAACCACAGGCCCCGGGAGAGCGGGGACACCGGCTTAGGTTTATCGCGAGTTCCGCACGAACAGGAGGCCACTTAATGTGGCCTCCGTCGTGAGCAGGACTGTAGAGCAGGAAACCTAAGCCGGTGTCCCCGCTCTCCCGGGGCCGGCGGAGCTAATTGTTCAGCATGCGGTCGAAGCTTCCCGAGTCGCCATCCCGATAGTCTGCGGTCATCAGAATCTCCTGCGGAATGCGCCCGCCCTCGCGCAGCACGTTGCGGAACTGCACGCGCGTAACCATGGGCAGATCCTTGATCGTCGCTGCCAGGTTCTGCGGCACACCCTGGTTGGCAGCCGCGGGCTCGCACTCTCCGCCGGCCTTCACGCGACGCTTATGCTCGGCGAGCATGGCGCGGTACATGCCGGCATGCAGGCGAATCTCAACCACATTGGCATTGCGAGCCTGCTCGACGATGCGCGCGCCCTCGCGATCGATATCGCCCACGTAGTAGACGTAGTTAAAGCGATAGCCAATCTCGGCCAGATAATCATCCAGTGCGTGCGAGACGCTCGCTTTGCAGCCGCCGCCAAAAATCACGCCGCCCACCTTGATGCCAAAGAGCTTGGCGTGCTTGCGGCCACGCAGCAGCTTGACGATCTCGTCGTAGGTGTCCAGGTTCTCGACCATAATGAACGGCTTGTCGGCTCCCAGCGTAAAGAAGCCCGTAAAGTGCACGGGGCGATTGGGGGCGACCTTGATCGCCTGCATGCTGATGCCCTTTTCGGTCATACGCCTGATCAGGCGCTCACCGTGCTTGCCGTCAAAAGCCTTCTCGTCGTTAAAGATCTGGTAGGCACGCTGGCGGCGCGAGGCAACCGGCGTATCGGCACCTCGGTTCTGCTCGATCCAAGCCTGGATGATTGCGATTTCCTCGGCAATCTTGCGGTTGGACATCTCGTTGTGCTGAGTGCGCTGCGGAGCCTTTTTGCCGTCCTTGCCCTCGACCTTTACGATCTGTGTCTGCTGCTCCTTGATCTTGGAGAGCGCCATAGGCGTGGGGACAACCTTGAGCAGCTGCCTGCCTAAAACGTGGGCAAGGGCAAACGCCGAGACCTCGCCGTGGGCGGCCGACTCGGGCTGCTGGGCAGCAGTATCTACTGCGGCAGACTCCGGCTTCTTCTGAGACTTGCGCTTAGAATCGCCTTGGGAATTGCGCTCGCGCTTCGGCATAGACGCCTGCTTCTGCGGACGATCGGACTTGCTCTCCTTCGCTGACTGGCGCTTAGGCTGCCCCGAAGAAACCTCGGCCTTCGCATCCTCGTTCTGCGGCGTGGTCTTCTCGGTTGCAGTCTCGGCATGGGAACTGCGGCCCCCACGATGGCGACGGCGGCGAGGCTTGCTCGACGCGCCCTGCTCCGCCTGCTCATCAGTAGGCTGCTGGCCCTTGGCCTCGGCATCAACCTCAAGCTGCGGCTCAACAGGCTTCTGCTCGCGAGCCGCCGGCTCAACGGTCTTCTCGTCCTGGGTGGTCGAAACCGACTCGCCCTTCTCCTGACGCTTTACGGGATATGCACGTCCCGCAAAACCGCGACCAGGACGACACGAACCCGGAGCCTTCTTGGCAGACTCCTCAACATCGTCTGCAACCTCAGAAGACTCTTCAACCTCACGCGCGGCATCCTGCTGTGCAGTCTTAAAGTGAGCACCGCGACGACGCTTGGGCTCTTGGGCCTCCACGGGCTTTTGCTCCCTCGCGGGCTTCTGCGACTCGGCAGCAACCTCGGTCTCAACAGCCTCAGCATCCGTCTCACCCTTTTGAGCAACGGCGCGACGGAAGCGCTCCTGCTGGGCGCGGCGCTGCGCATCGCGCTTGCCACTCCCGCCAAAACCGCCGCGGCCGACCTTGGCCGTAAAGGCGCGAACGACGCTCTCGTCAAGCAGCTCGTCGGTATCGACATGCTCGCGCGGAGCCGTTTCCACCGAAGCGGGCGCCTCGACAACGTCCTCGACGGCCTCTTCGGCAACCTCGACGGGCCGCTCCTGGGCATCGTTAATCTCGGCATTGATGGTATAGAACGCCGGGCGCCCGTTAATGCCGCTACCCTCGATCTTGGTCACGATCTTTGCCGCGATAAGCTCATCGCGCATCGCCTTGGTGTCGCACTCCTTATCGACGGAGCGGAAAATCTGCGCCAGCGCACTCGACTTAATCTTGAGCGCCTTGCGGCAAAGCAGGTCGTAGGCAACCAGCTTGGCACGCTCAGCAGAAAGCGACGTCTGGCTGCTCAGGCGCTCAGCCAGAGCATCGACATTTTGTTGGTTATCGGAATATACCGTCTTGGCCACGGGGCCCCTTTCATATGCACACATATACGTGTATATGGTACAACGCGCGCCCTTATCCACGCAAAACATCTGCGAGAACACTCGAGCGTCACCCGCTTTTGCATGAAAAAAGACCGAGCCCGCGAAGTCGCGGACCCGGTCTTTCCGAGTCAAATGGATGGGAGATTCAACCCGTCCGACCGACTAGGCCTTGGCGGCCTCGGCGTCAGCGGGAGCCTCGGCGGCAGCGGCGCGACCGTACTCGGCCTTGCCCATCTCGGACCACTCGGGCTCCTCATCAGGCATGGAGCCAGCCTCCTTGCCGAAGAACTCCTTGAGGCAGTTGACGGCGACGATGAGGCCCAGGACCATCAGCAGGACGGCAAAGACGAGCTGCAGGCCCTTGGTAGCGGCGACGGAGACGGCGGCCGTGGTGGCGGTAGCCGGGATGGTGCCGAAGAAGCCGTAAGCCTGGACGGCGGCCATGCAGCCCATGGCGCTCTGGACCAGCGAGGTGAAGGTGCAGCAGAGCAGGAAGGCGACGGGCACGTAGAGCATCCAACCCTTGCGGCCGGTGCACTTGCAGAACACGGCGAGGGTGATCATGGTCATGCCGCCGAGCAGCTGGTTGGAAGCACCAAAGAGCGGCCAGATGTTGGCATAGCCACCAAAAGCGAGGGCGAGACCGGGAAGCAGGGTGACGACCGTGGCGAACCAGGGGTTGCCGAGGACCTTCATGTAGCCGGCCTTGGACTCGATGGCCAGGGCGTCGTTGGTCTGGGCAAAGAACTCGGAGAACGAGGTGCGGGCGATGCGGGCGACGGCGTCGAGCGAGGTCAGGGCCAGAGCGGAGACGTTCATGGTCATGAAGACGGTAGCGAGCGTGCCGTCAACACCGAAGGCCTGCATACCGCGGGAGATGCCAGCGGCGAAGATCTGGAACGGGGTGGAAGCGACACCGGCGTTGAGGGCGCCGGTACCGGCGGTGTTCATATCGGAGAACATGATGCCGGCAACGATGATGGCAAGGATGCCGACGAAGGACTCGACGATCATTGCGCCGTAACCGACCTTGACGGCGTCCTGCTCCTTCTCGACCTGCTTGGAAGAGGTGCCGGAAGAAACGAGGCTGTGGAAACCGGAGAGAGCACCGCAAGCGACGGAGACGAACAGGACCGGGAACATCATGCCGGAGGCAGTGGAGAAGCCGGTGAAGACCGGAGCGGTGATAGTGGCCTGACCGTTGACGCCCAGGACGACGATGCCGAGGACAGCGCAGACGATCATGACGATCATCATGATGGAAGTGAGGTAGTCACGCGGGGTCTTGAGCATCTGGATGGGCATAGCGCCAGCGAAGACCAGGTAGACCATGACGACGGCGAACCACTGGAACTTATCCAGGTAGACCGGAAACTGCATACCGACGGCGAACATGAGAACCATGAGGACCACGCCGGTGACGAACTCGGCAGCGCCGGTGAGGTTGAACTTCTTCTGGGCCCAACCAAAGGCGATAGCGACGAAGGTGAACAGGATGGAGATGGTACCAGCGCAGCCGGCGGCATAGGACTTGGTGAAGTCGATGGCACCGGTAGCAGCACCAGAAGCGTCAACGGCCGGGGTGAACATGAACGTCTTGCAGACCATGTCGGTAAAGGCGGCGATGACGATGATGCAGAACAGCCAGCAGAACAGCAGGAACAGGCGACGGCCGGTCTTGCCGATATACTTCTCGATGAGCTGAGCGAGTGACTTGCCGTTGTTCTTCATCGAAGCGTACAGGGCACCAAAGTCGTGGACGGCGCCAAAGAAGATGCCGCCGACGAGGACCCAGAGCACGACGGGCAGCCAGCCAAAGGCCATGGCGACGATCGTACCCGTGACAGGGCCAGCACCGCAGATCGAGCTGAACTGGTGCGAAAACGCAGTGAAGGCGGAGACGGGCGAGAAGCTGTTGCCGTCCTTCATGCGCTTGGCCGGCGTGAGGGCCTCTTTGTCAACGCCCCACTTGTTGGCCAGCCAGCGGCCGTAGCCCAGATAGCCGCAGGCGAGCACCGCCGCGGCCACAACCATGAGCAAAACTCCGTTCATTACATTTCCTCCTCTAAAAAGAACTTCCTAGACATAAAAAATGAGGGCCGTCGGTTGCGCTCGACGGCCCTCATCTTCATCAGCCGCCCGTTATCGTACGGGCTAGCTGTATGTGCTAACCCGCATCAGATAATTACTACGCTGATAATGTTTAGCTGATGCGTGAACATGTCTAAGAAATCCTCTTCAATCATGATGCGAACGATCCGTGCGTGTTCACATCCCCCAGTGGTTGAAAAGGAGTATGAAACTTTAGTTACCTAAAGTCAACGCAAATTTGTAATGAATTTTCAACTTTTTTGGATTTCTCGGTATAAAACGCCACTGACCTCGGACTTTACCCAGCGACAGTTTTTGCATGAGAGATGTCCCTCGGGAGCGGGCGGGCGTATACAAGGTTTCCTGCTCTACAGTCCTGCTCGCACGGAGAGCACATTAAGTGCTCTCCGGCTCGTGCGGAACTCGCGATAAACCTTGTATACGCCCGCCCGCTCCCGAGGGGCTCCCATCCCAAATGCGGAGCAAAGCTCCGCACACCAACTTTTTCTTTCAGCTAAAGAACGCTGGAAATTCGACGCTGGCTTGTTAACCTTGCTGGACGTTGTCGACGCCAAACCAGCTCAGAAGCTATATCGATACAGAAAGGTCCCCGGACGGAGGGGCCGGATATAAGGTTTATCGCGAGTTCCGCACGCAAAGAAGGCCACTTAATGTGGCCTTCGTCTTGCGCAGGACTGTAGAGCAGGAAACCTTATATCCGGCCCCTCCGTCCGGGGACCGCGCCGTACCAGCTACAGCGTCATGTTCGGATCGGCGTCAACATCGAACGGCGAGATTTCGCCTCGGTCGAATTTACGGCGAGCGACCTCCGCGATCATGGCTGCGTTATCGGTACAGGCAGACAAGGGCGGCACCGTTACGCGAATCCCCTGACGCCCAAGCTTCTTGATCATCATCTCGCGCAGATGCGGGTTGGCCGAGACGCCGCCACCGATGCAGTATTCCTTGCATCCGGTAGCGTGCAGTGCGTTTTTGGCCTTCTTGTACTGCACGTCAAAGACAGCTGCCTCAAACGAAGCTGCCAGATCGGGCAGGTGAATCGTGCGCCCGGCCTTGGTCTCCTGTTCAATGTAGAGCGTCACAGCGGTTTTAAGGCCCGAAAGCGAGAAGCGATAGTCTCCCCTGCTGTTAAGCGCACGGGGGAAATCGATCGCCTTGGGGTTGCCCGTCTCGGCCAGCTTGGAAATGATGGGGCCACCGGGATAGCCCAGACCCAACGCCTTGGCTACCTTGTCGAAGGCCTCGCCCACAGCGTCGTCGAGCGTCTCACCGAGCACCTCGTAGTCGCCCCACGCCTTCACGTGCACGAGCATGGTGTGCCCACCCGAGACAAGCGTGAAGATAAACGGCGGTTTGAGGTCGGGTTGCGCCAACAGGTTGGCAAACAGATGCCCCTCCAGATGGTTGACGCATACGAGCGGCTTACCGGCAGCGTAGGCAAAGCCTTTGGCAAAGGCAACGCCCACCACGAGGGCGCCCACCAGGCCCGGACCCTGTGTCACGCCCACGGCGGCAAGCTCGCTGGGAGCAATGGCTCCACCCTCAAGACCAAGCGATGCTGCGGCATCCTCGAGCGCCGCATCCACGACACTCACAATCACCTCAACGTGTTTGCGCGAGGCGATCTCGGGCACCACGCCGCCAAAGCGGGCATGAAAATCAATCTGTGTCGACACCTGGTTGGCCAGCATATTGCCATCCGCATCGATAATCGCCACGGCCGTCTCGTCGCAGGAACTCTCGATAGCGAGCACCAGGCGGCGGCGCTCAATTTCGGCGCGCTCCCCCTCGGAGCGCCCAGGCGCAGGCAGCGGCCATACGCGTTGCTCGGCTGCCGTCGGCTCGGGCGAGGCGTTATCGACCGGAAGTACGAGGGGAAGTGGGGCCGTCATGACGATGGCGCCTTTGCCGACACCGTAGTAGCCACGACGACGACCCACCTCGGTAAAGCCCAGAGCGGCATAGAGCGCAATCGCGCCCTCGTTGCCGTCCTCGACCTCGAGCGAAGCCGTGGTGCAGCCGAGCATCTGGGCATCATAGCTCACATGCGACAGCAGCTTGCGGGCAATGCCCTCACGGCGATGTGCCGAGTCGACGGCGACATCCAGAATCTGCACATCACCGTCCACGACCATACCGCCGGCAAGGCCCAGCAGCTTGCCGTCGTCGTGTGCCACCCACCAACTGCGCGGCGCAGCGACGTCCTCGCCCAGTTCGGACAGGAACATGCCCGGCGTCCACGCCTCGTGTCCGGCACCTTCAAAGCAGGCAGCCTCTAGCGCGCTCGCGCCCTCGGCATCCGCCGCGCCCATGGGACGGAACTGCAGATGACGACCGGCGAGCTCATCGGCAACGCCCGTAATTTCGCTCTGCGCACTCTCGGCAAGACCAAGACGCTTGCGCTCGTTTTCCTCGGCATCCGAAAGGCGCGTGTAAATCGGCAGGACGCGAGCCGGATCGCCGTCACCCGCAGCGTGCGCGAGCAGCAAGCCCTCGCCCGAAGGCCACCACAGGTCGCGCTCCACGCAGCGGGCGGTCTCGTCCTCACCCAGCAGCTTGCCATAGCGCACGAGACCGTCACCGGTCAGCTGAACCTGGTCCCAGTCCGCTGCTCGGCGCCACTCATCGAGCGCCACGGCGGCCTTGACCACGTGTTCGCGCTCAAATTGACGCTCGGGACCCTCATCGCCCAGCATATATAGTGCCGGATATACCTCACCGCGCATGGCATCGGCCAAGATACCAAGCTTGCCGCGCACGCCAGCCTTCCACGCCGTCCAAGCGCAAGCGTCGAGCGTCGACACGCCCAGCAGTGGAACATTGGCACCGCGCGCGAGGCCCTTGGCAGTGGAGATGCCGATGCGCACACCCGTAAACGACCCCGGGCCGCGGCCGACCACGTAGTAACCAACATCGCTGCGATCCAGACCGGCTTGAGCCAGCACGCCATCAACGGTATTCACGAGCTCAACGTTGGCGTGACGGCGACACATGTGGTCGCCACTCACGAGCTTCGTCTCGCCCGTCTGCCCATCAATCCAGCTTGCCGCGCAGGCAAGCATGTCAGTCGAGGTATCGAGCGCCACCACCAGCGCGTTGTCGTTATGCAAGCTCATCTTGTACAGCCTTATCAATCAAATGGGAAAGCTCCATTGCGCGGTCACCGTGCGCCTCGAGCGTTATCGTTCGCACATCACTGTCGCCCTCATCACGCTTGAGCGTCACCGAAAGATACTCATCCGTCAGCTCGTCTTGGAATTGTTCGCCCCATTCCAGCAGGCAAGCACCCTCATAGCCCAGCACATCGAAAATGCCCGTATCCTCGAGCTCGTAGGCATGCTCCAGACGGTATAGATCAAAGTGAAACAGCGGAATACGGCCTTGATCGTGAACGGCCATGAGCGCAAACGTAGGGCTCGTAACCATATGCTCATCGCCCAGCCCGCGCGAGACGCCCTTGGTAAAGTGAGTTTTGCCCACCCCCAGGCCACCGGTCAGGATGAGCACATCGCCGTCCTCAAGGCACGGTGCAATTAGCTCGCCAAAGTACTCCGTATCGGCAGCGCAAGTCGTTTTGTAAGTACCTACCCCCAGGCGCTCCAGGGACATATATGCTCCTTATTATTCCGAGGCGTCCTCTGGTGCGGGATGTCGCTCCAGATAGTCGCCCAGCATCTTAAAGTCTTCCTCCAGCAGTTCCTGCCACGCCGGATTGCGTAGCGCTGCTGCCGGATGGAACGTGGGCATTACTACAAAATGCCCCATCTGGTGGAACCTGCCGCGCAGCTTAGTAATGCCAATCTCGGTCTTAAGCACAAAGTGCGTCGCGGGGTTGCCGAGCGTCACGATAATATCGGGCCAGATGCTTCGAATCTGCTCACGCAAAAACGGCGAGCAAGCCAGCACTTCCTCGGAACGTGGATTGCGGTTTCCCGGCGGGCGGCACTTAAGCACGTTGGCAATGTAGACGTCTTCGCGTTTGAGCCCCGCCAGCGACAAAATGCCGTTGAGGTCCTCGCCTGCCGCCCCCACAAAGGGCTCGCCCTGCAAATCCTCATTGCGGCCCGGCGCCTCGCCAATAAACATCACACGAGCGCGGGGGTTTCCCACGCCAAACACGATATTGTGACGCGACTGGTAGAGCTGGCAGAGGTGACAATCGCCCAGAACGGCCTCAATTTCCTCGAGTGCGACCTCACGTGGTGCCTGATGGGTATGGCCGGGGATGTGCATGACGCCCATAGCGGCTCCTACACGTAGACCTTGTCGAGACGCATGCCAAAGCCGCAGGCGACCTCGTAGTTAATCGTTCCGCGCAGTCGGGCCATCTCGTCCATAGTGATCTCGGCATCGCCATCGCGGCCGACAATAATCATCTCGTCACCATACTCGGCCTCGGGAATCTCGTGTGCCGGGTTGGACTGAATGGCGACCATAAACTGGTCCATGCAGATATTGCCAACCTGATGCACGCGCTCGCCGCGATACAGCACATCCATACGATTGGAAAGCGTACGCGATAGGCCATCGGCATAACCGATCGGCAGCGTGCAGATCTGAACGCGCGTACGCGGTACGCGGTAGGTAAAACCGTAGCCCACGCCCTCACCCATCGCAGGGTGTGCCACGCGCGTCACACGCGCATGGACGCTCATAACGGGATCAAGCTGCATCACGCGGCCACTCAGCTCGCACGGCTGCATGCCATACAAGCCAACGCCGGCGCGGATCATATCAAAATGCATCGAGGGGTCGAGCATCGAGGACGGCGTGTTGGCGCAGTGCACGATACCGCACTCAAAACCCGCATCCTTAATGGCCTGAACGGCCTCGGTAAAGCGCTGACACTGCAGCTTGTAGTCCCAGCCCGAAGGTTCATCGGCCGTGGCGAAGTGCGTAAATACGCCGTCGCACTGAATACCGCGATGGAAATTTATACCGCGGACAAAGTCGAGCACCTGCGTGTAGTGAACGCCGATACGATTCATGCCCGTCTCGATGGCGAGATGATACTTGCCCACTTTGCCCGCCGCGACGGCACATTCGCCATACGCAAGAGCAAAATCAGACGTATAGACCGAAGGCATGATATCAAACTCGAGCAACGTCGGAATGGCCTCGATAGGCGGCTCGCTTAGGATGAGGATGGGTTTCGTAATCCCGCCCTGTCGGAGCTCAACGCCCTCGTTAACCGTCGCCACGGCAAACATGTCGGCACCGGCCGAATACATGATCTTGGCGCACTCAACAGCTCCATGACCATAAGCATCGGCCTTGACCACGCAGCACAGGCGCTGACGTGGATTCAGCAAGTTCTTATAGGCCCTCGTGTTGCGACGGAGCGCCCCGCGGTCGATCTCGACCCAGGACCAGCGCGTCAAATCGGCTTTATTCATGATTAGTCATCCGACCCTTCGTCCATGATTCCCAGATCTTCGAGCGCATCCTTTGCCGCCAGTTCCATGGCCGGACCGATCAAGTCGATAAGATCGGTCGCGATGACGCTCTTCTCACCATACTCCGTCGCCGCGGCAAAACCGGCGTAGCTGTGAAGTGCGACGGCGTACGAATACAGCAGCTCCCAACGATCCATCTCGTCGCGCATGGTGGCAAGCGTGCCGGCCAAAATACCCGCGAGAACATCACCCGAACCGGCAGTTGCCAGAGAAGCCGGACCCGAGAGCGGCAGCAGCACACGCTCAACGCCACAGATAGCCGTCGTCGGCCCCTTGGCAATGACCACCAGATTGTCAGAGCCTGCAGCCCAGACAACCTTCTGCGCGGCTGCAATCGCAGTACCAAGGTCGTTCACCTCGTCACCGGCAACCAGACGCGAAAGTTCACGATAGTGCGGCGTCATAACCAACGGCTGCTCGCGACGATACATCTCGGGATTACTATCAATACCGTCAATGGCAATCTTAGCAAGGCAGTTGAGTGCATCGGCGTCCAAGATAAGCGGCACATCAAGCTCGAGCAAGCCCGAAACCACCTGCATAGCGCCGGCAGATGTCGTCATACCGGGACCGCACAGCACACAGCTGTACTTCTTTGCAATCTCGCACACAGTCATGCGCGCAGCGGCGCCAAAGGAGCCGCGGGAATCAGACGGAATAGCAAAGACGGGAATCGAAGGAAGTGCCATGCGAATAAGATTGGCGCAGGCGTCAGGAGCCGCGACTGCCACGTAACCAGCACCCGCGCGAGCTGCAGACTTGGCCGCCATAATGGCAGCACCAGGATATTGCGCAGATCCGGCGACAATAAGCACAGAGCCACGGGAATACTTATCGATATTCGTAGGTAGTGGGGCAAAGTAATCAACTAAGTCACCGGGCTCGACAATCTCGGCGGCGTGGTCGACATCATCGATGACCTCGTCAAGACGGTCGTAAAGATTGCCGCAGATCAAATCGCCAGCATACTCAGGACCATCAGCGCTATACAGACCAATCTTGGGCGCAATCATCGTCACCGTATGCTCGGCACGAATGCAGTCGTCATCAACAACGCCCGTCTCGGCATTGAGGCCCGAGGGAACATCAATGGATACGACACAATCGGCGCATTCATTGACCGTAGGAATCCAGATGGAGAACGGCGCACGCAGATTTCCGTGGAAACCGGTACCAAAAATGGCATCGACAACAACATCGGCCTTATCGATCAAAACCTCGAGTTCGTCACGCGAGGGGCCGACGCAAACGTGCACATCGCGGCCGGCAGTACGACGAGCAACATGACGTGCCAGAGCAGCAGGAATCTCATCCGGCTCAACCGGAGAAACGATATCCACGTCCACACCCTTATGGCTCAGGATATCGGCGGCAACCCAACCGTCGCCGCCATTATTACCAAAACCGACCAGAACGAGAACCCGATCGGGATTGAGCTTCAAGACCTCGTTGGCGGCAAACTCACCCGCTAGCTCCATAAGCTCGGCCTTCGAAGTCCCTTCGCGTTCGATGATATCCTCGAGACGAACGACTTCTTCGGTACTCAAAACCGGTTTCATCTATGCTCCTAGCGTATCTTGCGAAGCATCGCCCAGGTGCTCCGTCAATGCTGAATTCTGCAGCTGCTCAAGCTCATCTAAAACAGAGCGAGCCTCTTTAAATGTCTGCGCTACGCGTTTCTTGGTGCTCACCTTTTCCTCTTTTGGCTTAGGCCGAGCATCTTCGGTAATCGCGATGGCATTCGCAACGGCCAAGTCTCCTGTAAGCGTAATGGAAAGAGCGACCTCAACAACACCCAGTTCTTGAGCGATCTCGAGAGCACGGCCCGAAAGCAGCGCCTTCGGTTTGCCGAGTTTATCACGCGTAACCGAAACATCCTTGCGACCCACGCCTTGACTAAAACCCATGCCGAGAGCTTTAAGTACCGCCTCGCGCGAAGCAAAGCGGCTCGCATAGTGAGCAGCGGGACGCGATGATGCATCGCAATACGCACGCTCTTCTTCGGTAAACACACGCCGAGCAAACGACGGCGTCTTTTCAAGAATTGATTTCATGCGGGAAATCTCGACGATATCAACGCCGATACCAGCTTCAGCCATGTTCACCTCCATATCGCACAGACTAAGTTATTGTAGCCCGTTCGCAGAAGATGCGACAAACGAGGGTTATAAAACACAGCTACTATGTGAGACAAAAGCCCGTAAACGCAAAAAAGGGGGAGGCCGCGAGGCCTCCCCCTTCTCAGTTCTAGCGT
>NZ_OY725718.1 GCF_963360655.1 Collinsella aerofaciens
GCGCAGATGTCAGTGATAGGCGTCTCGCAGGCGAGGTAGAGCTTCACGGCCGCATCGACCTTGACGTCTGCGACGCGCGGACGACCGCCGACGTTGCCGCCATGACTTCTCTTGATCGCGATTCCCTCAGCTTGACGCTGCCTGATCAGGTCGCGCTCAAGTTCGGCTGTGCAGGCGTGGGTTCCTAAGACGAAACGGCCGAACGCGGTATCCAGATCAACGGGTTGTTTCAAGGAAGTCAGTTTGACCCCGAGGTTTCGGAACATCAGGTCGTAGTTGAGCAGCTGCCTGGTCGATCTGGATAGACGCTCCCAAGACTCGACGACTACTTCATCGCCACGCTTCATTTTTTTGAACAACTTTTTCTGCTGCGTGCGGTCACCATCACGACCGCCAGTTTCTTTGTCCTTATAGATATGGCCATAGGGTACGCCGGCATTGACCAGCGCTTCGATTTGGCGATCTAATTTCTGTTCCTTTGTACTTACGCGTGCGTAGCCGTATCGCGTCATTTTTTAGCCTCCTGCCTCGTAGTTTGATTTTCCCATGAGGTTTGACAGGATGGTTTTGGCACTAGGTTTTGACACTCGATTTGCACGGTCTCGACCACTCGATTTGCAAGTGCCGTTCAGCATACCTTTTGAGACGTCGGGGCCTTGAATATGAGCAATAAGATGCGTATCAGTTCGCAATGGTTCGATGATGGGACCGGCTATACCGGTTTTTCGATATGGCTATGGCAGTTTTTATATATCGAGTGAGCACGAAGGGCCAGAAACTCGACTCGCGGAGGGGCGGCGGCAACCCGCTGGTGAAGGGAGTTAAGTTGGCGGGTTCGATCTCCCGGTTCAAAAAATACTCAGTATACTGAGTGATTTTACTCAGTATACTGAGTATTTAAGAAACAAGGAGGTAGATTGACATGTTTGAGCGCCATCAAGTTGCCGTGATAGCCCAAAGGATGCGGGAAACGAATAATCCGTTGATGCAATTTATAATCGGGCCCCGCCAAACGGGAAAGTCGACCATGTTCGTGCAGGCGTTGCACCATGTAGACATGCCCTGTCACGTGGTCAATGCGGACGATGTTGTGAATCCCGATGCCAGCTGGCTGCAAATCGAGTGGCAACAGGCAAGAAACCTCACGTCTGGAGGTAAGGCCCCGGCCGTTTTCGTTGTTGATGAGATTCAAAAGGTGCAGAGTTGGTCCACGGTCGTCAAGGGATTGTACGACCGGGATCGCCGGGAGGGGACGCCGCTCAAGGTCATGTTGACCGGATCGTCGTCGCTGCTGCTGCATAAGGGCTTGGAAGAATCCCTTATGGGCCGTTACGAGCTCATTCGGTCGCCGCATTGGTCCTATCGCGAGTGCAGCGAGGCCTTTGACTTTTCTTTTGAAGACTATCTCTATCACGGCGGATATCCGGGTGCGGCGCCGCTGGTTTCCGATGACGCCCGTTGGCGAAACTATATCCGAGATGCGATCGTCGAGCCGGCGATCTCGCGCGATGTTCTCTCGTTGGAGAATATCCGCAAACCGGCGCTGATGCGCGCGCTCTTTTGGCTCGCGGCGAGCTATTCGGGACAGGAGCTTTCGTATTCAAAAATGGTAGGCCAGCTGCAGGATGCCGGCAACACGGTCACGGTCGCCGGGTATTTGGACCTGCTGGGCAAGGCCGGTTTGGTTACGGCGATCCCCAAGTTCAGTGACAAGGAGCTCGCAAAGCGCCGAAGCACCCCGCGGCTCATGGTTTATGACACGGCGTTTATGACGGCGCTCGGCGATAAGGGCCGTGCAGAATGGCTGGAGGATTCGGCGCGGCGGGGTCATTTGGTGGAATCGGCAGTGGGTGCACGACTGCTTGCACGCGCGCCGGAAGAGGGTTTTGAGGTTATGTGGTGGCGTGAAGGCGTCAAAGAGGTCGACTTTGTGCTGCGAAGGGATGATGCACTGAGCGCCATTGAGGTCAAAAGCGGTGGAGAGTCCGGCCAGAGCGGCATGTCGACGCTCCTAAAAAAGTATCCGCGAGCCAAGCGGATCGTCGTGGGAGGAGCGGCGGCCGGGGCGTGCACCGTGGAGGATTTTCTGCTCGATAAGGTACCGCTGTTTAACTAGCCTGAGCAAATTGAGAAAATACTCAGTATAGTGAGTGAAATCACTCAGTGTACTGAGTATTTTGACTTGGGCGTTGGATGGGTGCTCGGTCACCGCGTGCGATGGTGAAAACCGGGCCAGGCCTTACCAGCGGATATGCATACAGGAGGGGCTTCCATTTTCCATGTCCCGCTCATATCGTCTGCCAGAAACCTGACGAATGACCTGTCCCCCTGTCATGCCCTTGTCACAAAATCTATTAACGGGACCGTCAAATTTCCTCCTGCATTTTCTGACGGTACCGCGGTTCCCGCATACGTTTTGGGACTGTTGAATATGAACAATAAGATATGTACCAGTAAAGTTCGATGCCAGCATTGATTGGAGCGCTCAATGTGCGAAATTGCGGTCATGTTTGATGAGGGTGAAATGGCTTTGATTCAGGTTCATGCGGACGCCGCAGGCGTGCCCTTTTCCGAGTTCGTGAGAAGGGCGGCACTCGAAAAAGTCGAGGACATGGCGGACATCGAGGCTTATGGCAAAGCCTTGGATGAGGATGACGACGCCCGCTACTCAATGGATGACGTCATGCGTATGGCTATGTGGAACAATTAGCCGTTCACGGTGCCAAACAGGCCGCACGCGGTGGGCGGCGGCATTGCCGAAAAATCGACCTCACCAGATGCGATTTACGGCCCGAAAAAGGGGTGCTGCTGGCATCCACACCAACCTTTGGCTAAACGTCCCGTAAATCGAATCCTGTTAAGCCGCCTACCTGCAGTTTTGTGAAATTTGATACCACCGGGTGAGAATCATGTCCGCGCGGGGCGATATATTAGGTAAAACACCCGCGAGGAAAGGAATAGCCATGAGCGACGCACAGGAAATCGTTCAACGACTCGAACGCGAGATGGCAGACCGAGCTGCCGCCGTTGAGAAGGTTGATGCTTTCAAGGCTCAGTTCAACCAAACCATCAAGGCCTTCATGGTCGCAGACAGTGCGGTCCGCACCCTTGACGACCATGACAGCGAGATCGACGCCCAGATTGCAACTGCCATCGACGAGCATCTTCGCGCCATCGACATGCTCTGCCACTTCGGCATCGACGGTGGTTTCGGTAAGAAGCATCCGATCAAGGAGTACTAGACCGCTGCATGGCCATGGAAGTAAAGTAGAAGAGGGTCGAAACGAAGCAGTTCCCGGACAATTGGCGTCCGGCCAGACACTTCGGCTCGGCCCTTTCTCGTGCGTTTTTCCAGAAAAGCTCTAGAACATTTCTAGATGCATTCCGAAATGATTGCGAATCGCTTTTGATGCGGTGCCTAACGGCACCTATGATCCGCTCGCGAAGCTCGCTGATTTATATATCTCTTTGTACATTTTCGACTACAACCAAAAACGGATTCGGCGTCCTTGCCGAATTGTAGGTGTTACAGCCAGATGTTCTTGTCCGCCCGGGGAGCGAAGCGACGCCGGCGCTGAGGGCTGACAGCTGGTACGCCTCGCGCTAAGGGCTTGCTTGTTTATAAGACTGCCCGCGAGGTCTGATTGGCTTGCGGGTTGAATTGTTAGGTGGTGGAGTATCCACAGATTTGGGCACAGTCGTGGACCCTCCCTAAATCTTCGAAACCAGCATGTAGCTGGGAAGACCTCACCCGCCCCTTGGCCTTTTGCTCGACGATCTCGCGGGTCTCCACATGGCTCCGCCATGTATCCGGACCATTCGTTTAACGCATCGGCCGTCCTCACCGATGCCCCTCTACATGACAGGGCCCAGGGTGGGGCACAAAGTCCGTCACGGCTGCACGCCTACCGCAGTCCTCCTTGCTTGACGTTGCGGCTACTCACCGCCAAACACACGCGTCGCCGCGTGGATATCCCACCGACTCCTGCTCTTCAGCTTTTAACCTACTTTCCTGCAGTATTGCAGCAGGACGAGCGCTCGGATCCTGGCACGCCGTCCCCGCCCTTATGGGCCGAGGCAGCGCAGGGGTCACAGGGAAGGCACTACCCTCGTCGAAGTCTCCTCGTGGAGACGGGACGGCAGACCTGTACAGCTCAGTCACCGATTATTCGAGCAAAACGCTACCTTTTTCGCAGGCCCTGGGGCCTGGCCGACCGGGAACGGCATATGTCACACGCCCGGTCGATATGAAAAAACCTCCCGGTGAGGAGGTTCCGTTTTTTCTCTTATCTACTTCTCCGTGTTGTCCTGACCTGCGGGTCTGGATAAAATGGAGTTGTCAGATGGCTTGTGGTTTAAGCGTCTGACGGTGTAGATGTTGAGTTGGTACCTCACTCTACGCGGTTCCACGGTGTTGGTACCACCGCTGGAACAACCTCGATGATAGCACGCCCGCCCGTCTTAACGGCGGGCGGGTTATCAAATTTTTAGCTATCTACCTGCGAAAACTTAATACATTGGTACTACGGTATGGCTCTTTGCGGTGCCGCCAATAGCTGACTATTAGTGAATCTGTAACTAATAACTCTTAATAGTTTGTAATTAGAGGAAATTCCGAACTATTAGCGCCAATAGTTCCACCGCTCTTCGCTGGAACTATTGGCAAAAAAGGCTAGCGGGCCGAGTCGCCGCGCGTGTAATCGCCACGATCGACAGTGCGATCGGACCGATAGTGAGGCGCGTCGCTACCGCCGTGCGCCTGGCCGGCAGCACGAACGCGGTCATCGTCGGCATCGGGAACGGCGCCGGCATAGCGGTTGCGAATCTCCCTTGCGTAACCGCGACGCGCAAGAAGCTCATCGCGAACCGCCGGATCTTCGAGCAGGTCCTCATCGCACTTCGGTGCGATGAATTTGGGGAATGAATTGTAGGCGACGCCCTTGCTCGCTTTCGCTTGTTCGACCCACGCCGAGTACGCCTTCTTAAGACGTTGAATGTAAATCTCACAGCGCTTCTCGTACGGCAATGCTCGCTCGGCTTCCAGCACGTTCTTTTCGAACGCCGCTTCAAGTTGTTTGACCGCGAAACGTCCGTCGAGTCGAGTCAGATTGAAAGTGCACTTCGGATTGCCGGCTTCTTTGATATCTAGATCTGTCGCATAGACTCGATTGTTCTTGATGAAAATGTCTACGCCCCACGATGCAAGTAGTTTTTTGAACTGCTCCATGTTCTTTACGCGACCTTCGTCAATTGCGATATGGATCAGCTCGCGCAGATTGTTTTTGTAACTGTATTCGTCGCGGTCGATGATTTCCTTTTCGATCTCGCGAGGTTGGCGCTCACGAATCTTCGAATTCTTCTTTCCCTTCTCAAGTTGGACGAGGTTCCATTTGTCATCAAGTTCACGAACCCATGAAGCGCGCTTGTATTTGCCTCGACGGCCACCGGTGTCGCAGCGTTTACCCGTCAGCAAATCGGTTCGATTTATCGCCATGTGGACGGCATAACGTTTGCCAGCTTTATCGCTTTCTTCATGCAACGCAAAGATAACTTGCTGATTTTGATAATGCTGGGCGACCCATTCTTTCGCGTACGACATGCATTTTTCCGGAGTCATCTTACCGCCGTTGCACGAACATTCTTCGGGCAGGAACGCGAGAATCTGGTGAAGGATAGTCACGTTCTTGGCACCGGCTCTCGAAGGTTTGTCGTGATGAAAAACCTTTCTGGTCATCGCCATTTTAGAAAACCAATACTTGTCGCATTCGATGTTCCAACCGTCACGGGCCAAGGCATGTTTTCCGTTGATGTACTTACGGACATTCTTTGCGTACCGATCGCTCGAAACGCTCTTCTGCTTGATAACCGTCATTTCGTTTCGCCACCTTCGATGAAATAACGACGCTCAAGAGTTTTCAGGAATCGAAAAGCGAGATCCGCGCTTTTCGTAACGTGGTCAACGGTTCTGAAAACCGCTATCTCGTTATAAGAGGGAAGTCCGTTAGCATTTATGAAATGCATGAGCTGATTGAGGTTTGTGCCCTGCTTCAAAAGTTCGTGATAAATTTTCTCGGCACCTCCGCGATCGAAATCTATCTTTTCGACTTTCCCACTGATAAGAACGCGGCGGGCGTATGAACTGACGGTTACACCGAGCGAGTTCGCGTTGCTTTCGATTTTCTTTTTCTCTGCTGGAGAAACCTTGATGTGAATCTCTTCAGATCGAGATTTCTGGTCGACGTTTTCTGCAGAACCGAAATCAATATCAAACTCGTTGATGTTGCATAAAACAAACCGTATAAGTTCGGCTTCGCTTAACTTATGGCGTTTTGCAATTGAAGCGATGGCTTTCTTCTCTTCATCGGAAAGAGATGCTTTGACGGTGTGCGGGCGAAGCCTGCTCATGATTCCTCCGGAAACGAATCAGCGATCGGAGAGGCCTCCGATCAAAACCTGCTATGCGATTCGCTTTCCTTGAGGAACGGCTGGCGTCGTTCCAAAAATGAAGAATCGACTCCACGATTCTTTCGCGCGAAGTTTCAACTTCGAATAAACCTTATCGCCGTGAGAGGCGATAAGCAAGATTTGTGGTGTGGTGTTTTTGGGACGAATAGGCCCACAAAAGTGCCACCCACAGTCATCTTGCAATCTCCGGAACGGGGATTGGGCGAAACGCAGTGTAGACGTGGAATGAGAGGCCTCATTCCAAGCGAGAGGCCTCGCGGCGTTGTAACTGCGTGAAGACCGTGAGCGAAAGTGAATTTTTAACGCGAAGGATGCTGAGTGTTAGAGATTCGCTGTAGCGAGAGCGGAGCGGGTTTGCGGCGCCCGCGACGCAAACATTCGACTTTATCGAATCGTTTTTCGATACGCTTGCGAAAAAGTTGAGGCAGCTTTCGACATTTCAATGACGCGGAGAGTCTTTAGTGAGACTCGTAGCGTTGTTGGATTGTCGAAAGGTACCGCGAATCGCATTACGGTTCGAATGGCGATTCGATTTTCATGCGGCGGTCAAGCCGCCTATGATCGCGACCTTCGGTCGCTATCGATTTTCAAAGCTCGCGTTTTGTTTTGACGCGAGTTGAGATGCGAAACGAAAAACCGAAACGCCCGCGCGAGCCGTTTCGACTTTTGCGCGGGCGTTTCGAATCAAATGAAAATCAATACGATGAGTTTTTGAGTTTCACGCTTCATAACAGATTTAAAAACTACGGCGTCGATTCCAACTGCCATCAATCAACCGATGCAGTCGCAGTCAACTTACCGACCCAGGTCCAAGGGCGGAGCCCTGGCAAGAGCCAACGGCTGCGAACTTGTGGCTACATTTACGATGGAGGTACAAGTTCGCGTCTCTTGCGAGATTTTTCATCTCACAGCACATTTCACGGCAAACCATCGCCGCGCTTAGATCGCCTCGGTGTCCGGTGGCTGTCCGGTAGCGAACCTTTTACCGAGACGCACCGGAGACATTGCGTAACTGTGTCATGCCGCAACAATGTAAAAGTGTGACTGCCGAACTGTGTAATAACGCAATAACGTAACAACGTTATTGCGTCACTTTTTAACGCCGCCAAGGGCGCCGGGTTTTTAGGGCAGAGCCCTAGTGCGCCGCCGGGCTTTGTACGGCGGCGCACGACACTTGCGGAAAATTTTCAGGCGCGATTAGTTCAATGTTCAATTGTTCTGCTATTCCACAGAACTATGTAATAACGACATTACGTAAATACGGCATTGCTGAAAAAGTGAATACCGTTGACACTCCCCGTAGTTGAAACCAGGGGTTTTACGACGGTTTTGATAATCTATGTGGCCAATATAATGCCGTTGAACCCGCATATCGATACCGTTCAGCCATTCGCCTCGCCCCCGTCGCACGCATCTTCATTCGGTCTGTCATTATTAATCTAACGATGTTTTGAGAAATGTAGGTGCTTCTGAATGTACTGTCGACTTCTTCTCAAACTAATCCTAAGAGACAGGGCCGTATGGATTTGTACGCTCGTTCTCGCTGCAGCCTTTTCCGTCCCCATTGCGTTCAATTCACCCATCTACGGACCCTTCTTTATGAAGCAGGGCATGCAGGGCTTTGTCGACGCATTCAATACGCGCGCGCCCCAGGCCAGCGGCACAGACCTATCTCCAGAGCAGCAAAATGACGCGGAGCTTGCAAGATACGCGAACGCCGCCCTTGCCGCTCAAACCGACGCCGCCTTTCTCGATTCTGCCGAGAGCTACTACGCGCTCATGGGCGAAGGCTTCCAATCCGGGTCCATCGTGGGAGACCGAGAGACCAATGACGCGGCGCTCGCATATTGCCGTGCCCTGAGCAGCTCCGGCATCACGGATATCCCGGCCTCCGCAAGCGACCTGCCATTCCTTTCCTTCCTGCCTTACGCCGTTGCCACGGCGCCGTCTTTCCTTCCCTTCATCCCCTTCCTTCTCTCGTCGATACTCGTGCTCGGCGCCACAAGGCCTGCGACCCTGGCGGCAAAGGCGCCCGTGCCCAAATTCCGGCGCCTTATTCAGATCGTGTTTTCGATAATCGCCGCGGGGACCGCGATGCTCCTCGCCGGCCTCGCACCCGGGGGCATTTACGCCTTGGCCCTAAACGGCTTCGGGCAAATTGGGTACCCGATCGCCTTCTTCCATGACGGCGCGCTTACCACCACGACCGCGGGAAACGTCTTCACGACCCTGCTTCTCGCGCTGCTTGCGGGCGGAACCTTGATATCCGTTTGCTCCGTCGTCCTATCGACCGCAACGAGGCGCGTCTTCGCGGGCCCCCTTGCCTCCGCGCTGCTTGTCGCGGCCCCGGCATTCCCGTTATTGTCCGATTCGGCGCTGGAGCATAATGCCGTGCTCGGGCTCCTGCCGCTGGCCGTGTTCTCGCCTATCGAGGCAACGGGCTACGTGGGATGCTTCCCGACGGAATTCATTGGCTCCGGTTCAGGCAGCGCATCGATGCTTGCCGTGGCACTGATATACGTCGCGGTCCTTTTTGCGGTCGGCGCCGTTGCGGCACGTTCCCCCAAACAGCCTGGACCCGCGAAAAAGCACCATGGGCTCGAGCTTCTGGACGCGAGCGTGGGATACGGAAGCACGACGATACTTTCAATCGGGTCGCTTTTCCTGAGCCCGGGAACGGCGGCGGGCCTCGTTGCTCCCAACGGCTCGGGGAAAACCACCCTTCTTGAAGCGCTGTCGGGCCAATTTCCCACCCGCATCCGCTCGGGAAGCCTGGCGGCAGACGGAATCTGCCAACGTCGATCAGCCGAATTCGCAGAACTCGTCTATCTGAGCTCTTCGGGCGGCGCGGATCTCTACCCCACGCTATCGGCCCTCGAGCACCTCTCTTTCGTTAGGGAGGCGTGGAAATCGGCCGCCGACATCGACTCGCTCTGCAACTCCCTCGGAATCTCCCCATATCTCGACAAGCCGGCCCGTAAACTCTCGACAGGAATGAAGCAGCAGGTAAAGCTTGCCATGGCGATAGCGACCGATTGCCCGTACCTCATCCTCGATGAACCGCTGAACGGCCTCGATCCGGGAAAACGAAAAACCTCCTGCGACGCGATGCGCAGCGAAGTGACACGGGGCCGCAGCGTGCTCATCTCAAGCCATCTGCTCGACGACCTGGCAGACCTCACCGACTCGTTCTACTTCATCGAGGCCGGCACGCTCGTGGAAAAGATCGAGTCGTCCTCGCAAACACTCAAGCAGGAATACCTCGATACATACGAAGGAGGTGAATGACATGAAACTATTTGAACAGCTGAAGCCCAATGCGTCGCGCATGGCTGTCTACGCCATCCTTGTGGCAACGGCTTTATGCGGAATCGCGGCACCCGTCTATGCGCTCAACGGAAAGAAAGGCGATGTCGAGCCTGCGTACATGAGCTCGACGGTTAAGGACCGGTACAAAGCCTTCTCTGGAGACGCGTTTTACGTAGCAGAGTACGACACGACCTACCGTGAGCTTCGCTACAACAAGAGATACGAATATCTAGGCGCAAATGCAATCAGCTATACATCGGGTTGGTACGGCTCCCACTATGGACACATAACCCAGTTCAAGTGTAACTACCGTGTGTACAACTAAAGCAACCGGCTGGGACGAGGGGCGACGCAAAAGCGTCGCCCCCGTTTTTAACCATGCCAGCTGAACCTGGTTCAGGCTTCAATGCAAGAAGAAGCAGGCAGAGGTCCAGATTTCGGACAAGAAGAGGGCGCTCGCGCGCGAGGTGCGCAAGGCACGCAACCACGCGCTCATGGTCGCCGGCGGGCTCATCGTGAACCACGCGCCGTGCGGCAACTGGAAACGCATCGACTGGGACAGGCTTGCGGCGTGAATCGACCGCCACGGATACAAGATCACCGGCTCCACGCAGCACGGAATCTGGACCCGTAACCTTTCGTAGCCCAGATCAAAATACCGGTTGTTTCCAGAAATCCTCTAGGAGGCGTCTAGATAGAGGATTTCTGGAAATGCAAATAACAATAATTTAGATTCCGAGCGTATCGACCGGAGCAACAACGATGCCTTCGCTAGTTACGTGAGCCGGCATACCAAACCCGATGACGATGAGTTTCGCCGCAGGCGGCCTCTCCCCGCGATCGACCAGCTTTCGCTCAAGTCGAAGCAGATTTTCCACTGCCTCTGGGACTTGGGGGCTCCCGAGCTTAACCTCAACGGCAACCCACGAGCCGTCACGACGATGGACAATCGCGTCGACCTCTAGGTCGTCAGCGTCGTGGTAGTGAGATACGGTCGCATCGCTGGCCGCCGCGTAAACCTTGAGATCGTGCAGCACAAGGGATTCGAAGAGCAAGCCAAGGGTCTTCGGATCGGATGACAACGACTCCGGATCCGCACCGATGAGGGCGACGGCGAGCGATGAGTCCGCAAGGTGCCGCTTCGCGCCCTGCCGCAACTTCACCGGCGACCTGAGAGCCGGATGCCACGCGGGGACATCGTCGACGATATTGATACGGCGCAGCGCGTCCATGTAGCCGGTAATCGTATTCTTTGAGACGTCAACACCCAAATCCCTTTCGATGGACCTCATGCCGGCAAGAGTTGATTCATTGCGTGCAAGCGACGAGAGCAAGGCCCTTACCTTAACCGGGTCACGTTTCACTCCATCCGCCCTCGAAACGTCAGACTCGCAAACACCGTCAATATAGGCGGCGGCTATCCGCATTGCGTCGGCAGTTGTCTTACCGACCGCTTGGGGCCAACCGCCGCGGCAGAGCAAATCCGCGATACCGGCGATACCGGCGATGGATCCGAGTGACGCCGCAACGGAATCGCCATCGAGCAGCGCACCAAGCGAGACCGCTCCCGACGAAATACCGAGCTCGAAAAGCGTCATGGTATCCATCCGCAAACGGGCGATTCGACCCACACCGCTGTGCATCGGCTGGTTCTCGGCTCGCGGCGTCGCAGATCCGGTGAGAATGAACTGTCCTGGCTCCCCTCCCCTGACATCGCATTCGAATCGCACGGCATCCCATAGCTTCGGTTCTTCCTGCCATTCGTCGACAAGCCTCGGGGTCGGTCCGACAATTGCTTGGGCCGGATCGAGACGAGCGAGTTGGAGGGCCGCAAAACCGCCAGATGGGTCGGAGAGAGATAACGATGACTCGGCAAATCTCTGAGCTGTCGTTGTCTTTCCACACCATTTCGGCCCCTGAATGAGCACTGCACCAAAAATGCCAAGGTCGCGCTCGACCAAGCAGTCAACACAACGTCCTATATACCTATCCATCGGCTTTCCCTCCAATCATTCATTTGAAATTATAGCGTCTATCTGCGTCGTTGGGACAAATAACGATTACTTATTGGGACGATTGACGGTAATTTATTGGGACGATTGACGATGGTTCGTTGGGACGATTTCCATTTTCTTAAGGCACTAATCAACGAGACCCACTGTGAACTATGAGACGGATAAATTTAGCTGACGCCTCTCATGAGTTCAGCAATGCTGATTTGAAATCCGTCGGCAATCTTCTTGAGATTTGAGAGGCTAACATTACGCCGCCCGACTTCAATGCTCGCGTAGTAGGAACGATCCATTTCAATCAAATTGGCAAACTGCTCCTGGCTGCACCCGAGTCCAGCGCGGAGCTCTTTACATCTCAAGCCGAATGATTTCTGAAGCGTCTTCGTATCCATGACAAAAAGAGTCATGGATTGTTGTATTTATGCCAACGGACTATATACAACAATCCCAGTTGAGGCGCATAATTATCTCTATTGGAAAGCACTCTGATGCCCAGTCGGATAGGGCACGGAAAAGGAATGGAACAGCACAATGACTCAGGGAAAGCATTTCGCTGCCGGTGGCGATCACTTCGCCGCACTGCCAAGCAAAAAGATTCACACTCCGAAGGGGATCGCGCGTCTGACCGTCACCGCGGCGACCATGGCCGCCATGACCGGATCGAGCCTCATCTCACCGTTCACGGCATTCGCCCAGACCGGTGACGGGGGCACGCAGCACCCCGCCGTGATGTCGCCGATCGCCGCCCACGCCGGTGCGGCATCCGGTACCGGCGCGAAATCCGCCGCACAGACCATCGCGGACCTGCAGAAGGCAGTCGACGAGGCGAAGGCGAAGGAGGACGCCGCCAAGGCATCCTACGAGGAGGCCGCCGGCCCCTACAACGAGGCGGCTTCCGCCCGCGACCAGGCCAAGGCATCCTACGATTCGGCAGTCAGCGCCGGTACGGCAGCCGACCGTGCGGCGATGGACGAGTACGCCCGTCAGGTCGCGGAGGGCAAGGACGCCGCCGATGCCGCCGGCAAGGACCTCGAGCAGGCGAAGGCGGGTCTCGCAGACGCCAAGGCGGATGCATCCGAGAAGGACGAAGCGTACCAGTCCGCCCTCAAGGCGGCCCAGGATGCCAAGGATGCCCTCGATAAAGCCAAGGCAGATGCCGTAAGCGCCACCCCGGAGGCAATCAGTGCCGCCGAGCAGGCGGTACGCGACGCCACGGATGCCGTGAGCAGGGCACAGGCCGATCTCGACAACGCCAACGCGACGCTTGCCGATGCCCAGTCCAAGCTGGTTGCGGCCCAGTCTGCAAAGGATTCCGCCGATGCCGTCCTCGCCGCAGCCCAGCAGAACAAGGACGCGGCGGATGCGAAGGCCGCAGCCGCCAGCGCCGCCTACGAGAAGGCGAAAGCAGACCTCGCCGCAGCGGAGGAAGGCGCCAGCGGTCCGGAGTACGATGCGGCAAAACAGAAGGTCGCGGACGCAGAGGCAACCCTCGCTGCCGCACAAGCGGCACAGTCCCAGTGCGAGTCCGCGCTCGAGCAGGCGCAGTCCGCTGCAGCAACGGCACAGACCGAACTGAATGATGCCCAGGCATCCCTCTCTGCGAAGCAGCAGGCCGCGGTCGATGCCGCGTCCGGCGTGAACGACGCCCAGTCCGCACTCGATGCCGCGAACTCCGACCTCGATGCGGCCAAGCAGGCGAACGCCGATGCCATCGCCAAGCTGGATGCCGCGAAGCAGGCTGTCAAGGACGCAGAGTCCGCCAAGGCAGCCGCCGACGTAGAGCTCGCGAACGCCAAGACCGCAAAGGATACCGCTGACGCGGCCGTGACCGCCGCCCAGCAGAAGGTCGACGAAGCACAGGCGAAACTCGACTCCGCCGACGCACAACTCAAGCAGGGAGCCATCGGCTTCTTCAAGGCCATGGGTGCCGATTCAGCCATCGAGATCATCCAGAACTGTACACACAAGGACTACACCGAGGTCGGAAACAGCCTCGATGCGACCAGTCTCGACAACATGCTCGCGGCAATCCCGTACATGAAGTCCATCAACGAGTATCGCAAGTCCGTCGGTCTCTCCGAACTCCAGGTCACCTATAAGCTCATTGCAGCGGCGATAGCCAACGCAAACTATTCCGATGTCAAGTTTGGACATTCCATGCAGTTCGATACGACCGAAAACCTCGCATGGAATTATGGAACCGATCCGAAACCGCAGTGGGTTGACCAAGAAAAGGCTTTCTTCGATCAGGCGGTTCAGGAGCTCTATGGCGTCACCGGTCTAACCGGTAAGGATGCCGTAGATTTCTACAAGACGCATAGCGGGATTGAATCCTATGTCAACCAGCACTTCAAGGTTGCCGGATATCCCGCAACCGTCGGTCACTACCTGCATGTCATCAGCCCCGAAATCGGCTATATGGGCATGGCAGTCTGCAGCAAGGGAACCTTGAACGGCTGGCAGACCGACAGCCTCGATACCGCAAACCTTGGTTGGGCAGGTTCAGGCTGGAACATGAATCCCATCTCCGTCGACGAGTACGAGCAAAAGCTGACCTCCTATATCAACGGCCTCAAGAACGCCAAGAGCGCACTCGACGCAGCCAAGGCCGACCTCGCATCCAAGCAGCAGGCAGCCGCCGGCGCCGCCGCAACCGTCCAGCAGAAGCAGGACGCAGCGGATTCCGCGCAGGACGATGTCGATGCCGCGAAGCAAGGTGTCGACGAGGCGCAGGAGACCGTAAACGCGACAGGGCTCAATATCGCCGCCAAGCAGCAGGGCGTCACGGATGCCCAGACCGAGCTTGATGCGGCGAAATCGGACCTCGATGCCGCCAACGTAGCCGTCGATACGGCAAAGTCGACCGTCCAGCAGAAGCAGGTCGCCTTTAATGCCGCCAACGCAGCCGTAACGACCGCACAGTCCAAGCTGGACTCCGCCAAGGCGGACACCGCATCCAAGCAGCAGGGCGTGGACGATGCGAACGCCGACCTCGCGAAGTTCTTCCAGGACGTCGCCGACGCCAAGAAGGTACTCGATACCGCAAAGAGCGTCCACGACGCGGCGGCAGCCGAGCAGGCCGAGAAGTCGACCGTCCTCGCCGACGCCAAGCAAAAGGCGGATACCACCGCAAGCGCCCTCGCGGATGCCCAGCGTGCCGTCGATGCCGCAAAGGCCGACACCGGCGTTGCCGCCGACAAGCTTACCGGCTCCCAGACTGATCTCGAGGACGCACAGTCGAACCTCGACATTCTCACCGGCCTTGCCGCGAAGCTCGCAGAGGCACAGCAGCGCGAGCAGGATGCAGTAAAGGCCGTCAATGACACCAAGGCCGCCCTCGATGCCGCGAAGGCGGATACCGCCGCGGCCGAGTCCCTGGTCTCCGCCGCCGAGCAGGCGAAGGCGCAGGCAGACGCCAAGCTGGCGAAGCTGAACTCCATCGACGCCGACGCGGCGATCGCTTCCGGCCATGACGCGAACGCGGATGCAGCCCTCAACGCGCTTTTCGCCGCCGCCGTCGAGGCACGTGCCAAGATCGCGCCCGCCAAGGCCATCCTGGACGAGAAGCAGGCCGCGGTGGACGGGCTCCAGTCCGGCTATGATGCGGCACTCGCCGCCTACGAGTTGGCGAAGTCCGACCGCATCGCAGCGGAGCAGAAGCTCTCCGATGAGATCGCACGACAGGAGGCAGAGGAGGTCGCAAAGCAGCAGGCGGCATACACCCCGAAGCACCTCGCCGGCAAGGATACCGCCCAGCCCGGCAGCCTCGCCCAGACTGGTGACCACGCGGGACTCATCGGCGAGACGTTCGTCATCGGCGGTACCGTCCTCGTGGCAGCCGGCGTCTTCCTCGATCAAAAGAAGCGCCGCGAGCAGATGTAAAAGCGAGCCGGGCGTTGGATATCGGCTGGTGTCCAACGCCCGGTTTCATGGGCAGGGAGATCGGCGTGAGAACAAAGGCTATTATCGTAGCGCTTCTGGTGTGCCTTTCGGCACCTCAACTTGGATGTGCCAGCGTTGCAAAGCAAGGAAGCGGCTCTACGGAAAGGGCCGCTACGGCGGTAAAGAATAAAGACAAAAAGAAGCCGAGCGAAGAAAAGGCGGCGCAAGCCTCTGGAACCAAGACCGAGGAGAAGAAAGAATCCGACGGCAAGGACCAGAAGTCCGATGACTCCAAGAAGGAGGATAACAAGTCTTCCGACTCGTCGAAGTCTGACAGCAAGGGAAACTCCTCCGACTCGAAGCAGAATTCCGGCAATTCACAGGGTTCCGGCAGCAATAATTCCTCTTCCAACAGCGGTAGCCAGAAGAAATGGGTTGCCGAGCAGGGTCACTGGGAGACCGATTACAGCCAGGTCTGGGTGCCAAATGTGGTATACACGCGTCATCCCCGCTATTGGGTAAACCACGGTGGTACTATGGTAGGACCCTTCGATTCCGAAGATGCCGCCTATTCGTGGGTTCATAATGATATGGACAACGGCGGCATCGGAGGATCTGTCGTAAACGATTCGTATACCACATCTGAGGACCAGGGACATTATGAACAGCAGGCTACGGGACAGCATTGGGTTGTCGACGTCGCCGGCCACTGGGAGTAATGTGCATCGTTCCTCTCCTCTTACATTCGGTAAATAAATATTTATTTGCGGGCGGCCGGTTTCGGCCGCCCTTTTTAGACGCCCAGTCTGGGAGCAAACGATAGGAAAGCAATCAAACGAGAGGCTGTTCCAAAAAAATCCGGCGGTGCCGGATGCTTCGGGCAAAACCTTCCGCAAATTCAACCGATCTACAACTGTGACCATATGACTGTGCGCACATATTAGCATGGTCATATGGTCACCTATTTACAGCTGCGATTATGCTGCAATAACTCAATCGTTAGTGATTATTAAACAGCCAATCGAAGCCAGGCTTGCCCAGTGTTTGGCGCATCTGCCCCACCTTGATCTCCGTCTCCACGCCATCCTTGCCGAAGACGGCGCTCATGTTCCCAGCGGTCGGAATGACCGTTTTCACTTCGCCCGTAGTGAAGTCGAAACGCTGGCTGCTGACCTGGTTCTCAAGATGGATCTGGCCATCGAATCCAAAGACACTCTGGAGCATGGCTGCCTCCTTGCAAGAAACTGTCGCCCCCAGGATAACAGACGGGCGGGTCCGGCGCAGCATATAACGCTCGGTAATACATGACCATGTTAACGTAGTCATATGTTCACGTATTACAAGCTGGGACCTCATGGATTAGAGCTCGAGCCGCGCCCGTGCTCCTTGGCGTCTCGCGTCCGACCGTCATCAAATGGCTCAAGCCGGGCTGGCGCGATGAGTGGGATGAGGTCGTGAGGCGGATGGACGCCGGCAACGTCACACCCATCCGCCTCACGGACGACGGGATCCCGTGGACGCCGGAGGCCGTGGCCGTCGGGGCGTCCGGCGGGAAAATCATCGGGGTCGATGCGTGGGGCATGGCGAAGGTTCTTACCGGAGCCTATGGTCCCGGCTCTCCCGGTCGTATTCCTACGATATCGCCCCTAAATCACCAATGTGTCAGACAAAGAATGAGGCAATGGCTATGACCACGCCTACGGCAGATGCAACGACTGCGCCTTTTTTCCTCTCCTTTAGTCCGGCGAATAGGGTTGCCGTAAAGTAAAGGGCGGAAATGCAGGCTATGGCAAGCGAAACGAGTTCCTTGGGCGGTTTCAGCAAAAGGTCGCTAGCAAAGAGTAATGCAAGCAGGGCAAAGCCGATTGTGTTCAAGTATCTCGATTGATTTTGCGACAGCATGGCAACCGCCTTTTAGAACATGTAGGTGAAAAGTCGGTACGATGTCATTGCGGTTGCAAACAAGCCGCCGCCAGGACCGGTTGTCACGAGACCGGCGATAACGCATTTTCTCGGTTTCCAGCTCATGACAGACCCCTCTCTCATGGTACAACGCATACATTATGAGATATGCACATTATCTCGCTAATTAATTTCAATATCCATCATCCAACTAAAGAATACTGACTCATCGGTTCAGCGACGATGCGTTTTTACCCTTGCGTTCCCACTCGCCGCGTCGGCGGTCGGAAGGGTCTCCGTCTTGCAATCAGCGACCTTGTAACCGTATCTGATGACTGTAGGTTAAACCAACCCATAGCCATGAGCACGTTAACGTAGTACTATACTAATTACTGAACATGCTCATATATTTCTAACTGCGACTTAGAATTACTTAATATAGTCACATGTTAATGTGCTAATATATGACTATGCTATTTCAGAAAGGGGAGGACATGGCGACGAACATCCTGCTAGTCAATCAGAAGGGCGGCGTCGGTAAGACGACGTTCGCCGACGAGATCGCCTGGGGTCTCGAGCGCCGCGGCCACAAAGTCGGATTCGGCAATCTCGACCCTCAGGGCGGCGCGAACCACGAGAAGAACCTGCTCGACGACGAGGACGCCGTAAACGTCATCGACACGCCGGGTTTCCTGAGTGACGAGACGGCCACGTACGCGAAAAACGCCGACATCGCGATCATCCCGGTCCAGCCAGGCACCCTCGGCCTAAAGCCGATGAAACGCACGATCAAGGTCATCACCGAGGCCAATCCCGATTTGTCCTTCGCAATCATCGTCAACAACTTCGCGGCAAACCAGACGGTCGACCGCCAGTTCCTCGAACTACTCGAAGCCGATGACTTGCCCGTGCTGGGCACCGTTCCGACCGCAGCGGCCTTCAAGCAGGGCGCGGCCCTGGGCAAGCCCGTGTACGAAATCGCGAAGAGCGGCAAGGCAGCCCTGGCAATCGAAAACATCCTGGACGAGATCGAGGAGGTCCTGTAATGGCCGGACAGTTCAAGAAATCGACCTCCTACTTCGACGTCGCCGCGGAGAAGGCCGAGGAGAGGCAGCAGAAAATCGTTGAGAGCGCATCTGAGCCGCAGAAACCGGCTCCGCAGGTACGGAAAGCCGGGCGTCCCAAAAAAGGCGCCGAAGGGGCATCTGAGAGGCTTGTACAGCTGTCTGTGTACGTTCCGGAGAGCTACCGCAAGCGGTTGAAGCAGGCCGCACTCGAGGAGGACAAGTCCGTTTCCGACATCGCACGTGAGCTGTTCGACGAGTACCTTGCCGAAAACGGGTTTTAACGAAGAGAACGACGTAACGTTCTTAACGTTGTGACAAAATGGAAGTCCAAGAGGATCAGGACAGGGGTATCGAAAGGTGCTCCTGTCTCTTTTTAGGCCACTGAGAGCCGATTTAAGACCCCGTTTTATATAGCAATGAGAAAACGGTCAAACCCCACAATAGGACGTCCTATCTTCAATTCTGTGACCTTCTAGCGGTATTCGGTGCAAGGTTGACTGAATACCGGTATCCCGATCGACTGGGAATCGGATTCGGCACTCATTGCCGAATTGGACGGGTTGCGACTGAGTGCGATAGGTCGCCCGGGGAGCCGAAGGCGACGCCGGCGCCGGGGATCGGCGAGAACGTGGGTGGGGAGTTGGGGCGGAGCCCCCACACTTTTGGCCGAAGGCCATGCCAAGGAGCCGCAGGCGACGCGGAGGGCAAGGAGGCGTAGCCGACGCGCAGGGAGCCGAAGGCGACCGGAGTGCGAGCGTAGTGAGCGCCAAGGAGCGATAGCGACGCGGAACGAACGCAGTGAGTGGAGGGCAAGGAGGCGTAGCCGACGCGCAGCGCCCGTTAGGGCGCGAAGATCTTTTAAGTATTATTTTCTTAATTCTTTTATTTAATTGATTTATAACGATTTGTTATAGGGAATTGCACGTTTAGCTGCAATTATTTCAAAAGTGTGATTATAACAAATCGTTATAATTTTTATAACGAAGTGATATACGGAATATAACGATTCGTTATAACCGGACGGGTGGGTATCAATAAAATCGGCTATTTTCTATAACGAATCGTTATAGGTATAGCACTTCGTTATAGGCCTTTATAACAATTCGTTATATAACGAACCCACTGCCCTCTAGCCAATACCCGTGATTTATAACAATCTGTTATAGGTATAACGATTCGTTATATATCAATCTGTTATAGGTATAACGATTCGTTATATATCAATCTGTTATAGGTATAACGATTCGTTATAAACCTTTATTGATACCCCTCCCCTTCTCTCTCACGAACCAAAAAAGGCCCAGATGCGTGCTGATCTGGACCCTTTTCCTACTTCTCATCTGCGGTTTTCTTCTTTTTGCGCTTGGTCTTCCAACCATTTTCCTTGGCGACGCGCCTCACTGCCGGCATGTTGACGACGTAGATACCGTCGCCATCGACTGTAATCAGGTTCTTGCTCTTCAAGCCTCTGATGGCACGTGCGACGGCAGGTTGCTTCAGGTTAACGTTATCGCCTATTTCTCCCTGAGTCATGAAAAGGCCCTTGGAGACCTCTTTTCCGTGGAGAACCGGGTTCGGCCCGCTCTTCACCTGCAACGTGTAAATCAGATCGAGGACCTTACGCTCAGCAATGCTGCCTGTGACATAGTCAAAGGCGCGCATAGTCTTGCGCGGCACGTCGTCCAAGAGCTCGGCCAGTGCCTCTTCGCGTTCCCGAACGTCTTGAACTGCCTTTTTCTCTTCCTCGGACAAGGGCCCATCGAGGAGCGATGGTTGTTGCTTCCCCTTGTCCCATGGCATTGCCTTATTTTCGCTCATTAGTTGATGCCTCCGGTGCGAGGCCATCCAACCCAGTTGCCGAGCGTGACCATAATATTTTTGTATTACGGCAACAGAAGCGTCCACAGCACGCCTTTACGTGCTAAAATGCAGACAACAACGGGCTGAATAGCCAATTTCTGATTTGAAAGAAGTCCCTCTTGCTTGCCGGCGTGGGGACTTTTTTCATATCTAAACTAAATCTGGCGGTATTGGTCCTCGTGGCTTGCGATGTACTCCTGAAGTGCCAGGATCACATACGCCGATTTGCTAATGCCAATCTCGCGAGAAATCTTATCCAACCTTGAATAAAGCACCGTCGGCAGGGTCAACATCATCCGCTTAGTTAGCGGCTTGTCGTTGCTCTGCGCCATACTTTTAGCCTCCTTTCGCATATCTTGAGTGGCATGATATCACAATATACGAAAGTGTAAACAATCACAGGTAAACGGTTTGTACTCTAGTACTAGTGTACACGGTTTCCCGTGCCGCGAATGAAAGCTGTCGCTTTTTAGCGGCCCCTATGGGTTGAGATAACCCATAGCAGACAAAATTGCCAAAAGGGACACAGCAAATTGTCGAAAAGGGCACAGTGAAACGTCCCTGGAATCAGCTGTTACGATAAAAACGGGGGGTAACTCCGCGGACACGGCCTAGCGCGCTGCCGTCCAGTGCCGATTCTGCCATACTCGCAATTCGGCGAGGATGAGGAGTATGAATTGATCGGGGCTTATAGGACAAAATGTGTGTCCTATAAGCCCCAAGGATGACGATTCCAATACGGACGACACCAAAACCGGCATCGACGGCTCCATGGACGATTCGGATTCAAAATAGGTCCTGTTAGTTGAGCTGCTTCTTTGCCGGATTCGTATGCGAAACCGCTATACCTGTGGCAATTGCCATGAGGCAGCTTGCGACGAGTCCGTACTCATACTTCAAAATGTTTGTTGCGGTCAGGGCGATAAGCAACACTGTCAGAATTTGCAGAATTATCTTTATTGCGAAGAGATTGATTCCTTGTTTGGCCGAAGTCGCTGAGTGAGTTTGGCTTTGTTGATTCAGGTTGTAGCTGACAACAAAAGCGATCAGTTCGCTTGATACGGGGCCGACTACATAGAAAAAGATCGCGTCAATGAAGCCTATAGTGTTGTAAGTGTTGTAAGTTGTTTCGCCGGAAAAAACAGCGTATAAAGCATATCCAAATCTTGGCTGATTCACGTATGAGTAGGAGAAGACCAAGAGCGTTACCAGTGCTGCTGCCATAAGTACATTCAAGACGATTCTTCTGCCGCTCATCGGTCACTCCTTTCGAGTGCTGATAAAAATATATTAATATAATAACAGTTTTATCCAATAGGATTGGAGGAGTCATGGCAGTAAAATCCGTTATTCGTAAGTTAATGTTATTTTCAGCATCAACTGTCCTTTTATCAGCTTTTTTGGCTGTGACTCCATCTTTTGGTTTGACAGTAAATCACGATGTGTCTATCACCGCGTCTTACGCAGAAGTTTCGTTGTTTGATGAAATCTCTTTAGCAAGGCGTGCCATGCAAGAAGACGTCCTTGATACGTATTATTCGTTCTATTGTTTTAATAACGTTGCGCATAATATTCCCTTAAAGGATCCAACTTATAAGCGACTAACTTTCAAGAATAGCTACAGCCGTATTTATCCGGATACATGTCGAACAAGTTTTGTTTATACTTGCCCCACGTGCAAGGGTGACGGGCTTATGAAAGTATTTCAGTGCAACTACCAAACGCGTTGATTCGATTGTGGGTGGCTTATATGCATAGCATGAAGTTCAAAGCAATTCTAGGTTCTTTCTTCCTTTTTGTTTGTTTGTGTTTTCCGACTGCTGGCTTTGCGGACGGGATTGTCTGCAATATGAGAAACGATGTTCAGCCGGTTGCTTCTCTATCTAATGATCTCTCATATGCTTCTGGCACCGCTGCTCGCCGTGCGAACAGCGAAAGGGTCTTGAATGTATATTGGACTTTTACGGGACTATTGAATGGTCGAGAAGTGAAAGATCGAATTGTATATAGGGATTACAAGTCGCTATCTTTTCCTAATTCCTATAGTACTCTAGCGCCAACTTGGGTTAATACTCGCGCCACCGGTTCTAACGGTGAATATTTTTCTCAGGTTCAAGCTACTGGGGTTGGATCCGTAGAAACATGGCGTTGCAACTATCAAATTAGATAATTTGATATAAACGTCACATCTAAATAACGTGCACTTTCGCTGGAGGGTCGCTGTTTGGCGGCCCTCTTTTTTGCACAGGCGCGGTGGGATGGTAATATCGGGCGGGAGTCAGCCGCTCTGATAGAATCGTCCTTGCTGTCGGCAGCCCTCGTGCCGGGCAGAGCCCTCCATTTGATGGGAGGTGATGCCCATGACCGATTTCACCGAGCTCGTGAAGCTCCTGACCGCTATGGTCTCGCTCCTCACGGCCCTTGTCGGCCTTTCCAAGGCACTCAAGCAGGGTTCGAAGCCCAAAAAGAAAGGCCACCGTCGCTAAGACGATGACCTAACTCTACTAAGCAACGGCTCTGCCCAGCTCACCACAACTTGGGCTGCCGTCGGCATCATTTTACCCTCCTGACGAGGAATTCGTCCATATTTCAAAAATCAAATCCTGTTCGCGCGTGGGCGTAAACTTTTAGTTGGGCAAATCCGGCAGATTGGAGCTTGAAACATGAGGGATATGCACCTCATGTCGCTCATAAAACGTCTCCTGACCTCGAAGGAGAACGTTTTTTAGCGACAGAAGGAGACATAAATATGATCTGGTTTACCAGCGACACCCACTTCGGGCATGAGAACGTGCTGAAGTTCACCGACCGCCCGTGGGAAACGATTTGGCAGATGAACGACGCCATCGTTGACAGCATCAACGGCAGGGTTGCCGTGGACGACGAGCTCTACATCCTGGGGGATTTCTCATTCAAGATGACCGCCCAGGACGCCTATGCCCTGCGCAAGCGGATCGCCTGCAGACGCATCCACCTCGTCCCGGGAAACCACGACAAGGACTGGACCCAGCCGGCGGTCGCTGGTGCCTTCGCCGTGGAGCCGCCGATCTGCGTGCTCAAGATCGACGGGCAGAAGATCGTCCTGAGCCATTACCCCATGGCCGACTGGCAGGGTATGGGCCATGGATCGTGGCACCTCCACGGACACATCCACAGCGGCGGCGGCGCGTACAACGAGTTCAACCGCAAGCAGGGCCTTCTGCGCTACGACGTCGGTTGCGATGCCAACGGGCACTCCCCGGTGAGCCTCGACGAGCTGAGGGAATGGTTCGCCGGAGTCGACGAGCCGTGCGACCGGGTGAAATGGCCCTGGTGGGTCAACGAGACCGGCGACAGGCAGGTCGAGCGCGAGCTGGCGGCGTACAAGAGGGAAGAGGTGATTCGATGACGGTCTATGTGACGGGCGACATCCACAGTGGGCTCGACATGCAAAAGCTCCGCGACTGGGAGCTTGGCGATAGCCTTACCAGCAATGACTACCTCATCGTCGCCGGCGACTTTGGCTTTCCGTGGGGCTTTTCTGCCGAGGAATGCGCTGACATCGCTTGGCTCGAGTCGCGCCCCTACACGGTTCTTTTCGTGGATGGCAACCACGAGCGCTTCGACCACTGGGAGGAGCGTCCCATGGAGCCGTGGCACGGCGGGCTGACGCAACGCCTGTCGGATACTTCGTCTATTCGGCGCCTGACGCGCGGCGAGGTCTTTGAGCTCAACGGTTCGACAATCTTCACCATGGGCGGTGCCACGAGCGTGGACAGGGAATACCGCGTGCCGTATTCCAGCTGGTGGCCTCAGGAGCTCCCGGACAAGCGCGATTTCGATACCGCGCGGGCAAGGCTCGACGAGGTCGGCTGGAAGGTCGACTGCGTCATCACCCATACCTGCGCCACGCGCATGATCTCGCCGACGCTCTACCCGGACCCAGGCTGGGAACGCCCTGATGTGGACCGGCTGACCGGATTCCTCGACGAGCTCGAGGACCGCCTGGACTACAAGCGCTGGTATTACGGACATTTTCACCGAGACGGCAATCCGGACGAACGGCACACGGTGCTGTATGACCGGATCGTGAGGCTCGGGGACAAACTCCTGCCGTGGGGCGCGTACTGATGACGGTCTATGTGACAGGCGATGTCCACGGCAGGGCCGAGTATGGGGCCAGCAGATTCGCCTTCAAATCTTGGCCGCCGGGGCGCACGCTGACGCGCGATGACGTGGTGATCGTGGCGGGCGACTTCGGCTTTGTCTGGGACGGCTCGAATGCTGAGAGGTATTGGCTCGACTGGTTCGAGTCGAAGCCCTGGACCACGTGTTTCGTAGACGGCAACCATGAGAACCACCACGCCCTGGCAGAACTGCCGGTGCGGGAGTGGAGCGGCGGTCTCGTCCATGAGGTACGACCGCACGTGCTGCACCTCATGCGCGGAGGGGTATTCGACATCGCGGGAACCACGGTCCTTGCCATGGGCGGCGCCGCGAGCAACGACAGGCAGTATCGCAAGGAGGGGAGGAGCTGGTGGCCCGAGGAGATGCCGAGCGAGGAGGAGATGGACCACTGCCGCGCCTCGCTCAACCGCGTAGGCTGGAGGGCCGATTACGTGGTGACGCATGAGGCTCCTGCTGCCCTGGCCAGAGAGCTGTGCCGGGAGCGCGGACGTGAGTACCGTGGGGATCAGCTGCAAACCTTCCTGGGCGAGCTCGATGGGCGGCTCGACTACCGCGCTTGGTTCTTCGGGCACTACCACGGTGACGAGTGGCGTGACGACAGGCACCGTCTGGTCTATCGAGACATCGTGCCGATCGAAAGTGCTGCGCCCGGTTCTCAGTTCTAGAAACCCCTAGAAATGCTCTAGGGGGTTTCTAGAAAATTAGATGCTATGCATGAGGCCTATTCCAATTCAAAGGTCTGGTCAAGAGAGTTCCATTCAGTCCCATATCCGTCGGTCTTCACTTCGATGGGGGACATGTCATTGAGTTCGAAAGTCGACACACCGTCGCATTCGCCTCCCGGCGCAAGCCCTTGCAAAGAGGCGCTTTCCTGCAAATCGTCGGCAAAACCGGAAGAAAGTATCTGCTTATTCTGATAGGCCGTGATGTAGCAACCGTTGGCGAATGAATCTGCTGATTGATTGTTGATGGCGTGCCAGCGGACAACAGCGACCTTCCCGCTATCGCTAATCGAGGAATCATGCACCTCGACGCCGGTGATTGAGTACTCCATCTTGCCGTAAACCGCGCCCTCTTCCTGCGCGTTGTCAGAATTGGCGACCTGAACTGCCGTCTGATGATCGTCTGCCTGGCTGCACCCAGGGGTCATAACCAAGGCAACCGCCAAAAGACCGGCGACGCCGAGAGTTCGAGCCAGGCTGATGGCGTTTTTGCTAACACGCCTTTTCATGATTTACTCCAAACCGAATACTTGACTGATCTATTGCTTTTGTTCGTTGATCACGTATGCCGTCAACCCACCAGTTCAAGCACAGCGACAACAATAACGGCAATTACGCCGACCGATACCCACGCGGTATCTTGGTGCGCCAGAACGGCGCCGATAGTGGTCGAGTCGGCTCCAGCGCCGTCAACGACTGTCCAGACAATCGCTACGGCAAGAAGGACGATCAGCCCAACAGCAACGGCTGTACGATGCGACATCTTCGAGGTGGACATCCTACTCGCCCCTCTGGGTCATGACCTCGACCTTGGCCTCGGCCACGGCCGCCCGCTGCTCGGAGGCGGCGAGGCGGTCCTTGAGGGCGGCGACCTCGGCCATCAGGTTGCGCTGGGCCAGGAGTGCGTCGTTCAGCTCGGACTGGGTTTTCAATGCGGCGTCACGCTCGCCGCGCAGGCGCTCGATCTCATCGACCATGGCCACGGCCTCGGCATGGAGTTGGACGACCTGTCTGTCGAGCTCCCGGGCATCAGCGAGATATCTGACGCTCGCGGCGTGGAGCTCGTTGTTCTCGAGTTCGAGGTTCGCGGTATCGAGTTCGAACTTCTCCTCTATAAAGGCAATCCGCTCATTGCAGTCGGCCTCAATCTTTTCATTCCGATCCGTCGCCTCGGCGAGCTTGCGGCTGAATTCATCCACCTGGGCCATGAGCAGTGCGTTCTCGGTCCTGAGGTCGGCAGTCTCGCGCAGCAGCTTCTCCCGCCATGTCGCCTCGATCCGCTCGGCAGCCTCATCGAGGACGGCCTTCACGCCGGATGTCTCGCTGATTTTCTTCTCGCTCGGATTGTCTGCCATGGTGCAGCACTCCAATCAACAAAGGGCATGGCTTCGCCATGCCATACGGCTGGGGACAATGCACGGCCGCTGTTGATTTGTAGTCATCCTGCGATCGGTGAGTTCTAAAAAGGCGTCTCAGGTCATGCGTTCACGCAGGGTTTCAGTTGGAGAAATACCGCACTCTTATATAGTAACGCCGCTGCACTCGAGCTTATTGACAGATCGCGAAACGATGGACGGGCTCATTTCCTGACGCCCACCAATCCGCGTTCACGGAGCACGCGGTACAACGTCGATTTCGAGATGCCCGTGGCG
>NZ_OY725719.1 GCF_963360655.1 Collinsella aerofaciens
GTCAATCGGGAATGTTTCCCGGGAAACATCGGGAAGTTTCACGGTGGTTCCCGATGATTTTACCGTTTCCCGTTCCCGTTTTTCCCGTTTCCCGTTCTCCGCGTCGGCGCGTTTCCAGTACTCCTCGACACCGGTATCCCAGCCGATGGCCTTCTGCGCGAGCTCTAGCCTGGTCATGGCGGACTGCGGCGGGCTCAGGTACCCGCGGTCGCTGGCGCTCGACGAGTACTCGTCGAGCGCTGCCCTGAGCTCGACCATCGCGGGGTTGTACAGCTCGTACAGATCGTCCGGCTTCGGTTTTTCCGGCTCGGGGGCGGCCTTCGGCACATCCTTCAGCCATTTGATGACGGTCGGGCGGGAAATGCCGAGGGCGCGGGCGATCTCGCTGTGGTTGGCGTCGGGATGCTCCGCGGCGTACTCGCGGACAAGGTCGGCCTTCGGTTTTCGCCCGTTTCCTTCACGCCAGTTGTCGTTGTTAATATCGCGAATAGCCCGTGCGCCCTCAAGGTGCTTCGCCTGAGATCGCCCGTTCCTCTTGTTTTTCGGCAGCCCGATGGCCGTGCGGCGCTCGATGCGCTCGCGGGTTAACTTGTGGATGATGGGGTCGTAGTACGCCCCAATCGCGGAGAGTGCGTCATCCTCGGTGAAGTGGTTGTCCTCGCGCTCCGTCAGGCCCTCAAGTGTCGGCACGAGCGCGAGCGCGTCGGCCTCCAGCTCCTCGTACGGGATGCCGCACTTCTTGGCGTAGGCGGCCAGGACGTTGAGGCACCAGTAGCGGTGGTGGTCGGTGGCCTTCGTCTCGACCTCCCCACGCCACCAATCGTAAAGGTCGCGCTTGCAGGTCCAGCGCCCGGGGGCCTTGCCCTCGACGATGCGCGCCTGGTACCACTCCGGCCAGAGCTTCTTGGCGCGCTCGATGGGGGTCCGCCCGGCGGTGCACATGAGCTCTATGAATTCGGCGCGGTCCTTGCCGCCGCGGACGCCGGCGTATCCGAGCAGGTAATCCATGCTGCAGAGCCAAGGTTTCCCGTCCTCGCCGTTGTGCACGAACGCCACGGCCTCGTACTTGTCCTTGATTTTCGACCTCTCGGTCTTGCCGTTCAGCTTCGTCGGCGTACCGGGCATCCTGAAGGGCTGGTAGATGCCCTGGTGCTGGACTTCCTCGAGCGTCGAGACGGTGTCGCGCCAGATGTAGTCCGTGAGCATCGCCTTGAACTCCTGCAGAAATGGCACGACACGCGGCACCAGCGGGATCGGCTGGTCAAGCACGTAGTAGAGGTGGAAACCCGTACCCGAGTTCACGAGGAAGGTCGGCTGGGGGAGGGACACCCACTTATCTGCCGCAAACGCCGGGTCACGGCCGTTGCGAAACTGCTTCAGCATGTTCTTCAGTTCCTGCACGCCGACGCCGTCGAGGTCGATCGCGAACGCGTGCAGGAACCGGGCGTTCGCGGCAACGCGGCTCTTGCCAAAATACGACACGGGTGCGCAAAAGACGGACTCGTTCTTCCTGTTCGAGTCGACGACGCGCTCCTCAACTCCGTCGAGGTCGTCGGTCAGCGTGAACCGCTCGATCACGGGGACATCGTGCTCGATGCCCGTCTTGGTCTTGACTGTCTTGGTCTTATGGGTGATCTGGATGGCGATGCCGTTGGGATGGCCACCGCCCCTCTCGTGCCACGGAACCTCCTCGCCGCGGGGCTGCAGGAAACCCTCTGGGAAGATGGTCCGCCAGAAGTCGTACGGGCTGACCCATTCCCAGGACGGATAGTCGGACAGAAGGATGTCGTTCTTCTCTATGTAGGCATGACGCTGGGCTGCCCACCAGGCATCATCATGCTCGGGTTTCTTCTTGCGATCTGCCACTGAACACCACCCTCCATACCAGCCGCCCCCGAGGGCTAAGGCTACGCCTTTACAGGACGTATATTATCAATATATTTATTTTACACCCCTGCGGCAAAAAAAATTGGGCTGCGAAACCCGCGATCATGGCCCGCCCCCGAGGGCTAAGGCCCTGCCTTTACAGGACGTATATTATCAATATATTTATTTTACACCCCTGCGGCCATCTGTATAACGTATTTTACACCTATACGGCGAATGGTGTGCTAGAATGTATAACGTGTTATACAGATGATTGGGAGGTGCACCGTGGCAACTGCTACCGCGGCATTGAGGATGCCCGAGGACTTGGCAATCAGGTACGACCGTTTGGCGAAATCAACGGGACGCACGAAGACTTTCTACATGACAGAAGCGCTCGCTGCCGAGATTGACAGGCTTGAGTACGAATACGGCCTATTGAAGAAGGTCGAGGATTACCGGGCCGGCAGGCTTGAGACCGTGACGCTCGACGAGCTGGAGGAAAGCCTTGGCTTGGCGGATTGAGATCGACAAGGACGTCCAGCGTTCGATGAAGAAGCTGGACAAGCAGATCGCCAGGAGGATCGTGGCGAAACTTCATGAGATTTCACAGCTCGAAGACCCGAGAAGCATGGGAAAGGGATTGACCGAGAACAAGTCAGGTCTCTGGCGCTACAGGGTCGGTGACTATCGGATAGTCGCCGATATCGAGGACGATGTTCTCGTCATCCTTGTTGTCGATGTTGACCACCGAAGCAAGGTCTACAGGACTCGCAGGTAGGCGGGTCGACACCGCTAACGAAACGGGGAGGGGTTTTGACCCTCCCCGTTTTTACGCTTGCCACCACGGACGCCCATCGTACGGACGACCGTCGGGCAGCCTGTCGTACTCGCGCGGCCCCGTCTCCAGCAGCTCCTTGGCGCGGTCTGGGTCATAGCGCACATCCCAGGGAGAGCAGTAATACCATGCGGAATTGCCTCCGTATCGGGTAAGCCGCCACCGAGCTTCGGCAATCGGAACGAAGCCGAGATCGCACCACTGGTAGGCGGTGTGGTCGCGGCGGCCCTCCTGCAAGGTTTCCTCGTCGATGTGAGCCCCCCAACAATCGAGAAGGTCTTTGCGATGCTGTTCCGCGCGGGCGGCGCCCTCGATGCGCCCGCACTCATCGGCCTCGCGCTTCGCCTTGGCGTCGGCGCGGCGGCGGCGGTTGACCGCCTCGACGTCCTTTTTCGCCCAGGGGCGCGTCTGCTCGATGTTGTAGAACATCGCGGTCGTGTTTCCGTTCGGGGAGCGCCAAGTGCGCTCCACACCCTTTCCGAGCTGGCCTTTCTTGACATGGCGGTGCTTCTTCTCCCACTGTGCCGCGGTGCGCAGCTCGACGCCGTCAATCTCAATCATGGCGGCTCACCTCCTTGGGCAGATCGCAGTCGAGGTATACGCGCACGTACCTGCTCTCGCCGCGGTTCGGGTACTCGCGGGAGCGCTCCAGAACGCACCCCGCCGCCTGCATCGCGTCGGCGATGCGCTGAACCTCGTCGGGCAGGCCCTCAAGACGAACCCTGACCATGACAACCTCCTTGCCTTGAACCCTGCGCCACCGTCCGTGGCGCAGCCTAAGCGTACGGCTCCGAAAAAGTCCGAAAAAGTCTAGTTATCGCAGGTCAGACGTGCCATCGCGCAGGCGCACATGCACGCGTATATTTACACGTGCGACCCCTCAAAAATATTTTTTCGCCAACCTCCGCGGCGACCGCGGGCGGCGGGATTGCCGCCGCGAACGGTCATGGCCATAGCCGGCGCCGATGTAGCTGAAGCTACCGCGGCGGCTAGTGCTTGTGGCCGCGGGGGCGTTTCTGTTCGGCCTGCGGCGGCTCGGGCTTGCGAGGCGCGGGATCCTCGCCCGCGAGCCTCGCCCGCTCGTCAGCGAGCTTGCGGCGCTCGATGCCCAGTCCCGCGGCCTTGAGCAGGGGGCCGGACAGCATCGCAGCGCTGTTGCCGCCCTGCAGCTGGCGAATCTTGAGGTCAAGTGCGGCAATTTGCTCGTCGAGCTGAGCGATCATCTCCGCGCGGGTATCGACCTGATCCGCGGTGGCCATGGCCACGCGGCGCTGGGCATCGGCGGCCGCGGCGGCGGTGGCCATGGCCACGCGGCGGCGCTTGGCCAGCGCGCCCCTGTGCCTGCCCTGGGCGCGACCGCGCTTAGCCTTCTCGATGCGGCCGCGCTGACGCTCGAGCTCCGCGACTTCCCGTTGCAGCTGCTCGAGGGCGGCGCCCTCCTGCTGCAGCTCTGCGCGAAGGACCCGCAGGCGGGCGTTGCGGTCGCGTATCTCTTTATTCAGCTTGACGCGATCGGCGTGCCCGATTAGCCCGGTGCCGCCCTCATGCACGGTCGGCTGCTCATCCAGCCCTCTATCTTTATTGCTGCGATGGTCGATAACCTGTGCCGTGGTTCCCGTTGCGGCGGCGTGTGCCGCGAGGTGCCTGTTGGCGATCTCTGCCCAAGCCGCGCGGACGGCCATGAGTTCAGCGCTACCGACGTCGCGCGCGGCCTGACCCGAGATACGGTGCATCTGCACCGGCCTCTTACTCGTGCGGTCCTTCGTACCCAGGCCCTCGGCCTTCGCCTGCTTCATGGTCAGGCGGCGGCCATCCTTGAAGTTATATATCTTCTCCCAGCCATCTGCCTTGGCTGCCTTCCAATCGGTTGCGCGGATGGGTGCCTGCTGCCCATGTGCATCCTGGCACAGATACCAGCACTGCCCCTTCTCGGCCTTGGTCCTCTGGATGAAGCCCTGAGCGCCAAGGTCGAGCGCGGAGACGAGGACGTGAGCGTGGGGGTTCCCGCCGCTGCCGTCATCATGTATCGACCAGTCGCACGCCTTCGCGGGGAACATCCCGCAGAAGTCGCGCACGCAGGCGCGGCGGCCGTCGGCATCGAGCTCGATCGGCAACGCAAACTCATAGCGCAGCGCGACGAGCTCGTTGCCGCCGCCGCCCTCGGCCCATGCCCGCTCGGCCACGTTCCAGAGCTCGCCGCGCCCGATGGGCGGCACGCCACCGGGCAGAGACAGACCCTCCTCGACGACGCGTTCCTTCCTGGCATAGTCGCAGAGCTGCCCCGTCCGCTCTTCCACAAGCGCCTGGCCCGACTGGTACGCGGCCTTCCTGACCGCGCCCGCCCCGGTGGCGGGCGAGCAGCCGCGGTAGTTCAGATGGAAGATGGCCATGCGAGTTCCTTTCAGGCAAGGGGCGCAGATGCGCCCCGCGCAGCGGCGCGGAGTGCCGTGAGCCGCGGTCGGCGAACGGTGCCCGCGGCGCGGAGCGCAAGGGAGCGCAGCGACCGCGCAGCCCGACCCCGTAGACGTGAGCCGTCTCAGGCGAACGGCTTCGGGGTCGGGCGTAGGGCCGTCTGCCAAGACCGCACGCAGTGCAGGACTTTTGACGCATCGCGGCAAAAGTACTGCCAAGTGCGCACTACCTCTGGTAGTGATATACCCAGCTCGCGAAATTTTACCGTGAGTATGGGTATATTTTGCTGCAAAGACAAAACGCTAACGAGCAAGGAAGGGCGGTCATTTATGACGGCATCCATCGACGAGCAGATTGCACGTAAGAGGGCCGCGGCCGACAAGCAGGCAGCTCGCGCCGCCGCGCTGAAGAAGGAGCTGAGGGACCTCGAGAAGAAGAAGGCCGCGGCCGAGCGGAAGGCCCGCACGCACCGCTTGGTCGAGGTCGGCGCGATCCTCGAGCAGACCTCTGGCATGACCTTCGATACCGAGGACAGCCGCCGCGCCCTGTCCGTCGCGCTGACCGAGCAGCTGCGGTACACGGACGGCACGCCGTTCACCCGCGGCGGCCAGATCGCCGAGGCCGTCGGCATGCTGCTGGGGGATCAGAAATGAACGTCACCATCACTTTTGCAAACAAGGTCGAGAGCTACTACACCCGCGCCGATGGCTCGGCGGCGCTGAGCAAGGACGTGCTCGAGCTCAACGCCGACGGCTCGGCGGCGGTGCTCTGGAGCCGCCTCGAGTTCGACAGGGGCGGCGGCGATGACGGGACCAAGCCCCGGACCGAAAGGGGCTTCAGCCGCGAGGTGCTGCGCCTGCCGCCCGCGGCGGCACTCGGCCCCGGCGGCAGCCTGGACGAGTTCTGGACCCGCGCCGCCCAGCACTGCGGCGTGGCCGAGGTCGAGATCGACGGCAAGCTCGTGTACCCGTTCTAAACCTGCCGCCGCGATGAAAACCGAAGAGCCCCGCGGGGCCTTTGAGGGTCCGCGGGGTTCTTGTCATTCTCCCCCTGGGCCGAGCAGCTTCATGGCCATGCGGCCGCGGCGCCACCACGGCGTGGCCGCGATCGCCTGCTGGCGCTCGGCGAGCGATGCGAGCTTTCCGGCGAGCTCCGCGACCCTAGCGTTCGCCTCTGCGAGCTGCGCCTTGGCCTCGGCCTCGGCGCGGGCGGCGCGGTCGCGCTCGGCCGCAAGTGCCTCCATCAGCTCGGCGTTGCGGGACCGTTCGATTTCCAGTTGGGCGGCCAGGGAGTCAACCAGGGAGTCCGGGGCGGGCGCAGCGGCCGGCTGGCGGGACGGCTTGTCGGGGTTCTTCAGGGCGTCGGCGATGGCCGCGGCGGCGAAGTCATCGAGAAAATCGGTATTCCCGTTTCGTGAAACATGGTTTCCCAGTCCCAGTTTCTCGATGTAGTTCGCGACTGTGCGCTTTGAGACGCCCAGTTCAGACGCTATTTCACGCTTCGTTATGCCCATTGTTCAACCTATC
>NZ_OY725720.1 GCF_963360655.1 Collinsella aerofaciens
ACGGCTCGGTGCCGTCCACCGGTCAGCGGCGCCCTGGCCTCCCACGGGCTGACCCCGCAGTACTCTCGGCGCGATGGGGCTTAGCTTCCGGGTTCGGAACGGGACCGGGCGTGCCCCCCATGCTCTGGCCGCTGACCGGTGGGCGGCGCCCACCGTATCTTCGGTGTCCGGTGTCTCACTCACGTGCCCTGGGGGCCGCATGGCGCATAGGAAAGGTCTGACTCGGGGGCATCCTCGTGCCCGGACCGCGCATGAGCGCTCAGTCCCGCGGGCCGCGAGGTGCGGTTCCGGAAGAGCTCGGGCGATTAGTGCGGCTCGGCTGAGGACGTCGCCGTCCTTGCACCTGCCGTCTATCGACCAGGTAGTCTACCTGGGCCCTTACCGGAAGGAGAACTAATCCCTGGAACGGCTTCCCGCTTAGATGCCTTCAGCGGTTATCCGCGCCGCACGCGGCTACCCGGCCGTGCCGTTGGTCGACAACCGGTTCACCGGAGGTGCGTCCACCCCGGTCCTCTCGTACTGGGGGCAGCCTCCATCGATTCTCCTGCGCCCACGGAGGATAGGGACCGAACTGTCTCACGACGTTCTGAACCCAGCTCGCGTACCGCTTTAAACGGCGAACAGCCGTACCCTTGGGACCTGCTCCAGCCCCAGGATGCGATGAGCCGACATCGAGGTGCCAAACCTTGCCGTCGATGTGGACTCTTGGGCAAGATCAGCCTGTTATCCCCGGAGTACCTTTTATCCGTTGAGCGACGGCCCACCCACTCGGGGCCGCCGGATCACTAGAGCCTGCTTTCGCACCTGCTCGGCTTGTGGGCCTCGCAGTCAAGCCCGCTTGTACTCTTGCATTCAAAAGGACGGTTGCCGACCGTCCCGAGCGGACCTTCGCGCGCCTCCGTTACCCTTTAGGAGGCGACCGCCCCAGTCAAACTGCCCGCCTGGCACGGTCCCCGAGCCGGTTGACGGCCTCGGGTTAGGACGCCGGTCGCGCGAGGGCAGTATTCCAAGGGCGGCTCCCCGGGGGCTGGCGCCTCCGGATCTGTGCCTCCTGCCTATCCTCTACACGCGGGACCAGCGGCCAATGCCAAGCTGCAGTGAAGGTTCACGGGGTCTTTCCGTCCTTCCGCGGGTAAGTCGCATCTTCACGACCAGTGCAATTTCACCGGGTCCATGGTCGAGACAGCGCCCAAGTCGTTGCGCCTTTCGTGCAGGTCGGAACTTACCCGACAAGGAATTTCGCTACCTTAGGACCGTTATAGTTACGGCCGCCGTTTACCGGGGCTTGGCTTCGGGGCTTCGCGCGATGCGCTAACTCCTCCGCGTGACCTTCCGGCACCGGGCAGGCGTCAGACCCTATACGTCGCCTTGCGGCTTCTGCAGAGTCCTGTGTTTTTGGTAAACAGTCGCTTGGGCCTCTCCACTGCGGCCCGCCTCCGCTCCCCGGGCAAGCCGGCTCACGTACGCGCGGGCACCCCTTCTCCCGAAGTTACGGGGCCATTGTGCCGAGTTCCTTGACCATGGTTGACCCGATCGCCTCGGTATGTTCTACCCACCCACCTGTGTCGGTTTGCGGTACGGGCGCGCACGCGCCTGCCTAGGGGTTTTTCTAGGGACCTCGGGCTCACTCGCTTCGCTCAGTCGCTTCGTCCGGAGCCTCGCCCTTCTGCGGACCGGATTTCCCTGGTCCGCGGGCCGCGCTCCATCACGGGGACGTCCAGAACCCCGCCGAGCCACCCCCATCCGTCGCCCCGTCGGTCGTAGCGCCGCGTGCGCGGTGCAGGAATGTCTGCCTGCTGCGCGTCGGCTACGCCTACCGGCCTCGCCTTAGCCCCCGACTGACCCTGGGAGGATTAGCCTTGCCCAGGAAACCTCGGGTTCACGGCGGACGAGTTACTCTCTCGTCTCTCGCTACTCATGCCAGCATTCTCACTCCCATGCGCTCCACCGTCGGTCGCCCTCCGGCTTCTCCGCCCATGGGAAGCTCCCCTACCGATTCTAATGAATTAAAATCCCGCCGCTTCGGTGTCCAGCTTAGCCCCGTGTATTGTCGGCGCATGTCCACTCGACCAGTGAGCTGTTACGCACTCTTTGAATGGATGGCTGCTTCTAAGCCAACATCCTGGTTGTCTGGGCGGACGCACATCCTTTGCCACTCGGCTGGAACTTGGGGACCTTAGCGGGCGGTCCGGGCTGTTTCCCTCTCGAGCACACAGCTTAGCCCACATGCTCTGACTGCCGCGCTCTGGGCCGCCGGCATTCGGAGTTCGGTTGGATTCGGTAGGCGGCGAAGCCCCCTCGTCCATCCGGTGCTCTACCTCCGGCGGTGAACGCGCGACGCTAGCCCTAAAGCTATTTCGGGGAGAACGAGATATCTCCGGGTTTGATTGGCCTTTCACCCCTATCCGCAGGTCATCGCCGCCGTTTTCAACCGACGTGCGTTCGGCCCTCCACGGGGTCTTACCCCCGCTTCAGCCTGCCCACGGATAGCTCACCCGGCTTCGCGTCCGCGGCGCGGGACTCAAGTCGCCCTGTTAAGGCTCGCTTTCGCTCCGGCTCCCTTTCGGTTAACCTCGCCCCGCGCCAGCGACTCGCTGGCTCATTCTACAAAAGGCACGCCGTCACACCATAAAGGTGCTCCGACTGCTCGTGGGCGCACGGTTTCAGGTACTGTTTCACTCCCCTCCCGGGGTGCTTTTCACCTTTCCCTCACGGTACTGGTGCGCTATCGGTCACAGGGTAGTACTCAGGCTTGGATGGTGGTCCACCCAGGTTCGGACCGGGTTTCACGTGCCCGGCCCTACTCAGGGACCGCGTCGCGCCGTCCGGTCTGGGTTCGCGTACGGGGCTGTCACCCGCTGCGGCCGGCCCTCCCATGCCGTTCCGCTCCCCAGCCGGACCTGCGCCCGGGGGCGGCAGCCCCCGGATGCGCGGCCCTGCAACCCCGTCGGCGGAACCCCTGCCGGGTATGCCCGCTCGACGGTTTGGCCATCGGTCCCCTTTCGCTCGCCGCTACTCGGGGAGTCTCGAGATTGATTTCCTCTCCTCCGGGTACTTAGATGTTTCAGTTCCCCGGGTTGTCCTCCCCCCGCCTATGTGTTCAGCGGGGGGATATGCACACTGCTGTGCATGGGTTCGCCCATTCGGAGACCCCCGGGTCGAAGGATGTGTGCTCCTCGCCGGGGATTATCGCAGCTTGCCGCGTCCTTCATCGGCTCCCTGTGCCAAGGCATCCGCCGTGCGCCCGTGGTATCTTGCGGGACCGCATCGGGCCCGCGGGATATCCACGTGTCGCTAAAATTAATTAATCGATATCATGAATAGCGCTCGTATGTCGCAATTCGGGTATCTCATACCGCGGCACAGTAGTTGACTGTGCTCGCGATCAGATGCTCCTCACTCATATATAAGTGAATTCTTCTTGTTTGGATCGGATGAATGATTGCTATCATTCTTGATTTAATCGCAGAAAAGAATCGAGTCTGGAAGAATTGGATCTTCCATCTCTCTCCTATCGCTATGCGGCTCTCAAGGTACGCGGGTGCGACCCCGGGGACCGGGTGCTGCGGGGAATCATCCAGGCGACATCCACCGGACGGGCTCCTGCCCTCAATTCGAGTTAAAGTGTTTTCTCTCTAAGAATGTATCTCCCTAGAAAGGAGGTGATCCAGCCGCACCTTCCGGTACGGCTACCTTGTTACGACTTCACCCCCCTCACCCTCCACACCTTCGGCGCCTCCCCCCTCGAAAGGTTGGGCCGGCGACTTCGGGTGCAGACGACTCGGGTGGTGTGACGGGCGGTGTGTACAAGGCCCGGGAACGCATTCACCGCGGCATGCTGATCCGCGATTACTAGCAACTCCGACTTCATGGGGGCGGGTTGCAGCCCCCAATCCGAACTGGGGCCGGCTTTCCGGGATCCGCTCCCCCTCGCGGGGTGGCATCCCTCTGTACCGGCCATTGTAGCACGTGTGCAGCCCAGGGCATAAGGGGCATGATGACTTGACGTCGTCCCCGCCCTCCTCCGCCTTGACGGCGGCGGTCCCGCGTGGGTTCCCGGCATCACCCGATGGCAACACGCGGCGGGGGTTGCGCTCGTTGCGGGACTTAACCCAACATCTCACGACACGAGCTGACGACAGCCATGCACCACCTGTATGGGCTCCTCTCGGCCACGGGGTCTCCCCCGCTTCACCCATATGTCAAGCCCTGGTAAGGTTCTTCGCGTTGCTTCGAATTAAGCCACATGCTCCGCTGCTTGTGCGGGCCCCCGTCAATTCCTTTGAGTTTTAGCCTTGCGGCCGTACTCCCCAGGCGGGACGCTTAATGCGTTGGCTGCGGCACGGGGGGATCGTCCCCCCACACCTAGCGTCCATCGTTTACGGCTGGGACTACCAGGGTATCTAATCCTGTTCGCTCCCCCAGCTTTCGCGCCTCAGCGTCGGTCTCGGCCCAGAGGGCCGCCTTCGCCACCGGTGTTCCACCCGATATCTGCGCATTCCACCGCTACACCGGGTGTTCCACCCTCCCCTACCGGACCCAAGCCGCGGAGGTTCCGGGGGCTTCGGGGGGTTGAGCCCCCCGCTTCGACCCCCGGCCTGCCGGGCCGCCTACGCGCGCTTTACGCCCAATGAATCCGGATAACGCTCGCCCCCTACGTATTACCGCGGCTGCTGGCACGTAGTTAGCCGGGGCTTCTTCTGCAGGTACAGTCTTGACTCTTCCCTGCTGAAAGCGGTTTACGACCCGAAGGCCTCCGTCCCGCACGCGGCGTCGCTGCGTCAGGGTTCCCCCCATTGCGCAAGATTCCCCACTGCTGCCTCCCGTAGGAGTCTGGGCCGTGTCTCAGTCCCAATCTGGCCGGTCGGTCTCTCAACCCGGCTACCCGTTGTCGGCACGGTGGGCCGTCACCCCGCCGTCTACCTGATGGGCCGCGGAGCCATCCCCTCCCGTCGGGGCTTTAGCCGGGGTGCCATGCGGCACCCCGGGGTATCCGGTATTACCCGTCCTTTCGGGCGGCTATCCCGGGGGAGGGGGCAGGTTCTCCACGTGTTACTCAGCCGTTCGCCACTCGCTTCCCTCCGGAGAGGGGTGCCGTTCGACTTGCATGTGTTAGGCGCGCCGCCAGCGTTCATCCTGAGCCAGGATCGAACTCTCCGTCCAAAATGTATGGGCTTCGAGCCCGTCCGGTCCTCACAACTATTAGCTGATCGGTTCCGTTCGATTCATATGGTTTTAGTATAGGAAAAGGAATTTCTCGGGGCCGCCTCTCGGCGGCCTTGCGAAAAACAAATCCAAGTTAGACCATTTCAAATGGTTCGATGTCTGCCCGGATGCGACACT
>NZ_OY725721.1 GCF_963360655.1 Collinsella aerofaciens
TGTTAGCGCTACTGTAAAAACAACCAATTTCGCCATCGCACTTTAGCCGATTCCGCCAACGCAATTTCCCCAATCGCGCCAACGCATTTTCACCATTTCCACCAACGCCGGGGCTTACGCTTCGACCGACAAGCGGACGATGCTTTCGGGAGGAGCGACCGTGGCGGAGAAGAACCTGATCGGAGAGTTGGACATGTACAGGGAAGCGGGCATAAAGCCCAACTTCAGCGACATAGCGAAGCGCTACGGCAAGGACAGGCACACCGTGGCGGCGTACTGGAGGGCCGAGGGCGGCCGGCCCCGCGACGGGCGCGCCGACAGGGCGGGCTCCTTCGACGCGCACATCGAGGAGGTGGCCGCCAAGGCGCAGCTGCCGGGGGTCACCAAGAAGGGCATCCACGAGTGGCTGCTGCACAGGTATCCCGGCGAGAACCTGGCCGGCTACAACGCCTTCACCCAGTTCATGCGCAAGAACGGTATCGCCGTCGGGGCCTCCGTCGGCCCGGAACCGCACCCGCGCTTCGAGACGCCGCCCGGGCTGCAGCTGCAGTTCGACTGGAAGGAGTCGGTCAGGATGGCGAACCGCGACGGCGAGCTGTTCGAGTTCAACGTGTTCGCGGCGACGCTGGGCCATTCCCGCAGGCACATATTCATCCGGTCGGGGACCAGGACGACCGACGACCTGGTCAGGTGCATGTACGCCACGATCGCGAGGCTCGGCGGCGTGCCCCGCGAGTGGGTCACGGACAACATGTCCGCCCTGGTGACGGTCAAGGGCGGCAGGCGCCTCAAGGTCCAGCGCGCATACGAGTTCGCCAAGGCCGCCGGCTTCGAGCTGAAGCTGTGCCGCCCGCGCAGCCCCCAGACCAAGGGCAAGGTCGAGTCGTCGAACCGCTTCCTGTCGCGGCTCGCGGCCTACCAGGGCGACTTCGACGGCTGGGACGACATCGACGAGATCATCGCGCGGATCGAGGACGCCAGCAACTCCGAGCCCAACGAGACCACGGGGCTGCCGCCCTCCGCGCTGTTCATGGAGGAGAAGGACGCGCTGCTGCCCGTCGGCAACCTCCGCGCCCTCGAGGAGGCGATGGGCGACGTGGTGCGCGTGGCCAGGGTGCCGGCCACGATGCTGGTCAGCGCGCACGGCGAGCCCATGTCGGTGCCCAGGCGCTGCATCGGCAGGCCCGCCCGCATCGTCTGCATGCCCGGCGGCGCGATGGACTGCTACGTCGGCGGCGAGCTGGTGGCGACGCACGTGGCGGGCGGGCCGGCCTACGACCCGGCGCACTACGCCGAGGCCATGGCCGGGAAGCGCTGGTTCGGCGACGCCGCCGGCGACATCGAGGCGGCCGCCGCCGCCAACCTCGGGCTGCTCGACTCGATAGGGGGCTCGCTGTGAGCGCCGCGGTGCAGGCCAGCCCGCTCAACCGCCTGGCGGCCAATCTCGAGGAGCTGGGGCTCGAGGGCATGGCGTCGTCGGTGCCCGAGTACGTCAGGCTCGTCGCCGACGGGAGGAAGAGCCTGGTCGACGCCATGCTCGAGCTCACCGACGCCCAGATAGCCCTCAAGCGGCGCGCCGACGACGAGCGCCGCACGAGGATGGCCAACTTCCCCTACATAAAGACGCTGGCCGACTTCGACTGGGGTTTCCAGCCGAGCGTGCCCCGCGGGCTGGTCGAGCAGCTGGCCACGCTCGAGTTCGTCGACCGCGGCGACAACGTCGTGCTCGTCGGCAGCCCGGGCGTCGGCAAGACCCACCTGTCGATAGCCATAGGCCACGAGGCGGTGATGGCCCGCAAGCAGGTGTACTTCGCCGACTGCTCGAGGCTGGTCGAGGACCTCAAGCACGCCTCGGCGAAGGAGGCGCTGGCGCGCAGGATGCGGTTCTACGAGCACTGCAGCCTGCTGATAATAGACGAGCTGGGCTACCTCGATATCGGGAAGGAGGGCGCCGACCTTCTGTTCCAGCTGGTGAACAGGCGCTACGCGCTCAAGCGGTCGACGATCGTCACGACCAACGTGCCGGTCGGCAGGTGGGGCGACGTGTTCGGCAGCAACGTCACGGCCTCGGCGGTCGCCGACAGGCTGTGCCACCACTGCGCGATGATCAAGATAACGGGCCGGTCGTACCGCCTGAAGGACGTGTCCATCGGCGGTGAGGACGGGAAGGAGGAGGGCGCCTAGGCGCCGAAAGCGGCACATCCGCGTTGGCGAATCCGGCGTATCCGCGTTGGCGCGATTGGCGAAAATGCGTTGGTGGAAATGGTGAAAATTATATTGACGCTAACA
>NZ_OY725722.1 GCF_963360655.1 Collinsella aerofaciens
GCTTGCGCATTCCGTGAAATGCAGGGTATGGACGGCCGGTCCGGGTCCAGCCCCGTAATCCGGCATAGTTTTGAAATGATACTAATTCACTAGCAGGAAAACTAGGTCGTTCTAGCGCCTTGTCGCCGGCTAATTTCCGAGTTCCAACCAGTTGCACAGAACATTTGCTCGCAGTCGCGTCTCGGCGCGCTTCATTGCCTCGGATTTGGCTTTATATCGAATCCCCAAACGACTGCAGACGCTTTTGATTATGGCGTCTAGCTGTTTTTTGTCGTTAAGCATATCGTGGGTTACCAAGAACACATCGAAACCCATGCTCTGGAGCGCAGTCATGCGCTCCGCATCTTGGTCAAGTACCGCGCCTGACCCATGGATGACCTCACCTTGGATTTCGATAATTGCTGCCTTCATTAGGATTGGGTTTACAATCACGATGTCACCGTAGCAAACCTTTTGACCTGCGATGCTTTGGGCTTCCTCGGATAGAGGGGTTAAATCGTTGAGGTATACGTATCTGAATCCTGAACCACCTAGACGTCGAGAACGACTTAGAAGCAGGACCCCCGCGACCTCGAGTGGAGATGCAGCAATGCCGATAACCTGCTGAGCGGCATCATAAAACTGCTTTCCCCACATTTGACTTTTGACCTTTTCGGCGAATCGATGCAAGTCGCTCAGTTCGATGAGTGGCTTTCTCATCCAAAGCGAAGTACCTTTGAGTTTCGTAACCTCTCTTCCATCCTCGCGATTGTTCGTTTGGCCTTCATTTACTGGGACCTTTACGGTTGTGCGGGCATAAACTCGTTTCCAAGGAATCTCGTCTTCGCCTTCTCCAAGTTCGAACAGATTCTGCGTGCTGGAATTGCGATTCTCCTTTAACGCGATTTTTAACTGCATTTCGACAGCGGGGGTCGGCTCGAAAACAGAAAACCAGCCGCAAAGTTCGTACATAGCCAGTACGAGATCTATTGGGGACACAAAGCGTGTCATAGTAATGTTAGCGCCGGGCGATTTTAGCCGCTAATAGTCAAACTATTTTGACCAATCCCGGTCACCGAATAATGGCCACCGTGCCTCCCCGCCGCCACTACGCTGGTGGTGCCAACACGCCGGCGTTAGGAGGACCATTGAGGTGAACGAGAGACACGATGACCTACAGGAGATTATAGACGCGGCGCTCCGGGAGATGGCCGCGGAGGAGGGCGACGGGTTCGACCCGCAGGCATGCAACCTCGCGGAGTTCTGCAGGAGGACGGGGCTCACCCGCTCCCGCGCGAGGACGGTCAGGGCACACGGGTTCAGGGCCCTGCCCCACGGGAACAGCGGGAGGAGGGCCGCGCCGGGCGTGCTCGCCGGCCACACCGGCCTGGTGGACGACCTCCTGCGGAAGGGCGTCACCAACTCGCAGGTGATATTCGAGCGGCTGCTCGGCCAGGGCTACGCCGGCGGCCTCACCACGGTGAAGACCTATATCGCCGCGCACCGGGACCTCGTGCCCGCGAAGAGGCGGCAGGCGGCCCCGCAGGGCTGCCGCGGCCAGCGCTTCAGGACGGCGCCCGGAGAGGCCTACCAGATGGACTGGGGCTTCGTCGCGGTCGAGCGCCCTGGCGGGGAGCGGGCGCGGATCGCCTGCTTCGCCATGGTCTGCCACCATTGCGGGGGCGCCCACGTCGAGTTCTTCCCGAACGCACGCCAGGAGAACCTCCTCATCGGGATGCTGCACGCGTTCTCGGCGCTGGGCGTGCCCGCGACCGTGCTCACCGACAACATGAAGAGCGTGGTCGT
>NZ_OY725723.1 GCF_963360655.1 Collinsella aerofaciens
GGCTTATAGGACAAAATGTGTGTCCACGTTGGGGGCATCGGCGCAGGTCGATGCCCCTTTTTCAGCCGTTTAAATTCCGTGCCCGCTTTTAACCGCTCGGACAGAATGTGTGTCCGGTTGCCTATCGTTCCCGCAGGTAGATAACCTTTTCCGGAACCGTTAAATATCCTTTCGGAAGAGGTGCCCATGAAGGCCGTTTATTGCCCCTACTGCGGCGGTCGGACCAAGCGCAACGGCAGGACCTCATCGGGGTCCCAGCGGTGGAGGTGCACGGCCTGCGGCGCGTCGACGACGGTGAGGTACGACGACACGGCGACGAGGCTGGACGAGTTCCTCGGGTGGCTCCTCTCCAAGGACTCCCAGGCGGCGATGCCGGGCGGCGGGCGGTCCTTCAGGCGCAGGACGGCCGAGTTCTGGGAGGTCTGGCCGATGCCCGTCCCCGACGGCGAGCTGCACCGCGTGCTCCACGTCGACGGGATCTGGGTCGCGCGCGACCTCGTCGTGCTCATATGCTGCAGCGGCGAGAGGGTGGTCTCCTGGTACATGGCGAGGTCGGAGAACTCGAGGGCGTGGTCGGCCCTCATGTCGCCGATCCCGGCGCCCGAGGTGGTCGTCACCGACGGCGGGAGCGGGTTCGCCAAGGCCGTGCGCGAGACCTGGCCGCGCACCAGGGTCCAGAGGTGCACCTTCCACGCCTTCTCGCAGGTCAAGCGCTACACGACGACGCGGCCGAAGCTCCAGGCGGGGCGCGAGCTCTACCTCATCGCGCGCGACCTCATGGGCATCGAGACGCTGCACCAGGCCGAGCTCTGGGTCGAGCGCTACCTCGACTGGTGCGGGTTCTGGGCCGACTTCCTGGAGGACAGGACCGTGGTGGACGGCAGGAGGGTCTACACCCACGAGAGGCTGAGGCGGGCGCGCTCGTCGCTGTCGTCGCTGGTGTCGGCGGGGACGCTGTTCACCTACCTCGACCCCGCCCTAGCCAAGGCCGGCCCGCTGCCGTCGACCAACAACATGATCGAGGGAGGGGTGAACTCGCAGCTGAGGGCCGTCCTGCGCAACCACCGGGGGCTGACGTCGGTCAAGCGCGTGAAGGCGGTGTTCTGGTGGTGCCACGCGCACTCGGGGGACGCGAGGACGGCGCGCGAGAAGCTCGCCGCGATGCCGACCGACGCGGACATCGACTTCCTGTTCAGCGTCTACTCCGCCTCGCCGTCGCGCGAGGACGGAGGGCCGGAGTGGGGCGACAGGGCCGTGTGGGAGGACCTCCACCACAGGGACCCGTACCCGTTCTGGCTTGATTAATGGATAGAAACGGATGTTCTATCGGGACACACATTTTGTCCTATAAGCCCAAACCGCATTCCGCTACTGGCGCTGCCCACCGCAGGTGCATGACCTCTACCCGCGCCTACCCAGCTCCGATGACGGCTGGCGGGCCCTATCCCAAGCCCCTTTCGTAACCGATGTCCTCAAGACCCCGATTATCGCTGTTGCTTCGCCAGGTTGTTGTAATCACCACTCGGGATTGCGCTCCACTATTCGCTGGGAAGGGGCTTCGGATACCGGCACAACAACCGACACTCATTTAGGCTTTAGCGTCACCAATCCGCTTAACACGTTATTTA
>NZ_OY725724.1 GCF_963360655.1 Collinsella aerofaciens
CGGCCGACCCATTTTAGCCAACACGCCCGCATCTATGACTTTCCTATCGCATTCCTACATCCCCTCGGGCTGGATCCCCCTCACCTTCACCGCCTGGGGGACGGCCTCCACCGAGTAGGTGTCAAGCTCCCTGCCGCGGTAGCTCGGGCCCCGCATCACGAACACCGACGCCTTGTCGAACAGCCTGTCGAGGGCGCAGAGGAGCGTGTCGTCGCCCGTGAAGAACTCATCCCACCCGCTCGGGGCGATGTTGCTCGTGAGGACCATCGCGTTCGGCCCCTCCTTCTCGTAGCGCCTGTCGACGACATCGAAGAACAGGTCGGTGCACGGCCTGTCGTAGACGCATCTCCCCACCTCGTCAACGATGAGGCACGACGGCTTGACGAGCGAGGAGACGACCCGCGAGGTGTTTCCCCGCTGGACGGCCTTCTGGAACCTGTCCCTGAGCTCGGTCGCCTTTATGTAGTAGGTCTTGAGCCCCCGCATGCAGCACTCGCGCCCGTAGGCCTGCGCGAGGTGCGTCTTCCCTATGCCGCCGGGCCCGACGAAGGCGACGTTGCGGTGCGCGTAGAGGTCGGCCAGCGACGGGAGCTTGCCCAGCGCGGCCGCGTCCCGGCCCTGGATCCTGGAGAAGTCGAAGCCCTCGAAGGTCTTGGGCTCGCGCCTGGGCAGCCTGCTCAGCCTCAGCAGCGTCTCGATGGAGGCGAGCCTCCTCTTCTCCGCAAGGTAGGAGAAGGTGGCTGCCACGGCGGCCATCTCCCCGTCGCCGAGGTCGAGGTCCGAGGCGAGGGTCGCGAGCTCCTCCGCCCCGACGGCGATCCCGAGCCTCGACGCGGCGTCGCTCGCGAGCTCGTAGGGGCTCGCCCCCGCGCCCGCCATCATTCGGCCCTCCCGAAGTCGAACCTCTCGAAACCGGGTTTCGTCCTGGGCGGGGCGATTTGCTCGACCACGGTCCCCACCGGCTGGGTCGGCAGCTCCTCGGGCTGCGCCGGCGATGTCTCCCACTGCCCCTCGCACCAGCTGTCGGCGCCGGTGCCGACGGCGTGGGCGACGAGCTCGCGGGAGAGGTCGTCGCTGTATATGTGCACCACGCGCCCCTC